>NZ_JBSGCB010000074.1:0-35096 GCF_053601595.1 Nocardia sp. NPDC004711 | reverse complement strand
CGCATACCCTCGTCCACGATCGGACGCTGGTTGGCGCAGGTGCCCTGGTTCGAACGCTCGAACTTCCGCAGCCGGTAGCTGCGGCGAGTGCCGTCATCGTGCATCACGGTGATGAAATCGGCCGAAACCTCCTCCACCACACCGGGTTTCTCGTTCAGCACGACATCGCCGGAATCGATCGCCGCCCGCATTTCCATACCGGTGCCCACCAGTGGCGCCTCCGAGCGAATCAGCGGCACCGACTGCTTCTGCATGTTCGCGCCCATGAGGGCACGGTTGGCGTCGTCGTGCTCGAGGAACGGAATCATGGCGGTGGCCACCGACACCATCTGGCGCGGTGACACGTCCATGTAGTCGACGGCGGCGGCATGGACCAGCTCGACTTCGGAGTTCTTGCGCCGCACCGCGATTCGATCGGACACGAAGCGCCCCGCCGCATCCAGCGGTTCGTTGGCCTGCGCCACCACGTGCAGGTCCTCTTCGTCGGCGGACAGGTAGTCGATCTCGTCGGTCACCCGGCCGTGGGTCACCCGCCGGTACGGCGTCTCGATGAACCCGAACGGATTGACCCGCGCATACACCGACAGATACCCCATCAGGCCGATATTCGGCCCCTCCGGCGTCTCGATCGGGCACATCCGGCCGTAGTGGCTGTAGTGCACATCTCGCACCTCGAGGCTGGCGCGTTCCCGGTTGAGCCCGCCGGGCCCGAGCGCCGAGAGCCGCCGCTTGTGGGTGAGGCTCGACAGCGGATTGCGGTGATCCATGAACTGCGAGAACTGGGAGGTGCCGAAGAACTCCCGCAGCGCCGCCACGACCGGGCGGATATTCAGCAGCGACTGCGGGGTCACGGCCTCGATGTCCTGGGTCGTCATGCGTTCGCGCACCACGCGTTCCATGCGTGACAGGCCCAGCCGCAGCTGGTTCTGGATGAGCTCGCCGACGGTGCGGACCCGGCGATTGCCGAAGTGGTCGATATCGTCGACCTCGACCGGGACCTCGATGCCGCCGGGCGCGGTCATCACCTTCTCGCCCGCGTGCAGCCGGACCAGGTAGTCGATGATGGTGACGAGGTCCTCCTCGGTGAGCACCGGCGAGCCGATCGCCTCGGCCGTGTGGATGCCGAGTTTCTTGTTCACCTTGTAGCGGCCGACGCGGGCCAGGTCGTAGCGCTTCTCCTTGAAGAAGAGATTCTCCAGCAGCGTCTGCGCGGACTCCTTGGTCGGCGGCTCACCGGGGCGCAGCTTGCGGTGGATGTCCAGCAGCGCCTCGTCGGTGCCGGGCGTGTTGTCCTTCTCCAGCGAGGTCAGCATGATGCCGGAGTGGCCGAAGCGCTCGGCGATCTGCTCGCTGGTCCAGCCGAGCGCCTTGAGCAGGACCGTCACCGGCTGCCGGCGCTTGCGATCGATCCGGACGCCGACGGTGTCGCGCTTGTCCACGTCGAACTCCAGCCACGCACCCCGGGAGGGGATGACGCGCGCGGAATACAGTGTCTTCTCGGTGGATTTGTCGATGCTCTCGTCGAAATAGACGCCGGGGGAGCGGATCAGCTGCGAGATGACCACGCGCTCGGTGCCATTGATGACGAAGGTGCCCGTGCCGGTCATCATCGGGAAATCGCCCAGGAATACCGTCTGGGATTTGATCTCCCCGGTGTTGTGGTTGATGAACTCCGCGGTCACGAAAAGCGGTGCCGCGTAGGTCAGATCCCGGTCCTTGCACTCCTCGATCGAGGTCTTGACGTCCTCGAAGCGGGGTTCGGACAGGGTCAGCGACATGGTTCCCGCGAAGTCCTCGATGGGGCTGATCTCGTCGAGGACCTCCTCCAGCCCGCTGGCGCGCGTGGCGCCGTGCACGGCCGTCCGGGCGCGCCAATCGCGCGCGCCGATCAGCCAGCCGAACGAATCGGTCTGCACCTGCAGGAGATCCGGAACTGCCAGGGGCTCGGTCACCGTGGCGAACGAAACCCGCTCGGTCTGATTCGAGACTGCCAAAATGCGTCCTTCCAGCACCTCGCGCCGCCCGCACGAGGCGGTCGGTCGCGGTATCTGCTTGTCCTGTGGCCGTAATTCACGCGCACCGGCGCCGGCCGTCCGAACATGACTCGACAACAACGGGTGGATGAAGCCGCACGCAGACAGCGCGACCTTCCACGGTCATTTCACATTTCGAGAGTCGGACAGCACCCGCCCAGGCGCGAAATCTCAAATTACACCCGAAGTCAACAGATGTCGAGAGGCGCAAAGAAATCGACACCGATATTCCGGTGTCTTCCCATTTCAATAATGGCACCGCGGAACATAATTCGTCAAGTCGATTGTGGCCTCCCATTCGCGGCCTCCTGACCAGCGCGAAAGCGACTGGGCGGCAGTATGTTCGGCTCGGCCCGCCAGGGTGTGGCCGTGCAGTAATCCGTATCTCACGACGACCATGACCGGGCGCGGGCCCGTATTCACTGATGTTCGCACTGCGCCGGCCCGGTGGGCTGTTCCTGGTCGAACTGTCGATCATCATCCGCGGCCATGCCTATCTCGCGGCTTGCGGGTCTTCACGGAAGCGACTGTGGCCGAGGCGGATTCGGGTCGCGACTTCGAGACTTCTTTCGACACGCTCCCGTATTGCGGCGACCGGATGTGGGACCACCGCACTGCCTACCCGGAGGGCGGTGGTCCCACTGCCTCCTCGCTCAGATCCTCGATGGCAGCTGCGGCAGAGTCGAATTGGCGCGCGCCTACCCAGATACCGCTGGGCTGGTCGCCGCACCGGAAACCTGCTCGACGCGCTCGACCTGGCCGGTCGGTGAGTCAGGCCGAACCGGGTAGGTGCATCGCGGCGAGGCGGTGCGGGTCGGCGAGCAGGGTGATGGCGGTGATGCGGTGGCCGGAGACGGCGAGGGACATGACGGATAGCGGGGTGCCGTCCTCGCGCCAGGAGATGTAGCCGGGCAGATTGTCGACGAGGACCGGCTGGTGGCGGGTGACCGCGCCGGAGAAACTGCGTGCGCGCGTGGCTACCTCGGTGGCGCCGAGGGTGACGAACACGCCGCCGGGGGTGTGGACGGTGAGCCGCACGTCCGGGTCGAGGACGCGGAGGAGGGCTTCGAAGTCGCCGCCCACCGCGGCCCGGCGGAACGCTTCGGCCACCGCCCGCTGTTCGCGCCCGGGGGCGGCCGGGTGCTCGCCGACGCCCTGCACCTTCCGGCGGGCGCGGCTGGCGATCATCTTGCTGGCATCGGCGGATTTGCCGAGGATCCGGCCGATATCGGCGAACGGCACCGCGAACATGTCGTGCAGCACGAAGGCCAGGCGCTCGCTGGGGCCGAGCGAGTCCAGGACGACCAGCAGCGCCAGGCCCACCGAATCGGCCAGGGCGACATACTCTTCCGGCTCGGTGGCGCTGTGGTCGGCGGTGACGACGAACTCGGGCAGGCCGTCGTAGGACGACTCCTGCCGGGCCTGGCGCGAGCGCAGCAGGTCCAGACTGATCCGGCCGACGACCGTGGTGAGCCAGCCCGCGAGGTTGTCGATGGCGGCGGCGTCCTGGCGGGCCAGCCGCATCCAGGCCTCCTGCACCACGTCCTCGGCATCGGCCTGCGAGCCCAGGACGCGGTACGCGACCGCCCGCAGCCGATCGCGCTGTGCCTCGAAGGCCGCGGCCACCGGGTCCGTCGAGCCGGATCCGGCCATGGCTACCGTCCCCGCCGTTGCTGCCGCAGCGAGATCCGGTTCCCATCCGGGTCCACCGCCTCGATGCGCACCCCGAACGGATACTCCACCGGTTCCGGATCGACGAACGTCACGCCCCTTTCCCGCAGCACCTCGAAGTCCTTCCACAAGTTGTCCGATTCGAGAATGAGCGGCCCGGGTGCGACCACCTCCGGCCCCCCGGTCGGCTGCCCGGCCGCCTCCGGAAGCAGCCACAGAATGATCTCCACGGGACTCCCGGACACCCTGACGGTCAGGAACCGCCCGTCGGGCCCGGCATAGTCCACCTGCTTCTCCAGCCCGAGCCCTTCGGTGTAGAACCGCAGCGCCCGGTCCTGATCGGTCACATAGACGGTGACATACAAGATATTCGACAGCACCCTGTCCTCCATTCCTCGGTCCGGCGACCCCGGTCGATGTCGGTCGCCACCCTGTATGACGCGGGCCGCCGCGAGAAGGTAACCGGCCCGGCCGCACGGCCGCCGGGGTGCCGACGCTCGGCAGGTAACGAATCGGCCGAATCGCGGTGCGGTTGAGGCAGGCGTCCGATCGGGGCGACTAGCGTCGGACTACGTGGTCCGAGAGGACTCCGATCCGCCCCCTCACCTCGACAGGAGGATCAGGTGACCGAGTCGTCCAAACCCTCACTGCTGTCGAAGATCTCGATGAAGCAGTGGATCGCGATCGTCCTCACCGTGCTGGCGGTGATCTTCATCGCGGAGAACCGGCACCGGGTGGACATCGAATTCCTGCTGCTGACCATCCGTTCGCCGATGTGGCTGGTGCTGCTGGCGACCTTCGCCATCGGCTGGGTCGTGGGCATTCTGACCATGCGATCCCGTCGCTGAGACAGCCCATTCGTGTGCTTCCTCTTCGGTCCGTGGCGGAAAATACCTTGCGCGGACCGCGATTCGGTCTGCTAGCCTGCTGCCTACCGTGACATCAGGCGAGGAGGTGAGACCCATGAACACAGTACCGATGTGGGGGCTCCCCCTCGTCGTCACGGATTGGCGAACGCTGTAGTTGTCGCCGGGAGCGCCTGCCTGACAAGGCAATCCCGAAAGGTGACGACGATGAATACTTCGGATATCTCTTCGCGTGCGGGCGATTCCGCCGCGATCACCCGGGTCGCGCTGAACCGATGGCAAGCCGTGGAGAACGACCTGGTCGTCGGGTGCGGCGATCTTTCGACACGACCCGACGGACGGCTGTTCGTCAGCATCGACGCCTGGCACGACGCGGTGTTCGACCAACTCGCGGCCGCGATGCTCCCCACTCTGCGCAGGCCACTGCACACCGTGGTCGACGAGAACGACGCCGACCTGCTGTCCCGGTGGGCGCGAGCCGGTTTCACGATCCGGCGCCGGGAATGGGAGTACCTGATCCCCACCGATCCCGCCGGCACCGGGCCGCATGCGGTCCTCCCGCCACCGGACATCACGATCGTGCCGGCCGGGCGCGCGGCGGCGGAACCGCTGCGCGCCGTGGACCGGGTCATCCGCGACGAGGTGGCGGCGGCGGTCGGCTGGCAGGAGATGCCGGCCGAGATCCTGGGCGGGTACGACGGTGACACCATCGTGGACCGGGCGAAATACGTGGCAGCGGCCCAGCGCGACCACTACGTGGGCCTGCTCCGCGTGGTGCAGGTGACCCGGCTACCGCGGATCGGGCTGATCGCGGTCCGGACCGACCAGCAGCGCCGCGGCATCGCCCGCGCAATGCTGGCCCACACCCTGTCCACGCTGCACCACCGCGGCATCGCCACCGCCTCGGCCGAGGTGAACGAATCCAACGCGGCGGCCACCGCACTGTTCGACGGCATCGGCGCCCGGCGCGTGAACAGCAACCTGGAACTGGTGCTGCGATGACCAAGACCGGAAAGGGAATAGAAATCGAGGGCACCGTGGTCGAGTGCCTGCGCAATGCCACCTTCACGGTGGAACTGCCCAATGGGCATCAGGTCCTCGCGCACATCAGCGGCAAGATCCGGAAGAACTACATCAAGATCCTCCCGGCCGACCGCGTTCTCGTGGAACTGAGCCCCTACGACCTCACCCGCGGCCGAATTCTGTTCCGGTACAGGACATAACGGGCACGAGCGGCGGCTCCCGGTAAAGGGCTGTCGAAACCGGAGTCGGAGGGCCCAGCCGCCGGGCGGGCGGCTGAGCCCTCCGACCATGGGTTCAGGCGTCGCGGAGGAATTCGTAGGCGTAGTACACCAGGCCGTCACCGATCTGCCGAGTCTCGATGAGACGCAACGGTTTCGCGGCGGTGGTCCGATCGAAGAGACGTTTACCCTCGCCGAGGACGACGGGGAACACGACGAGGCGAAGTTCGTCGGCCAGGTCGTGCTCGATCAGTGTGCGTACCAGCTCATAGCTGGCGTAGACGATGATCTCGCCCGCCACGGACCGCTTCAGTGCCGCGATCTCGGAGACGGCGTCGCCTTTGAGGACCGTCGCGTTGACCCACCGCGGGGGTTCGGTGGTCGAGGACACGACATGCTTGGGGAGGCTGTTCAAGGTGTCGGCCCAGACCCCGGTGCGGGAATTCCATCGCGGCGCGAACCATTCGTCGCTGCGGCGGCCGAGCAGCATGGCGTCGGCGCCCAGCGCCTCCCGCGTCTCGAGTTCGGCCCAGGCCTGGAAATCGGTGCCGGCGGGCGCCGGGAACCAGCCGCCGCGGGCGAAGCCCTCCCGGCCGTCGGGGTCCTGGACGACGCCGTCGAGGCTGACATTGGTGGTGATGACGATCGTGCCCATGCGGGTCTCCTTGATCGGTGTGTTCGGTTGCTGCTGAGGTAGAAACCGGAGCCCGCCGAAACTGGGCGCGCACGCACCGCCCAGTTCGCGCCCGGGCCGGTGTCGATATGCACGAGCATTCGAGACGGAAGAGGTGGCGAGAGTGGCAGTCGACGATCCGATGGTGGCCGCGCGGGCCGGGAGCAGCGCGGCGTTCGCGGAGCTGACCGAGCCGTACCGGCGTGAGCTGCTGGTGCACTGCTATCGGATGCTGGGGTCCCTGCAGGACGCCGAGGACGCGCTGCAGGAAACGCTGCTGAGTGCGTGGCGCGGCCTGGACGGCTTCGAGGAGCGTGCCTCGCTACGGACCTGGCTCTACCGGATAGCCACCAATCGCTGCCTCAACGCGCGCCGCTCGGCGAGCCGGCGACCGGCCGAGGAGTGGAACGTGCCCCATGTACAGCCACCGGAGCCGACCCGGCTCGGCGAGATCGTCTGGCTCGAACCGCTCCCGGAAGATCTGGTGGCGGGTGCGATCGCGATGCCGCTGGGCCCGGAAGCCCGCCTCGAGCAGACCGAGTCCATTTCACTGGCTTTCGTGACGGCCCTGCAGCTGCTGCCGCCGCGCCAGGTGGCCGTCCTCATCCTGCGTGACGCCCTGGGATTCCCCGCGGCGGAGGTGGCGGGCATGCTCGACACCACCGTCGACTCGGTCAACAGCGCACTCAAGCGGGCCCGGACCGGCCTGCGGCACCGGCTGCCCGCGACCGCCGAGGGGGAATCGGCCCCGCGTTCGGCCGCGCAGGACGCGGTCGCGGCGAAGTTCGCCACCGCGTGGGAGTCCGCCGATCTGGACGCGCTGGTGGCCCTGCTGACCGACGACGTGTTCATGTCGATGCCGCCGATGCCCTTCGAATACGCCGGCATCGAGGTCGTAACCCGTTTCTGCGCAGCGATATTCGGCGCGGGCCGCCGCTTCGATTTGGTGGCGACCAGCGCCAATGGCCAGCCGGCGTTCGGGGCCTATCTGCGCGGCCCCGACGGCACCGCCCACGGCACCGGCCTCTATGTCCTGACCCTCGCCGGTGACCGGATCAGCGGGCTGACCAGGTTCGACACCGCCGTGCTCCCACGCTTCGGGCTGCCCCGATCACTGCCGAACCGCTAGCCGCGTCGCCTATTTCAGGCGGTAGGTGTCGAGTGCGTTGGCCCGGTAGAAGAACTCCGCCTCCTGATCGGTGGCGTCGGTGGTGACGATGTGGTCGATCGCCGAGACCAGCTCGGTGTAGGTCCCGGCCAGCGAATCCACCGGCATGTTGGACGCGAACATCAGCCGCCGCCACCCCCACAGCGCCACACTCGATTCCAGCCAGTACTCGAGCGACGGCCACGCCAGATCCCGGCAGATGAGCCCGAACCCGGAGAGCTTGCACAGCCACTGAGTCTCCTTGGCCGCCAAGGAGATCGCATTGTGCCAGGCGGAGCGGGCCTCGGCGGAATGCCCCTGCGGGAACCCCAGGTGCTCGAGCACCACCCGCAGCTCCGGGTACCCGGCCAGGAAGTCGATCCAGTCGAGGATTTCGCCGGGCTCGGTCACCAGATCGAAGACCGCGTCGTGCTCCTGCAGCCAGCTCGCGAGGGCATCGGCCGCAGGCGTATTCGGCGACAGCCCTTCGAAAACCCGTACCCCGCGGAACCGCTCGGTGCGGGCCTGCTCGTCGAGATGCGCGATGAGCTCGGTCGTCGGCAGGGTGGGATCGACGGCCCCGACGATCGCGTACGGTCGCGACCCGGCCGCGGCAATGCCGTCCACCCAACGGGTTTCGTCCAGATAGGCATGCGGCGCGGTGGTGGCCGACACGTGCACCAGCCCGGCCACCTCGATCGATCCCAGCCCCCGATCGAAGTCGGCCGGTAGAAAGTTCTGCGCGATGTCGGGTCGTCCGGCGGCGGCGAATCTCGCCAGGCCCGGATACCAGGCATGCGTACCGGTGTCCCACAGGTGCATGTGGGCGTCGACGAGGGGGAGAGAGGGCATATGGGCAACTCCTACTGCATGGTGATGCCGCCGCTGACGCTGATCAGCTGGCCGGTGACGTAGCTGGCTTCCGGGCTTGCCAGCCATGCGATGAGGGAGGCTACTTCGTCCGGTCGGCCCAGGCGTTTGAGGGGGATGGATTTTTCGAGGGCGGTGAGGGTTTCGGGATGATCGGCCATGGCGTGGGCGACCATGTTGCCCTCCAGCGGTCCGGGGCAGACCACGTTGACGGTGACGCCGTCGCGGGCCACCTCCCGGGCGAGAGATTTGGCGAAACCGAACAGGCCGGATTTGGATGCGGCGTAGACGGTTTCACCGAAGGCGCCGGCTCGCGCGCCGTCGGAGGCGACGAACACGATGCGGGCGGCCTCGACGTCGAGCATGCCGGGCAGCAGCAGCTGGGTCAGGCGCATGGGCCCGCGCAGATTCACCTGGAACATGAGGTCCCAGGCGAGGGTTCCGCTGTCCAGGAACGGTTCCACGACGGCGACCCCGGCACAGTGCACCACCGCCGAGACCCGCCCGCCGACCGTCCGGGCGGCCGCTTCGATGCTCTCCGCGCTCGTCAGATCCAGTTCCAGCGCAGTGGCTTCCGCCCCCAGCTCCGCCGCACACGCACGCGCACCCTCGGCATCCACATCCGCGACCCACACGGGCCGTCCGGCGTCCACCAGCCGCCGCGCCACCGCGCGCCCGACATCCCCTGCCCCACCGGTCACCAGCGCGCCGGATACCGCTCCGACACCACCCACTGCCTCACCCTGTTCCGCTGTTCTCGAATCCGTTCGGATTCAATGCATAGTCGGTCAGCGGGAATTGCGCGACACAATGTCCGCGATTCGGGCGCGGAAGGCCTCGGGGGAGAAGGTGACGGCGTGCTTGCGGATGGTTTCGGGGTGATAGTCGGCCGGGTCGAAATCGCGCATCACCCGGGCGAAGCCGGCCACCACCGAATCATCGGAACCGGTCGGAATGTGTTCGCCGGAGATACCGGGCACGACGGTGTCGAGCGCCCCGCCCTCACCGACCGCCAGCACCGGTGCGCCACAGGCCATGGCCTCCACCGGGACGATGCCGAAGTCCTCCACGCCGGGCATGAGCAGGGCCCGGCAGCGGCGGTACATGTCCTGCAGCACCTCGTCGGAGGCCGCGCCCAGGAAGGTGGTCTCCGGGCCCGCCAGTGCCTCCAGCTGGCGGCGATAGCGGCCCTCGCCCAGGATCACCAGGCGCACCCCGGCCGCGCGGGCGGCGCGAATGGCGAGATCGGGGCGCTTGTAGGGCACCAGCCGGCCCGCGAACAGGAAGAAGTCCTCACGGTCGATGCGCGGATCGGGGGAGAAACGCTCCACGCGCACAGGCGGATTCACCACCGACGCGGGCAATCCCCACCAGTCCCGCACCCGATCGGCCACCGCCTGCGAGTTCGCCACCACGTGCGCGAGCCGCGGTGCGGCGCGCAGTTCGTTGCGCCGGGCCAGCGCGCCCAGCGCCATCAGAACGGCCTGCCCCGCCCGTCCTCCGGCCTCCCGCGCCCGGAACGCGCTGTCCCAGGCCCACCGGGCCGGGCTGTGCACATAGGCGATCACCGGTGCGGTGGTGGCGAAGACCGCCTGGGTCGCGAAGGTGTGATGGCTCACCACCACCGCGTCGTACTCGCCGTCGAGTGGAAGACTGCGCAGCGTTCCCGGCACGAACGGCAGCAGCGGTGCGTGCGACCGCCGCCCGCTCGCCGCGTAGGCGCGCGACAGCCAGGTGTCGTGCACGAGTCCGGTTGCCGCCGGGCCCGTTTCGATCGAGCGGCCCGCAGCCGCCAAGAGTGCGCGCGTGCACTCCGCGTCGGCGATGGGCGCGAAAACCGGTGCGCCGGGCCAGGTTTTCATGAACTCGGCGACCACGGCCTCGGAGCCGCCGTATTCGGTGAATCGCTCGTGGACGAGGGCGATCCGGGGTGCGGACATCACAGCTCCTGGGTTACTGCGCGAGAAGGGGTTACGGTGCGGGACTCGGCTACGGCGCGAGACGACGCGGTGCCGCCGTGCGCCGCAGCGCCGGAGCCACCGGCCGTCCGGCGAGCAGGCCGTCCACCGTGCCCTGTTCGAGGGCCTTGCGGTAGGTCTTGGCCGCCGACTGGGAGGCGTCGATGGTGTGGTCGATATCGGCGTCCGTATGCGCGGCCGAGTTCACGAACGACTGCCCCAGCACACCCCGGTCCAGCAGTTCCTGCAGGAACAGCGTCCGATAGGGCTGGGAGGGAACACCTTCCGCGTCCCGGGTGAGGAACACCAGGCACGACGGCCGGCCCGCCACCTCGAGGTGGTCACCGATACCGAGGTCCGCGGCAATGGCGTTGACCCCGGCGGCGAGGCGGCGGCCGGATTCCTCCATGCGCGCCACCGGATCGGTGTTGCGGTAGGTTTGCACGACGGCCCGGAAGGCGGCCAGGGACGCGGTTTCCGGCCCGTGGGTGGTCGACAGCAGGAAGACCCGGTCCGCGTCGGTGCGCAGCCCGCCCAGCTCCATGTACTCGCGTTTGCCGGCCAGCGCCGAGAGCGGGAACCCGTTGGCCATGGCCTTGCCCCAGCACGACAGGTCGGGGGTCACGCCGTAGATCCGCTGCGCGCCGCCGGCGGACCAGCGGAACCCGGTGATCATCTCGTCGAAGACCAGCAGCGCGCCGTACCGGTCGCACAGCGCGCGAACGCCTTGCAGGAAGCCCGGCGCGGGTTCGGCCAGGGCCGTGGCCTGTTCGAGGATCACGCACGCGATCGCGGTGCGGCGCAGGGCTGTTTCCAGCGACGCCAGGTCGTTGTAGCGGAATCGCACCGTCGGAACGGCCGGTATTCCCGCGTTCATCTCGGTGGTGCCGATGAACCAGTCGTCGACCGAGAAGAAGGGCTGCTCGCAGATCGCCACCGCCTCCCGCCCGGTCACCGCGCGCGCCAGCCGCACGGCGGCCGTCGTGGTGTCGGAGCCGTTCTTGGCGAACTTCACCATGTCCGCGCCCGGCACCAGGCTCAGGAAATCCTCGGCCGCCAACAGTTCCAGCTCGGTCGGCCGGGAGAAGTTGACCCCGTCGGCGATGGTCCGGGCCACCGCCTCGACCACCGGCGCGAACCCGTGGCCGAGGGTCACCGAGCGCAGCCCCATGCCGTACTCGACGTACTCGTTGCCGTCCGCGTCCCACACCCGGGCGCTCTTGCCGCGCACCAGGATCGGGGCCATGGCCTCCGGATACTGGTCCGCGCCGCGCGCGTAGGTGTGCGCGCCGCCCGGGACCAGATCGTGCAGGCGCGCCTGCAGGGCGGCGCTGCGCCGGTAGTCACGCATGATCGGCACCCCCGGCGGTGATGGCCCACAGTTCGTGGTCGCCGCGGTGCCCGTCGAGTCCGGTGTAGCTGCGCATGGTTCCCTCCTTGTGCAGTCCCGCCGAGGCGGCGACCGCAGCCGATGCGGTATCCCCGGCCGCGATGGCCGTGTATACGCGGAACAGTCCGAGCCGGTCGAAGGCGTGTGCCAGCAGGGCCCGGGTTGCCGCCAGGCGGACTCCGTCGTCGGCGTGGGCGGGATCGGCCCAGATGTGCATCCGGGCATTGCGATCGAACATGTCGAGGTCGAACAGCCGGGCCTCCCCGGCATAGGCGCCCGCGGCGTCGAGGACGAGCAGCAGACCGGCGGGGGAGCGCACTCCCGCTGTGCTGCGGGCGAATTCGCGCCACCAGGACGAACCGGTGCTATCGGTTCCGTCGGTCGCCGGGGACGCACCGTTACGCCGGGCGGTCGCGCGGGCCGGGCCGTCGGAGGGCCGGAGGCTGCGCAGCGCCACCCGGTCGAACCCGGTCAGCCGGAGCATGACGGGCCGGGTGGGCAGCGCCTGCCGGGCAGCCCGCCACAGCTGGCCCGCGCGATACCGGGCCAGGACCCCGAAAACTGTTGCAGTATCGGGTATTCCGTTCTCGCCCGGCGCTCGGGTGGGTTCGTCCGGGGGCGGGGTTCGATGCTCGAGCGTGCGCTCGGTCCACATCTCGGTGAATCCCTTGGGCGGAATCTCGGCCCGCGTCATCGACCACAGATCGTGATCGGCCCGCGCCCCGCCCACATCGAAGTGCAGCCGCATGCGCCCCTCGCGCACGAACCCGATCTGTACCGCACCACTGGTGGCGGCCGCGTTCCCCGGCGAGATGGGCGCATTGATGCGCTCCAGCCCCAGCACCTCGAAGCTGAAGTCGAGGATCAGTCCCGCCGCGATCCCGCCGAATCCGTGCCGCCCCATCCGGGCGTCGATCCAGATTCCCATCTCGCCCTGCCGGGCCTGCGGATCGATATTGCCGATCTCCACCTGCCCGGCGAAGCGCCCGTCGATCTCGATGACGGTGGCGATCCGCCGCCCGGTACGGGCATTGGTCGCCGCCTCCAGACATTCACGCACCCAGGCCTTCTCGCTGTGCCGGGTGTCCCAGTCCAGCGGCGAGGTGTGCCAGAACGGTTCCAGAAGTTCGCGATTGCGCAGCCGCAGCCGCCGCCACTCCTGGTAGTCGGCGAAGCGCGGCAGCCGCAGCAGCAGGGTGCTGCCGTGCAGCCGCGCCGGGCCCAGTCGCAGTCGTGCCCCCGCGCCGCTCACGAGTGCGGTCGCTGCTTCCCCAGCGACGAGGTCTTGATCGCACCGTCCGTGCCCACCGACAGCCGCCAGTACGTGCCCGCCGAGTCCTTCAACACGATTCCCCCTTCGCTGCGATCGGAAATATAAGCCCCACTGTTCAATACGGCCGACAATACGGTCCCGTCCCGGTCCTGGACCTGGAAGATGTCGGCATCGGGCTGACTCGCCTGCGCCACCGTGGTCCCGGCGAAGCGCGCGCCGTGGATGGCCCCGCGCCCGATGACGTGCCAGCCGTCCGGGAACGACCTGGGATCCACGTCCTGGTAGGACCCGGAGATGAGGTTGACGGCCGTGCCCTCCGCCACGCCCTTGGGATCCACCCGCACCTCGATGGGCGGCGCGTCCAGATCCGGATCGAACTGCACATTGGCCAGATACGGCTGGCGGCAGTGGATCAGGTCCAGGCACACCTTGCGCGCGGCCACCTTGCAGTTGACCAGACCGAACTGGGCGGGCCCGCCGGCCGGTCCGCCGATGGACAGCGCGGTATCGGCCCCTTCGAACCACACGTTGGTCAGCCACCAGTCGTTCGCGGGGCCGTCCACCACCAGGTGCTTGTCGGTGGTCCTGGGATCGTTGTCGGACACGAATTCGACATTGGCCAAAGCCAATCCGGCATTGTGGTCGCCGCCGGTGCCCAGCACCCCGATGTGATTGTTGGTGAGTTTCGAGGACGTCACGTAGTTCTGGATGCACGAGGTGACGATCCCGTACCCGAAATTGTTGATATCGGAATTGATGACGGTCGTGCCCCCGGTGTTCTGATCCAGCACCAGTCCCCGCTGGTCCTGGAATCGGGGCGCGTTGTCGCTGAGATGGTTGCCGCGCAGCACCACCGAATCGAAGGTACAGCGGAAGCACTCCGACAGCCGCACCGCGGTGGCCTTGGGGCCGGAGAAGTAGAAACCCAGGCGGGAGAAGCGAACCCGCTGCTTGCGCTGCAGTGCGATGAAGGTGTCATCGCCCTCGTAGGTGATCGTGGTGACATCGGCCCCGTCGCCCAGCACCGTCGCGTAGTCGGCGAGCGCCGGGAACTTCTTCAGCGTGTACTGCCCGGCCGGGATGTAGAGCACCAGCGGCTTGTCGCTGACCGCGGCGGCCTTGGCGAAGGCGTCGGTGTCGTCGGCCTTCCCGTCCCCGACCGCGCCGAAGTCCTTCACATTCCGGGCCGACGGCTGATCGGTCACCTGCGGCGAACGGAATTCCGTTGCGCCGGAATCAGTTTTCGCGCATGCGGCCGCGACCGGCAGGATGGCCGCCGCCCCGAGTCCGGCGGCCAGCAGCCGCCGGCGGCGCACGGCCGCGTCCGACCGGTTGTCCGTTGTCCCCCCGTCCTCCTCGATCACCGTTTCACCAGATCGAGCGGATGCTTGACGAGTTCGCCGACGCTGCGATGCGGCCGCGAGAAGACGACCGTGCCGATCATTCGCTGGTTGTCGTGGCCGAAGGTGGCCAGCGCCCCGCGCACCTGGTCGGAGGTGGTCTGCCCGAGCTCGATCACGCCGATGGTGGCGTCGACGCGCCGTGCCAGCGCGATGGCGTCGGCGGCCGCGGTGACGGGTGCGGCCTCCACCACGATGTGGTCGAATTCGCTGCGCAGCTTGGACATGATGTCGCTGAACCGCTCGGAGTCCAGCAGGTCGGGGGTGCGGAAATCCATGCCGCCCAGCGGCAGCACAGTGATCCCCACCTCCGGCCAGGCCATCACGAACCCCGCGGGAGTCGCGTTGTTGCGCAACAGTTCCGAGAGTCCCGCCGCCGCGGCCGCCGGACTGCGCCGGGACGAGCCGTGCCCGGTGGTGTCGGCGTCCACCAGCACCACCCGCGCGCCGGTATCGGCGAAGGTGCGGGCCAGCCCGATCGCCACATCCGGTTCGGAGTGCGGCGACAGCGAGGTCAGCAGCAGGCTGACCAGCGCGGGATCCTCGGTGAGCCGGGTGCGCAGCCGGCGCAGCTCGCCCGCCGCTCCGGGCCGCCCGTCGTCGACGATGCCCAGAATCGGCACGGGCAGAAAGGCTTCCAGCTCGGTGGAGGTTCGGACTCGCTTGTCGAGTTTGTCGCGCAGGATCGCCACGCCCAGGCCCACCATCAGTCCGGCCAGCACGCCGAGCAGGTAGTAGCGCTTCTTCTGCGGTCCGCTGGGCTGGCTGGGTGTCTGGGCCTTGTCGATGACCTCCGCGCGGGCGGCGGGCGCGGCGTCGCTCTGGGTGACTTCGAGCCGGGAGACCAGCGCCCGGAACTGGGAGACCACCTCGTCGGCCAGGGCGCGCGCCCCGGCGGCGGTGGAGTCCTTCACCGTGATGATGATGATCGTGGTGGCCGGCGGCGAGACCGCGGTGATGCGGCCGCGCAGGTCGTTCACCGAGCTCTTCAGGCCCAGCTGATCGTGCACGTAGGTGGCGACGGTGACGCTGGAGGCCAGATCCACGTACGAGCGCACGCGCTGCTGTGCGGCCAGCCCGCCCTGATAGGAGTCGTTGACCGAGGTCCCGGTGGCCATGGACACGTACACCGAACTGGACGCGGTGTACTCGGTCGGCAGGGTGCTCGCGTATCCGTACGCCGCCCCCGTACAGATCACCACCGCGACCACGATTATCGGCCAGCGCCGCCGCAGCAGCCGCCAGTAGTCGATCAAACCCATTGCGCTGTCCTCGTTTTCCCGGATGGAATCGGTGCCCCCTGCAGCTGTTCCATCCGTCTTCGGAATTCACCAACAACCAGATACGCCAGCCATGCCAGCACCATGGCCTGCAGATATTTGCCGAGCATCTCGACGGTGCCGAGGATGCCGCGCTCGAACAGGACCGGGACCTCGATCACCGACAGGCCCAGGATCGCCATGGCCAGGTACCTGCTGTAGAGAGCCCGGATCCAGATCAGCAGCAGCACGAACGTGATCGTGACCCCCACCGCGACACCGATGTAGCCGCCCAGCACATAGCCCTCGTTGATATTGCCCTCGGCCAGGGACACTTCCACCGTCGACATGTCCACCGAGCGCCCGCGCACCTGCTCGGCCCAGGCGGCGCCGGACCGGAACTTCTCCGCGCCCAGCAGCTGGGTGGGAATCAGGCTCTGCACAGCGTGCTGCGCCACCTGACTCGGCGTCAGCCAGGAACTCGGCCCCGCGAACCAGGAGTCGGTGGCGGCCTCGAGCAGGTCGAAACGGCGCAGCATGCTCAGGAAAGGGTGCACCACCGTCGGATACTGCGCATCCACCTGTGCCGCTTCGGCTTTGGCGGCAGCATCGGTCTTGAGCGACTGCAACCACCCGAAGCCGCCGATGGCGAGGCCGGTGATGCTCAGCACGCCGACCACCTTGACGCGCGTCCAGCCGGTCATGGCGAAGCGCACGGCAATGGCCAGCGCCGCGCCCATGATCGGGGTCTTGGACTGCACAGTGGCGGTCCACACCAGTTCGCCGCAGGTGAGCGCGCCGACCACCAGCGCGGTGGTGCGGCCGGACTCGTTGCGGTAGAACACGATCAGGCCGACCGCGCCGAGCGTGGCGAGAATGGTGACGAGGTTGATGAGCGGGTTCGGGCTCTCCAGTTCGCCCGCCTTGCCGGTGGTGCCGGTGGCGTAGGCCGCCAGCCGGCCCAGGGTGCCGACGCCGTAGAGCAGGAAAAGGGTCTGGGTGAAGATGGGCTCGCCCGCGAAAGGCGCTACGCGCGGAGTGGTCTCGCTCGGGCGCAGCCGTACCCACAGCACGTAGCCGATGATCAGCGCGGCATAGACCCAGAGTCCGAAGATGACCGGTTGCAGCACCGCGGCGATGCCGCCGTCGTAGCCGTACTCGTAGAGCCGCGGATCGGGCACATTGTCGCCGTAACTGGGGACGGGCTGCACCCACAGCAGCACCACCGGCCGCGCGACATACGACAGCGACCAGTGCGCGGTCTGCGCGATCAGGAACACCCGGGCCACACCGGGCAGGAACATCGCGGCCACGACGATCGTCACCAGCGCGGCGGCGACGAGGAATACAGCGAATTGTGCGGAGGCCATCACTCTCCCATCACCCGTATGTCCGCGCCGCGGGCCGGGGCGTTACCCGTTTGCGCGGCCGTTCTTTTCGCCCCCGGCGCGGTAGATCCGTTGCGCCGTTCCGGGCATGGGTGGCGCTGCGCGCGGCTACACTGTGCGGCCTGGTGCGCGCGGCCGCTCATGCCAGTGCGTCGATGATCTCGCGGGCGCGGTCCACGTACCGGTGGTCGCCGTTCACGATGCGGCGATGACCGGCCTCGGCGACCTTGGCGACCTGATCGGGATACTTGGCGCAGCGGCGCAGGATCTCGCGCAGCTCGGTCGGGCCGGAGAACAGGTAGCACTCGGCCTCGTCCTGGAGCAGTTCGGCGTGTTCGTCGGTGCGTTCGCCGACGAAAAGACCACCGGCGGCCGGGACTTCGAAGGTGCGGCAGGTGTGGGTATCGCGATTATCGGAATTGAGCAGCACCAGGTTCGCGGTGACCGCGGCGACGGCCGTGGAGAAGTTCTCGCCGTAGACCGCGCCACCGACATCGGCGCCGGTCTGCCACAGCGCGCGCACGCGCCGCCAGCCGGGACCGCGTAACAGCATGTCCCCGTGGTGTTCCCGGGCCAGCGAAATCAAGAGGTCTTGACGGTCGGGGCGCACCGAACCGATGAAACCGACCAGATAGTTGCGGACGGTGCGGCGGGCGGTGAGGTGGTGCAGGGCCGGATCGTATGCGCTGCGAACGAATTTCACGTGCCGGGCACCGCGGGCGGCCAGCTCGGGAACGTTGTGCCACTTGGTGGTGACGATGAGATCCCATTCGGCTTCGTATGCCAAGTATTCCGGGCTGGTGTTGTACGGATTGGATACGTCATCCGGGCTGTAGTGCACATGCAGACCAGCCGGGGCGCTCAGTAGCCGCTGCTGGTCCAGGTGCACCGATTTGAAGGCGAACAGCACATCGGGCGCGAATGCGGTGGCGGCGCTGTCGATCTCGCGATGCAGTGCCTCGACATTCCAGGGCGCGCGCCGATGGGCGACCTTCGAATACACCCACGGTGGCGACAGTCGCGCGGGCAGCGTGACCGGGGTCGTGTCGATCACCACCACCTCGTGCCCCGCCTGCTGGAATCCGTCGGCGAGTGAGCGCGCGTTGCTGCCCACCCAGTCATCCCCGACGAAAAGTACTTTCACGCCAAATCCCCCTTGGTCAGCAGCGCGGTGGCAGGTTCGACCGGCCCGCCGCGGCCGGCCCGTTCCCGGACCATGAGCCACCGCACCCGGATGATGTACCACAGCGCGACGCTGATTTCCGCGGAAACTGTGCCATAGACCAGGGTCCAGGCCGATCCGGTCCGGGCGGCGACCACCAGCGCCACCGCGGCGACGCAGGTGCCGATGATCGCGCCGATCAGCACGCCGATGGTGTCCTGCTTGACCGGCAGCACGGCGGTGGTCACGTACGAGGTGATGGTGGTGGCGGGCAGGATGAGGATCTCGACGCGCAGCAGGGGGATCGCGCCGTCGAAATCGTGGGTGTAGATGAGATGGATGAGGATGGGGGCCAGTACCCAGACACTCACCACGGCCAGGCAGGCCAGGGCCACGCAGCCGATCAGCATCTGGATCTGATTGCGCCAGAACTGATCATGGGCGCTGCGGCGGGCCATGCGGGGGAGCAGGGCGAAGCCGATCGGGTCCAGGGTGGACTGGATCGCGCGGACCAGCCGGTCGCCCGCGGAGTAGAGGCCCAGCGAGGCCGCCTCCAGCACCGCGCCGTACACCGCCGCCGAGCCCTGGCCATAGCCGGTGACCAGCAGCCGGGAGGTGAAAATCGGTGCGGCCATACGCAGGACGGCCCGCACGCCGTAGGGCCGGGCGGGCGGTCCGAACTTGCGGAAGGAGTCCCACCAGGTCAGCGCCACCGTGGCGATGGAGGAGACCAGCAGGCACAGCACGGCCATGGAGGCGCTGGGGAATCGGGGCAGCAGTCCGACGAGCAGGCCGAGATATCCGATGCGGCCCACGCCCTGATACATGGTGGAGCTGCCGAATCTGCCCTGGCCGATGAGCAGCCAGTCCTCCGAGATCGACCAGAAGCCACCGGCGAACAGGCCCAGCAGCACCATGTGCAGTTTGGGGGACACCCCGATCGCGAGGCTGGTCAGCAGCGCCACACCGATGAGGGTCAGGGTGGTGGCGCGAATGGCGAGGTAGGTACCGCGCAGGCGGTTCACCTCGAGGTGACCCGGATCGTCCTCGGGCACTTTGGCGGCCAGGAACGAGGTGACGCCCAGATCCACGACCAGTGAGCCGATGAAGTAGGACGACATGCCGATGGCCAGCAGGCCGGTGCCGTGCGGGCCCAGCATGCGGGCCAGCAGCGGGACGGTGACCAGGGTGATGACGTACTGGCCGTACTTGCCGAAGGTCACCAGTCCGATATCGCGGATGATGCTGCCGATACTGCCCAGGCCGGAGGACGAATCCTTGCGATGCTCACCGTCGGCCTGGGAATGATCTGTGGCGGTGGGTGCTTCGCCGTCCGTTGCGGCCTGTCGGTAGGCACCGGTGGCATCGCGCGCCGGGCGGGCGATCGGGAGCCGCACGGTGGGCGGGTCGACCGGATCGCCGTAGAAGGTGGGGAGCACCGGACCGCGGGAGGGCGCGGCATAGCGGGCGGCCCGTTGCTCGTCGAACGACACCGTGCCACGGCCGGTGCCGTTCTCGTGGCCGTTCGGTCCGGCGGGGCGCTGCCGCGGGCCGGCCGGACCGGAATCACCGCGGGCGTCGTGCTCGAAGGCGGAGACTTGCTGGTCGACCTCCGGAATCCCGTGCCGCATGTGGCGGCGCTGTCGCAACCGGCCCAGTGTGCCGAGGGCCTCCAGCCGCACGGTGGGTGGGTCGAAGGCCGGCAGTGGATCGGTCGGATCATCCACGCCGCCACCGCTTTCCGGGCAGACCGGTCAGGAGGTCGGTCACGATCCGGCCCGACTCGGCGACATCGAAATCGCGGGATCGCACCCGGGCGGCATCGGCGAGCTTGACGCGCAGCTCCTGATCGGCGATGAGAGTGTCCAGGGCGCGGGTGAGCTCGCCGCGATCGCCGGCCGTCACCAGCAGGCCGTTCACCCCCGGCTCCACGATCTCCTCCGGTCCGCCCGGGCGGGTCGCGATGACCGCGCAGCCTGCGCGCATGCCCTCCACGACGACCTGGCCGAAGGGCTCGGGCAGCACCGAGCAGTGCACGAGGATATCGGCGTGGCGCAGATAGGGTTCCGGGTCGTCCACGTGGCCGGTGAAGGTGACCGGGAGGTCGAGGGCGGTGGCGTGCACCTCGAGTTCGGCGCGGTAGGGCTCCTCGTCGAAGAAGGTGCCGCCGACCAGGAAGACCTCGCGGGGGAGGGTTTTCACATCGGCCAGGGCGCGCAGGAACAGGTCCTGGCCCTTCCAGGGGGCGAGGCGGCCGACGACGGCGATGATGGTCTCGCCGGCGGGGCGTTGTTCCTGGGGTCGTCGTTCGCGGGGGAGCGCGGATTCGTCTGCCGCGGTGTCGTTGTCGGGTGGGAACTCGACGCCCGGATAGGCGACGACGGCCGCTCGGCGCCAGGTGTACAGCGAGGCCAGGGTGCCGCGGCTGTTGGCGATCACGGCGCTGACCACCACCCAGCCCAGCACTCGGATGACGAGGGCGAGCACCCGGCCGAAGTAGTCGCGCGAAACCCGGTCGTGCACATGCCAGACCAGCGGGACCCGGGCCCGGCGGGCGGCGACCGCGCCCATGAGCATGGCTTTGGTGCTGCCCGCGACCAGGACGGTGGCGTCGAGGTCGCGGACGATCGCGCCCAGTGTCCAGCCCAGACGTAGCAGGCCCGTCGCGCCGATGAACAGGCTGCGGATCCCGGCCTTGTCGATGGTCATGGCGCGGGAGTCGAAACTATTGGTGACGACGCGGGTTTCGATCCCGCGCGCGGCCATCAGGCGCAGCATCGGGCCGTCCTCGGTGTAGAGCACGGCGGTCTGCCCGGCGGGCATGGCCGAGACCAGGCGGAGCGTTGCCAGTTCGGCTCCGGAGGGGGCCGCGGTGTGCGCCAGGAATACGGCCTTCAGCGGTGCCATCAGCCGACGAGCTCCGCGTAGAGATCCCGGTGCCGATGCGCCGCGACCGCCCAGGAGAATGACTCCGCGTGGGCGCGGCATTGTTTCGCGACGGGCCGGGAGCCGTCGAGGGCCGCGGTGATGCGGGCGGCGAGTGCCTCGGCATTGCCCGGCGGGACGAGGAGTGTGGCGTCCAAACCCCGGACGGAATCGGGCAATCCGCCGCAATCGGACACGATCGGGGGGCGTCCGGCGGCAAGGGATTCCAGGGCGATGAGCCCGAATCCCTCCAGTGCGAGGGAGGGGACGACGGTCAGATCGGATCGGGTGTACAGGTCGGTGAGCTCCGCGTCGGACACCGATCCGGTGAATCGGATCGACGGCTGGTCAGCGGCGAGCGCCCGCAATTCGGCCTCGGCGGTCCCGGTTCCGACGATGATCAACCGGGCGTCGGGATGCTTGGCCAATACGTCGGACCAGGCGCGAATGAGCACGTCGATACCCATCCGCTTCTCCAATCGCCGCACGCACAACACGATTCCGGTGTCGGCCTCGGGCTCCGAAGTCGTGAAACGCTCCAGATCCACACCCGGCGGAATCACCCGAACCCGATCGGGCCGCACGCCGTAGTCGCCGACCAGCAACCTTTCGAAATGTTGCGACAGCACGACGAACCGGTCCGCCCTGGCATATCGCAGCCGCTCGACCAGATACTTGGCACGCACCGCCCGCGCGCCCTCTCCGGCCATCCGGCTCTCCGCCGCCCACGGCCCGTGAAAGTGCACTACCAGCGGATTTCGTACCGCCGCAGGCCCGTACAAGCAGAAATGCCGATCGATCACGGTGTCGCGGGTGAGCCCGGCCCGGTCCAGAAACGCGGTCCGTGCGCGCTGGTGGGTCGATCCGCCGGTGGGTCCCCACGACCCCGCACTGACCGGACCGTCTCCGAAAGCCCTTGCGCCGACACTGATTCGAGTGTCACGCGTGAGTGCACCGTATAGATCTGTGAAGTACCGGTTGAGACCCCCATGAGCGGCCGTGAACCACTCCGACCCTGTCATCAACACCCGAATGGGCTGCGTCAAAACCCTCACCCCCGGGTCCGTCACCCACATTCGGACCGAGATAACGATCCGAACGCCCTTGCAGCGCAAGTGTATGCCAATGCGCGCTGACGGGCGGGCTATCGACCCGCAATCAACCCACCGACCAGTATTTTCCGAGCCGCCGATTCCAGGCGGCAAATCGGCCCGACCATCGAGGCGCGAATCGGACGGATCATCGAGGCGCGAATCGGACGGATCAGCCCCGCGCGGAATCGGCCGGACTTTGTGTCAGCGCAGGTGTCAGGCCGGTATCAGCTGGACGTCAGCCGCCCCCGCGAAAGTAATTCACGTCAACAACACCGCAACTCGAACCGAGGAGCCCACCATGACCGCCACCCTGACCGCCCAGGACAAGCAGACCCTCCGCACCGCCGCCTACGGCGCCGTCTCCCTGATCTCGGCCGCCGACGCCGCCGGCGGCTCGCCCCACAAGGCCGCCACCGCCGGCAGCATCGCCCTCGGCTCCGCAACCGGCCTGGTCGGCCACATCCTTGCCGAGAAGTCCACCGGCGTCCGCCTCGAGTCCAAATCCATAGCCGCCCTGGCCGACCAGGTCCTCCCCGCCCTCACCACCGCAATGACCCTGCTGACCAACCACTCCCCGGCCGAGGCCGCCAACTTCCGCACTACCGTCCTCGTCGCCATCGAAGCCGCCACCCACAAAACCGGATCCACCCCGACCGTCACCGACATGACCCGCAAGATCACCGCAGCCCTCGACGCAGCCTGACCACATGCCCCCCGGGGCCACCCTCACGGGTGTGACTCGCAGCGATGGGTGGCGTTGTTTTCGCAGCGTCAGCTGGCGCCGATGACCAGGGCGGTGCGTACTTCGCCGACTCGTCTCCGGAGACCGCCGGATGCCGACAAGCTCGCCGGTCGGCTGACTTCCTGGTGCCGGAATCTGCTGTGCAGGGCCGGGAATCGCATGCTGGTCAGCCGTTGCGGGGCTGACCAGCAGGCGTCGGGGACCACCCGACGGCGGCCGTCAGGGGTGCGCCGAACCAAGCGGCGAGCGCTTCGCGCAGCGTGGACGCGGCAGCCTCGGCGGGTTCGTCGATGGCCGCGACCCAGGCGATATGCCCGTCCGGGCGGATCAGCAGCGCGTCGGCGGGCCGCTGATCCGTTGTGGCGGTGTGGATCTCGACCCGATCGTGCCAGCCTTCGGCGATCTCGCGTAGTTCCGGGCGATCGGTGAGCACCAGCAGGATCGGGCGGGCGGTGCGCATGAGCTGGGCGACGCTGCTCGCACCCCGTTCGGTGTCCAGTGCGAGATCCGGTGCGAACGTACCGATCAGCGCATGGTCGCCGGCCCCCGGGTACCGGGTGTCATTGGCCGCGATCAGGTCGCCCACCCGCCGCAGCGGCTGCTCGTCGGCGGCCAATTCCTGGAACAGCGCCCGCAGCGCTTCGGCCGCCGCATCCAGCCCGCGCCGCAATGCCACCTGCGCCCGGGCGTGCAGTCGCGCCCGCGAACCCGCGTAGTGCCGCTCGTCGTGATAGGTGTCCAGCAGCCCCTCCGGTGCCCAGCCGCCGATCTCGGCGCCCAGCTTCCACGCCAGGTTCACGGTGTCGAGCATGCCCGCGTTCAGCGCGATACCCGTGGCCGGGAACAGGTGCGCCGCATCCCCCGCCACCAGAATCCGCCCGGCCCGATACTGCTCGGCCTGGCGATCCTTGAACGTGAACCGCGACAACCGCTTCGCGTCCTTCATCGGGATCTCGGCGCCCAGCACCCGGCGAATACTGGCCTGCAGTTCATCCATATCCATCGGCACGTCATCGTCGTATTCGACGGACTCGTCCTCGGTGGTCGACAGATGCAGCACCCCATCAGGTGTGGCCGCGAACGCCAGCTGACCGTTGTCGGTCCGGGTGAATCCCGCCGCGACCCTGCCGAATCCGGGCACCTCGAGATCACCGTTCTCGTGCACGGTCACCTCGTCGCCCACCGAAACCTGTGACAGCCGCACCACATCCGGATAAGTCGTGCCCGAGAACGCGATCCCCGCCATATCCCGAATCCGGCTGCGCCCGCCATCGCAAGCCACCAGATACCGCGCGGTCACGGTGTAGGCCCCCTCCGGCCCGCTCACCTCCGCGGTCACCGAATCCTCGTCCTGCCGCACCCCATTCACCTGATGCCCCCGGCGAACTTCCGCACCGAGTTCATCCGCCCGCTCGGCCAGCAGCCGCTCGATCTCCATCTGCGCCATGGGCAGCACCTTCATCGGCGCCTCCCCCATCCGCGTGAAGTCCAAATGCATCCCGCCGAACGGCAACCGCAACGGCGGATAAGGATCCGCACTCGCAGCCTCGAACCGCTCCAGCAACCCGCGATACCGCAGCAGATCCAGAATCCGCCCCCCGATCCCACTGGCCTTCGGAACATCCCAGAGTTGCGGTTGCCGCTCCAACACCAGCGGCCGCACCCCGGCCAGCCGCAGTTCACCGGCCAGCATCAACCCGGTAGGCCCGGCGCCGACGATGATCACGTCGGTGTCCATCACTCGCACTCCACTCTCCTGCTCCGCATTCTCAACTACGAGGAGCGATTCTCCGGCAGGCGTTCTCCGACAAGGACCCGAGCCCGGGAAGCCGCGGTTGCGGTAGCTGGTCTACCGGCGCCGCGCCCGGCAAACTCCGTGGTTGGGCTAGACGCCGCATCGCGAGTGTGAAGACGGGTGTCTCCCCGGGCGACGCTTTCATCATCGAGTTCAACGAAACCGACTGCACGGAACGAACAGTCGGCGACCTGGCGACCGCACCGAGCCGGAGTCAGGTGCTGGGTGACGAGTCGAAGTTAGTTGCGGAGCCGGTCGGCGTACATCCATCGTTGTTCGCCGGTTGCGTACCCAGGCAGCGGGTGTGATCCGTAGAGGTTGTCGGCGTCATATCGGGGGAAGACGTGGACGTGGTAGTGCCACACGTCCTGGCCGCCGCCGGGTTCATTGTGCTGGCGAGTGGATACTCCGTCGCAACCGTAGATGGCGCGCATCGCAATGGCGATCTCGCGGACAACGTCGTGCACGGCGTAGCCGTATTCCGGTGGCAGGTCGTACAGGTTCTCGTGATGAGCGTTCGGTATGACCAGGACGTGTCCGCGGTTGTTCGGCCACCACCGGGCTGCGGTGAAAGCGGTGGCACGGTCGGCGCGCAGCACGATGTCTCGCGGGCTGTCGAGTGGGGTCTCGCCACCGGTGAGAAGGAAACAGAATGGGCAGTCGTAGCCGGAAGGTTCGTGATTGTGCACGGTCATTCGACCCTACCGCATGATTCGCACCAGATGCATTGCCGCCCAATCCATCCGCTTGCGGCATCCAGTTCGACCGGCCGGATTATGCTGTCGTTTTTCCGCCAGCTCGCCTCGATGTGCGGCTATATTGTGCGGTTCATGACACTCGACAGCAGGAACGTCGTTCAGGCCGCCTGGCGAGCGTTCGCCGGCCATGATGCCGAGCAGATCGCGGCATTCTTCACCATCGACGCGGAGTGGCTGGCGCCGTCCGGCAACGCGACCGCGGTCGCGTTGAACGCCCCCAGTCACATGGTCGGACGCGAGGCCATCACGCAGTTCATCGCGCACGATTTCCCTCGATTGTTCGTCGGCGATGTCGTGGTGGAATTCCATGGCTTCTATCCCGATGGTGACCGCGTGATCGTGGAGGAGACGATGAGCGCCACGCTGGCGAACGGGAATCGATACAGCAACGACTACTGTTTCGTGTTCGAGTTGCGCGACGGTCTGATCCACCGGGTTCGGGAGTACATGGATACCGCACGCGGCCATCGGGATGTCTTCGGTGATCCGGAAGCCGCTGCCAACGGCACAACTGGGTCGGTAGCCGCCAGCTGATATCCACTTGGATTCAGGTGAGTCGGTGGCCCCGGCGCCTGTAGTGCGACAGGCGAGCCTGGTGCTGCCAGCGCCAGGACTATGCGGAACGCATGTCGCGACATACCCGCAGCGCGGAGCAGGGATTGACACATCTATCTGGTTGTGTGACGCGGTATTCCGTGCCCCGTGCCAGGTGGAACAGTCCATCGCAGACACCGTGACCTGGGGTGGGCTGCGATTGACGACGGGGCGAGGTCTGTCGTGCCGGACTCTTCCGCGGGTCGTGGGCGGCGAAAGTCGGGTCGGGGGACCGGCGCACGGCGGTAGGGTCGGGTTCATGGAGTGGAGTTTTCGTGCGGCGGAAGAGCTTTCGGCGGCAATGCGCGCTGGTGAAGTGACCTCGGTGCAGTTGACCGAGGAGGCGATTGCGCGGATCGAGCGGGACGACAAGGCGATCAATGCGATTTGTGTGCCGGACTTCGAGCGGGCGCGGGCTGCGGCGCGTCGGGCTGATGAGGCGCGCGAGCGGGGTGAGGACAAGCCGCTGCTCGGGATTCCGGTGACGGTCAAAGAGTCCTACAACATGGCTGGGCTGCCGACGACCTGGGGCATGCCTGCGTTCCGGGATTATGTGCTGGCCGAGGACGCGGTGCAGGTATCACGGCTCGAGGCTGCCGGTGCGGTGATGCTGGGTAAGACCAATGTGCCGTTCATGTTGCAGGATCTGCAGAGCTTCAACGAGATCTATGGCACCACCAACAATCCGTGGGATCACGGGCGTTCGCCGGGTGGTTCTTCCGGTGGATCGGCGGCGGCCTTGGCGGCCGGGTTCGGCGCGCTGTCCATCGGGTC
This sequence comes from Nocardia sp. NPDC004711, assembly GCF_053601595.1. Taxonomy (NCBI): domain Bacteria; kingdom Bacillati; phylum Actinomycetota; class Actinomycetes; order Mycobacteriales; family Nocardiaceae; genus Nocardia; species Nocardia sp. NPDC004711. The sequence goes on along the minus strand of NZ_JBSGCB010000074.1, from coordinate 8,083 downwards.
CGATATCGGTGGTTCACTGCGCACTCCGGCGCATTTCTGCGGCGTATACGCACACAAGCCGACCCTCGGGTTGGCGGCGACGCGCGGTATGGTGCCGCCGCCCGCACCGGCGCTGCCGGCCGAGATCGATCTCGCCGTCGTCGGGCCGATGGCGCGCACCGCCCGCGACCTCTCGCTGCTGCTCGACGTCATGGCCGGACCGGATCCGCTGACCCTCGGTGTCGCATACGAAGTGGCTCTGCCGCCCGCCCGCCACGAGACACTGTCGGACTTCCGCGTCCTGATCATCGACGAGCACCCGCTGATTCCTACGGGCTCGGCCGTGCGGGCCGGGCTGAATCGAGTCGCCGACGCGCTCACCGCCGAGGGGGCTCGCGTCGAACGGCACAGTCCGCTGCTGCCCGATCTCACCGAAGCCGCGACCCTCTATACGCAGCTGCTGGTTTCGAACCTCGCGGCGCGCATGCCGGCGGAGCAGTACGAGCAGGTGCGGGCGGTCGCCGCCGGACTGCCCGCGGACGCAGAGGGTTCCGAGGTGGCCTGGGTTCGCGGCGCCGTCTTCAGCCACCGCGAATGGATCGAGGCGAACACCAGACGCGAATTCCACCGCCAGACCTGGCGGCAGCTCTTCGGCGAGTTCGATGTCGTCGTGTGTCCGATCACGCCGACTCCCGCGTTCCCGCACGACCACAGTGCCGATATGCGGGACCGGCGAATCGACATCGACGGTGTCGCACACCCATTCGGCGACCAGCTCGTCTGGGCGGGGGTGGCAACCATGCCCGGCCTGCCGGCCACCGCCATCCCGACCGGTCTCTCACCCGAGGGGCTCCCGGTGGGCGTTCAGCTCATCGGCCCGATGTTCGAGGACCGCACCCCACTGCGGCTGGCCGCACTGCTGGAGGAGAAGATCGGCGGCTTCCAGCAACCGCAGTAGGGCCACATTCGGTGCGGCGCACAACCAAACGTTGTGGGCGGCAGGTGGATTGGTTGTTTGATGTCCGTTGCCTCGCCTGATTGCATCGTCATAGCCGATGCGAGGGTGTTCGGATGCGGCGATGCGCCGCTGACATCCACGCGGTACCGGGCTGGGAACAGGAGAAACGTGGAAATCGGACTCACGCGGCTGATCGATGAGGAACTCGGCATTCATGTCGCGGAATGCCGGCGGCTCAACGCGGCCTCGAAACCCGTTGCCGGCCCGGCCACCTTCGAGGAGCTCCTCCAGGTGCGGGACAGACAGGCCATGTCCCTCTCCCACTCGAGCACCAGGGCTACCGAGCACGTCGCCGAGACGGGCGGCCGTCGAGTCCCGGTGCGGATCACGGTCCCCCAGGACACCGACATCCGAGCCGCCTATCTCGACATCCACGCGGGGGGCTTCTATCTCGGCTCGGCGGCCGGCGAGGATGCCCGCAATGCTCGCCTTGCCGACGCCCTCGGGGTAGCCGTGGTGAGCGTCGACTACCGCCTGGCGCCGGAGCATCCCTGGCCCGCCGCCCCCGACGACTGCGAAACCGCCGCGCTCTGGCTCCTGGAACAGGCGGAATCATTGTTCGGGACAACGGATCTGGCGATCGGCGGAGCATCCGCGGGATCCACCCTGGTCATGACGGCCCTGCTACGACTGCGCGACCGAGGCATGGCGGATCGGTTCGCCGGTGCCGTCCTGCAGTTCGGCGCCTACGACCTCAGCGGGCGATCTCCCGGCGGCAGACTCTACGCCGACGAGTACTTCATCCAGGCCTACGCCGGCCACATCTCCGACCGCACCAACCCGGACATATCGCCCCTCTATGGCAACCTCGCCGACCTGCCCCCGACGCTCCTGATGGTCGGCTCTCTGGATCTCCTCCTCGAAGACAACCTGGCCATGGCAGGCCGTCTCTCCGCAGCGGGAAACGACGTGGATATCCGCGTCTACCCCGAGTCCACCCACGCCTTCACCTCCCGCCCGACCGGTATGGCCACCGCCGCCCTCCGCGACGCCGAGTCATGGCTTACCCAACGCCTCACGAGGAAATAACCGGTCGTCGCCCTACGCGGGACCCGGTCGCGAGTCGGAGGCGGCGGATGGTCGCGATCGACAGCATGATGGTGGGATGGCTGAGCGGGTGAGTGCATGCGTGCGTTGCTGATGTTGGTGGTTGTGCTGGCGATTGCGCTGGTGGTGGGCGACCGGGTCGGGGTTGTGGTGGCACAGAACGAGATCGGGCGCCAGATTGCTGCCGAGTACAACCTTCCGCAGCAGCCGCGCGTGGAGATCGGCGGCTTCCCGTTTCTGACGCAGGCCGTCGACGGCAATTTCCATGACATCGATATCAAGGTCGGCGACTGGAGTGGACAGCAGATTTCTGTTCACAATCTCGATGTCAGCCTGACCGATGTATCGGCGCCACTGAGCGACGTGGTGCACGGCCGCACCTCGAATCTGGTTGCCGCGACGGCGACCGCGACGGCTCTGGTTCCGTACGACACCGTGCAGACTTTTGCCCCGGAGGGGGTGCAGTCGATCTCCTATGCTCCGGATGGACTGCGCGTCACGGGAACGTTTTCGGTGGAGGGTCTTTCGGTGCCCGCGACGGTCGTCGTCACCGTCGCGCCGACCGAGGACGGCATCGTCGTCACTCCGGTCTCGGTCCAGGCCGCGGCCGGCGGCCCGACGATTCCCCTGGCCCTGCTGCAGCAGAATCTCACCTTCACCGTGCCTTTGCAGCGGCTGCCGCTGGGCGCGCAGCTGACGTCCATCCAACCGAGCGCCGGCGGCTTGCAGGTGACCGCCATCGCCCACACCGTGCGCTTCTCCGACCTGTCGTAAGAAAACTCGCACCGGGTGCTGTCACATTTCCCGCGTGCCGATGGTCGAGGAGATGACACCGAAGAGTGCATCCCGACAGGAGAAGACCATGGCCACCATCACACAGCAGATCCCGACCCGGACCGTCCCGGCCGCGCGGGGCCGGATTCGGACGTACGCCTACTGGGCGTGCACAGTGAGTCTGGCGTTCATGATGGTCAGCGGCGCCTACGGCGAGTACACCCAGCAGTACGGGACCCAGGAAACCCACACGATTCTGGGGTATCCCACCTACTTCCTCACTCTCATCGCAACGTGGAAACTGCTGGGCAGCGCCGCGATTCTGGTTCCCGGCTTCCCGCGATTGAAGGAATGGGCCTATGCCGGAATGTTCTTCAACATGACCGGAGCCTTCATCTCGCACCTGGTCGAGCGCGATTACGGCGCCGCAGGTATGCATCTGACCGTCACCGCCGGCATCGTGGCGCTGGTCCTCGCGTCGTGGGCGCTGCGGCCCGCGGACCGCAGGCTCCCGCGCCGATAGGACCGGCCGCCGCCGATGAGTTTGCGCCTCCCGACCCGTCTCCACTCCCATGACTCAGGTTCTGTGGCACATCACGATGTCGGTGGACGGGTTCATCGCACCGGAGGACGACTCCACCGGGTGGATGTTCGGGCACGGCGCGGCGGGCCCGCTCGGGGTGGAGGCGATGCGGCGGACCGGGGCCGTCCTGTCCGGGCGACGCGGATACGACCTGGGCAACAGGCCCGGGACCGGCGATCGGAAACTGTACGGCGGCATGTGGTCCGGGCCGATATTCGTGCTCACCCATCGGCCCGAGGAGGCGCCGCACGATCCCGATGTCACCTTCCTGTCCTGCGGAGTCGCGGAGGCGGTCGCCACGGCGAAAGCCGCGGCGGGGAAAGATGACCTCGGGATCTTCGGCGCGAATCTGGCCCGGCAATGCCTCGAGGCCGGGCTCGTGGACGAGATCGTCATGCACATCGTGCCGATCCTGCTCGGTAGCGGAGTGGCACTGTTCGAAGGAACCGCGCCGGTTCGGTTGCGCAAGCTGCACTGCGACGACTCCGGCCAGATCACCGATCTCCGATTCCAGGTCGAGCCCGCCGATTAACGCCGACGCCGCGCCGCCTGATCTGGGTTACGGTGATCGGCGGGCACGACGTGGTCGGAGGTAGGCAGGCTGTGGGGCGGACACTCGCGCAGGGGCAGGTTTTCGCGGGGTACACCGTTGAACGGCTGCTCGGGGTGGGCGGGATGGGGGAGGTCTATCTCGCGAAGGACAAGGATCTGCCACGCTCGGTGGCCTTGAAGCTCTTGGCTTCCGGCAAGGCCGACGACCCCGAGGTGCGGGCGCGCTTCCTGCGGGAGGCCGATACCGCTGCGCGGCTGTCGCATCCGAACATCGTCGCGGTGTACGCGCGCGGCAATGACGACCACCGGCTCTGGATGGCCATGCAATACGTCGAGGGCACCGATGTGTCGGCGATCGTGCGGGAGGGCCCGGTCCGGCCCGATCACACGGTGCGCATCATCGGGGAGACCGCGCGGGCACTGGACCACGCACATCGCGCCGGCGTCCTGCACCGGGACGTGAAACCGGCCAATATCCTGCTGGCCTGGGGCCCGGAGCAACGGGTGTACCTGGCGGACTTCGGCATTGCGAAGGCCGTCGACCAGACCGGCGCGCTGACCCGGACCGGCGAAATGTACGCCAGCTTCCAGTACGCCGCGCCCGAACAGTTCGAACTGCGCAGCGACACCGACCATCGGGCGGACGTCTACGCTCTGGGCTGCACGCTGTTCCACATGCTCACGGGCCGGCTGCCGTATCCGGGCGAGAGCACGGCACAGCTGGTGGCGGCTCATCTCGGCGCCGAGATTCCCCGGCCGAGCCTGGTGCACTCCGGCGTTCCCGCCGCGTTCGACGCGGTCATCGACCGGGCGCTAGCCAAGAACCGGGACCAGCGCTTCGGCAGCTGCGGGGAACTGGCCGCGGCCGCCGAGCAAGCGCTCACGGCCAGCACGGGCCCCTGGGTGCCGGGGTTCCGCCAGGATGGATCCGCTGAGCAAGGCGGCCTGTCGCCGAATCCCGCTGTGGCGCAGTCCCGGATGGGCTTCGACCCGAGCAAGTTCACCGGCGCGACCACCAAACCCAGCTTGCCCACTCAGCCCGCGCCGGCCTCGTACGGTGAGCTGCCGACCCAGATCAATGCGCAGCGTCCCCAGTTCGCGGCGCCGCAGACCCAGATCAATCCTCAGCAGGTCCCGCTCACCGCGCCGCCACTGCAGTACGACCCGGCCGGTAGCGGCCCGCATCCCGTCGACGCCACCCCTGCCACACCCGCCTCGCCTCGCCGCCGCGTCCCCAAGGTTCTCCTCGGCGCCTTCCTGGCCGCGCTCCTGCTCGCCGGCGGTCTGGGTGTCGGATTCGGAACGGGCGCAATCCATTTCGGTAATAGAGGGGGCCGTTCCATCTCCCAGCCGCCGGTAGCCGGTGACGCCTCCCAGGCCGCCGCCATCAAGGCCGCTTGCGAATACGCCGAACTCATGACCACCTACGACTACAGCAACGGTGACGACTGGCAGTCGAAGGTGATCGCGGGCGCGACCGGCACTTGGAAATCCGAAGCCGAGACGCTACTGCCGACCATCCGTGTGTTGCTGGAGTCGGATTCCGAGCACACTCGGGCCGTCGACGCGGCTTGCACGGTGACCTCGGGCCGCAACACTCATTACGATCTGGCCGTCGACGTCACCCAGATCAACTCCACTCAGGGCAAGGCGGACACCACCAATCACCAGAAGATCACCCTGTCCATGGAGTACGTGGACGGCAAGTGGCTGTGCAGCAATCTGGTGAGCCCCCTGTTCCCCAGCTGACCGGTCGGTGCCGCCGCGCCGATGATCCTGTCACTGAAACGATTTCGCATTCCGGGACCCCCGCTCCGTATGGCGCGAAGCACTGGACGTGCGATAGATTCGCTGCGGATTCGTGCTCGGACCGGGCGTCGGAAGGAATCGAGCGTGGGGAACTCTGGCGCGGGGGATGGTGCCGGGAAAATAAGGGTGCTCGTCGACAATGGCGAGTACTGGTTACGCAATCGCGGTGACATCGCCATGATGGTGATGACCGTCGAACGCCTACGGGAACACTGGCCGCACGCCCGCATCGGCATGCTCACCGACGAACCCCACATTCTGCGCGGCGTGCTGCCGCAGGCCGAACCCGTGCCGGCCCACACCGGCGGGCACTGGGGCCGGAGCGGTCTCGCGGGCCGGCTGGAGGAGGCCGCCGGGGTCCACCTGCTCGGCCCCGCCGCCATGCGCTGGCGCTCCGCCACCGAGGTGCCCAAGCACTATCTGCGCGGCGCCAAGAACTGGGCGCGCAAGGAGGTCCGCGTCCTCGCCACGGGCGATCGGGAACCCGAACCCGACGGCATGCCCGACCTGCCGCCGGTGCCCGCCGCCCTCGCCGACGCGGACCTGGTCATCGCCCAGGGCGGCGGCTACATGACCGATGTCGACCTCTACCAGGCTCATCGCACCCTCAACCTGCTGGAAGCCGCACAGCGCCAAGGCATTCCGAACGTCATGATCGGCCAGGGCCTGGGCCCCATGCGCGATGCGCACCTGCTGCGCCGCGCGGCCGAGGTACTGCCGGGCGCCGACCTCATCGCCCTGCGCGAGGGCAGGCGCGGCCCCAAGCTGCTGGCCGAACTCGGCGTCGCCGCCGAGAAGATCGTGGTCACCGGCGACGACGCGGTGGAGTTCGCCTACCGGCTGCGGCGGCCCGGCATCGGCACCGATCTCGGTCTGTGCCTGCGCATTTCGGATTACTCCAAGGTGAGCGACTCGGCCCGCGACACCCTCGGCGTGGTGGTGCGCCGCGAGGCCGCCGAGCTGAACACCGCGCTGGCCCCGCTCATCATCTCCGAATACGACGACGAGGACCGCCGTCACACACTGCCGCTGCTCACGGGCGCGGCGAGCACCCGGCCCGTCATCGGGCGCGCGGGCACCGCGCAGGACGTGGCGCGTCAGGTCTCGCGCTGCCGGGTGCTGGTGACCAGCGCCTACCACCTCGCGGTTTTCGCGCTCTCCCAGGGCATTCCGGCCGTGGCTGTAACGGCGTCGCAGTACTACGACGACAAATTCTATGGGTTGGCCGACATGTTCGGCGCGGGTGCGGCCGGGGCCGGTCTGCGCATCGTGCACCTGGACGTGGACAACCTCGACGCCGAACTGTCACGTGCGATTCGCCAGCTGTGGGAATCCGCGCCGGAACTGCGGGATATGCTGCAGCAGAGGGCAGTTGAACAGATCGACGCCGGCCGCGCGGGTCTGGATCGGGTGTACGGGCTCGTGGCAGGAGGTGAGGGCGCACCCGGCGAACCAGCCGAACCAGTTCAGGGGGAATGATGAAGAACCTTTCGGTGTGCGTCCCGGCCTACAATTCCGGCCGCACCCTGGAGACGACGCTGCGCTCGATTCTGGACCAGGACGCCGATATCGAGGTACTCGTCCTGGACAATGCCAGTTCCGACGACACCGGCGCCATCGCGAAATCCTTCGACGACCCGCGGGTGCACATGCACCGCAACGAGGACACCCTGCCCATCGGCGAGAACTGGAACAAGGCCGTCTCGCTGACCTCGGGCCGCTTCGTGAAGGTCGTCTGCGCCGACGACATCCTGCTGCCCGGCTCTCTCGACAAGCAGCTGGAGATCATGGGCGACAACGGCATCGCCATCTGCTCGTCCAAATTCCAGGTCATCGACGAGCACGGCGCGGTCGAGGAGACCGACCTGGGCCTGCCCAACCTGCTGGGCCGCCGCAATGTCCGGGCCCTCATGCGGACCATCGTGCACCGCGGCCCCGCCGACTTCGGCCCCACCGCGGCGGCGCTCTTCCGCCGTCAGGACTTCGACCGGGTGGGCGGCTTCCGCGGCGATCTGGTCTTCCCGATGGACGTGGATCTCTTCGCCCGCGTATGCGTCTTCGGCGACTTCTACGGCATGCCGGAAATCCTGGCCGCCTGGCGCAATTCGAGTTTCAACCTGTGCAGCCAGACCTCGACGGTCAGCAAGCTGACCGAGATGCTGCGCTTCCATCACCGCCTGGGCGCGGAGTACCCGCAGTACGTCGGCCGCGGCGCGGTCCTCGGCGGCGACTGGCCTCCATCACACCGAACACACCATCACGATCGCAGCGCCGGCCCAGGTCGTGCACGACGCGCTGCGCTCGGTCGTCGACTGGCCCGA
>NZ_JBSGCB010000073.1:0-35172 GCF_053601595.1 Nocardia sp. NPDC004711 | reverse complement strand
AGAAGTGAGGCGAAATCACCGCCAAACGCGCGCCACCGCCGTGAATTCGACGGTCGGCGAATCGTGTTCCCCATCGCCCCAACAGCTCCCATCCGCTGGGAGCCGCCCGACCGGCAGCAACAACAGGCCACGGAGTCCATCCAGCTCGAAGTGCTGGGCTGCCGCGCCCATGTCCACCAGCAGGAACGCCGGGTCGTAGACAAGGTTGGCGAGATCATCGAAACGACGGTTGGGATCGGCCATCGCCCGGTCATTGTCCGGACATCAGGGTGGCATTCGGGCTGGTGAGAGCGTCGCTTCAGACTGCGGCGCAGATTGATTCGGGTATCAGCCCGAGTAGCGTTGTGCCGCCGCGGGATTGGTGTGTCCGTAGCCGGTGTGATCACCGGGGTGGGGTGAGTGCCTTGCGAAGAAGGTCGGCCAGTTGCTGTTGTTCCTCGGGGGTCAGATTGGCGGCCGTGCGGCGGGGGAAGTCGAAGGAGTCCTCGAACGCGTCATTGACGGCCTCGCCCTCGGGTGTGCGCTGGATGCGGCGGAAGCGTCGATCCGCCGGATCGGGCTGCCGCAGCACCAGGGAGCGGGCCTCGAGGCGCCTCACGATCTGGGTGATGTTGGAGGCGTCGCAGCCGAGTTCCTCCGCGAGTTCGCCCATCCCGCGGGGTGTCTCGACCCGGCCCAGGACGCAGGCGTGGGCCATGCTCATGCCCTGGTCACGGGCGGCGTCCTCGAACGCGTGGTTGTAGGCGTCCACGAATTCGAACATCATGCGTTCGACGTCGGTGGATGCGCTCACGGGACCTGCCGGTACTGCCATGCAGAAAATCCTAAGCCAAGACTTGACGAAGGTACTTGATTGGATCAATCACCTGTGCCACCATCATGCTTGATCCAATCAAGTAATTGCGCGAACAGTCCGGCGCGCGAATCGATCCAGCAAGGAGTACAAGGTGAGCACTCTGTTCGAGCAGGTCTCGATCGGCCGGTTGCAGCTGCCGAGCCGTCTGGTGATGGCGCCGATGACCCGCAACCGGGCCACCCTGGATGGGTTGGTCACCGAGCTCACCGCCGAGTACTACTCGCAGCGGGCGAGTGCCGGTCTGATCATCAGTGAGAGCATCCAGCCCAGCGTCATCGGCCAGGGCTACTTCCTGACCCCGGGCCTGCACAACCAGGCGCAGACCGCGGCCTGGCGCGTGGTCACCGACGCCGTGCACAAGGCCGGCGGCCGGATCGTCGCGCAGCTCACCCACTGCGGGCGCATCGGCCACCCCATGCTGTACCCGGACAACGCGCTGCCGCTGGCCCCGTCCGCGGTGGCCTCCGGCGAGCAGCTGTTCACCCCCAACGGGATGATCGACCACCCGGAGCCGCGAGCGATGACCGCCGAGGACATCGCCACCACCATCGCCGACTTCGCCACCGCCGCGCGCAACGCCATCGCGGCCGGCTTCGACGGTGTCGAGGTACACGGTGCGAACGGCTATCTGCTGCACCAGTTCCTGGCCGACAACACCAACCTGCGCACCGACAACTACGGCGGCTCGATCGCCAACCGCATCCGCTTCGTCACCGAGGTGGTGGCCGCGGTGGCCGAGGCCATCGGCGCCGACCGCACCGGCATCCGGCTCTCGGCCGGCAACCCGTTCAACCACATCGAGGAAGCCGACCCGGCCCCGCTGTACGGCGAGCTGCTGACCAAACTCGCCGACCTGGACATCGCCTACGTGCACATCATGGAGGGCGGCGACCGCGAACTGACCACCAAGCTGCGCGCGGCCTGGTCCAACGGCTTCATCCTCAACCCGCACCCCACCCCCGAGGCGTTCCCCGCGACCGTCGAAGCCGGCGTCGAGGCGCTGGAATCCGGTGTGGCGGACGCGATCGCGCTGGCCACCCAGTGGCTGGCCAACCCGGACCTGGATGCCCGGATCAAGGCGGGCGGACCCTACAACACCGCCGACCAGGCGACCTTCTACGGTGGCGACCACGTCGGCTACACCGACTACCCGACCCTGGGCTGAGTCACCCCGTACCGAAATCGCCACGGCCGCCCCGCACATGCTGCGCCTGGGTGACGCGCACGACCCGGTTCCGGGCCCGACTCGACCGACACCCCACAAGGAGATCGAATGTCAAGTTCCTCCCCCCTCATCGACTCGAACACCGACTTCGGAGTGAAGGTCACCGAGCATCTGGTGCAGGACACCATCATCTGGCTGACCACCGTAAGTCCCAGCGGCACACCGCAACCCAATCCCGTATGGTTCCAGTGGGACGACGGAGCGTTTCTGTTGTTCACGCAGCCCGGTACCCCCAAGTTGCGCAATATCGCTGCCAATTCCCGTGTTTCGCTGAATCTCAACTCCACCGCTACCGGCGGTGACGTCATCGTGTTCACCGGCACGGCCCGGGTCGACGCGGACGGTGCCTCCGCCGCTGAGCTCGATGCCTTCGTCGAGAAGTACACCGAGGGGCTGGTGGACATCGGGATGACCAGGGAGCAGTTCTTCGCCGACTACTCGGTTCCGGTGCGCATAGTCCCCAACCGCCTGCGCGGATTCTGAGCAGAGGTCGCCGAACGAGCTCGGACGCATCGAATGTCCTTGCGATGCTGAGGCTTCGGTTGTCCGAAGCCACAGGATCGCGAGCATGATCGATATCAACGAACACCGCCAGTACAGCGCCAGCCGGCAGGCCCTGCGCTTCGCGGCGCACGCGGTGCTGGCCGGCGTCTGCGATCTGGTCGTCGCCACCGGCGTCGAATCGGTCAGCCGTATCTCGATGGGCACCTGCCCGCTCGACGCCGACAACTTCGCCAGCTCGGCCTTCCCGGAACGGTCTCCGCAGGGTGTGCCGTGGCAGGGCATCAGCGCCGAACTCTTGACCGCCCGATCGCAGCGTCCAGTGTGGACAGATCGACCTCGACCGGATGCACCCGGCCACTGTCGGCGAGGGCACGCAACTCGTCACCGGTGTGGCGTGCGCCGGCAACCACGATCGCACCTTCGTCGACGAGGGTTCGGGCGATGGCCAGACCGATGCCCCGGCTCGCGCCGGTGACTACGGCGAGGACGTCGGTGAGTCCGAGATCCATGCGGTAGCTCCGCGACGGACTCCTGACGACCCACCGCGATTTCTGGGATCTCGGCACCGTCTTGGACCAGACCTCGGTCCCCATCGGTTGAGGTCGAAGCGAGGGGCGGCAACTGGTTTCGGCCGATCCTCGGTCGCGGCACCGCACACGTCGGCGCCACCAGGGTGAACCCCCCAGACACCGCCGCGCCGCAGAGCACGATATCGAGCGGGTAAGAGAGCCAATGAGTTTCGGCGGATTCGAGTTGGTTGCTCAATACTGCGAACATCCAGCCATGCACACCGGCCGTTCGACCGGGGTCGGTTTCCGGGATCTGGCGATGAAAGTCAGAAATGCCGGATAGGCCGCAGGCGCTCGGATCACCCCGCCTACGGCCTATCCGGTTGTGGCGCAATCAGTTGCTGGTTGGATACAACCGACTGCGGCCGCTCGGTACGCGCTGCCGGCCGGGTTGCGGCACGGGCGAGCGCGTCGAGTCGAGTGGTTACGCCGTCACCGGGAACTGGTCGCGGATCTTGTCGACGACGATCTTGGCGGTTTCCGCGCAGGCGGTGGTGCCGCCGTTTCCGTATTCCTTCACCGCGTCGCCCACGTTCCACAGGTTCGCGATCGGCGTGGTATTGGGCAGGTCGAAGCCGGCGACCGCGCGCTGCGGCGGCCAGCCGTCGCGGGTGACGTTGATCGACAGGATGCGCGCGTCGTCGAAGCCGGGGACCTGATCGCGCAGATCATCCAGCAGCAACTGGGTTTCGGCGGCCTCGTCGAAATCGCCGACAGCGGGCTTGGGGACGGCGGTGCCCTGGTAGAGGTGCCAGCCTTCCGGCGCCATTTCCGGGCAGACATCGGTGAAGTTGGCTACGTAGCAGAGTCGGCGGGTCTGGGCGAAGCTGGTCATGCCGGGGGCCTTCACCAACGGGCGCTGACTGGCGAAGTTCACCGAGATCATGGCGCAGGGCCGGTTGGCCTTGTCGACCTGCGCGACGTAGTCGGCGGGCAGGTTGTCCCGGCCCACCAGGTCCAGGGTGGCGAACGGACCGACGTCGCTGACGGTGAAACGCGCTGTCACGTCGATGTTCTCACCGCCACGCGCGATGGTCGCGCCGGTGATGCGGCCGTCGGTCAGGGTCAGCGCGGTCACCTCGCTGTCGAGCCAGACCGCACCGCCGTTGTTCTCCACCACCTCGGCGAGGGACTTCCACACCCCGATGGTGCCGTCGGGGCAGTACCCGAACTTCTTGAAGGCGCTCTTACGAGTGAAGTAGGTGAGGAACACGCGGGCCGGCAGTTCCTCGGAACCGACGGCGAACACCGATCCGCACATGTTGCGGAAGATGCCATGCACCGACTCGTTCTTCGTGTACTTGGCGACCCACTCGGCGGTCGACAGCTCGTCCTCGGGCATGCCGCTGTCGTTGCGCGCCGCGCCGAGACCCTGCACCAGCTTCGCGCCCTGGCGGGTGAGCTTGGACAGCAGGAAGCCCCAGCCACCACCGGTGACGTCCACGTCCTTGCCACCGATCCGGTACAGGATGGGCGGTTCCGGCTTGCGGACGTCGAACTTCGCGCCGACCTCGTCGAAGGTCTCCTCGGTGATGCCACCGAGTTCGATGACGATGGCACCGTTGTTGACCTTGAAGCCGTCGATGTCATCGGTGGAGGCGCGGCCGCCGACCTTGTCCAGTCGTTCGACGACCAGCGTCTTGTAGCCCAGGTGCGACAGGCGCGCCGCAGCGAACAGTCCGCCCGAACCTGCGCCGATAACCAGTGCGTCCCAATTGTTTTCGGTCATGTTCAATCCTCGATTCAGCCGAGCGGGTTCGCGCCGGGCTCGGCATCCGACATGTCGGTGATCCGGCTCCACTGCTCCGCGACCTCGTCGATGCTCGGCGGGGCGGCGAAGACGGCTCCCTTGTTCTGGAACTGCTGCACGCGGTAGACCTGGCCACCACCGGCGACGACAACCGTTGCGGTGTCCTCACATTCGTCGCTCATCAGGTAGCCCACGACACCGGCCACATGGGCGGGCGGCAGCTTGTCGAGCATCTCCTTGGGCGCGATGTCCTCGGTCATGCGGGTGGCGGCGAGCGGAGCGATCGCATTCGCGAGGATGTTGTTCCGGCCGCCCTCGATCGCGAGGGTGTTGATCAGGCCGACCAGACCGAGCTTCGCGGCACCGTAGTTCGCCTGGCCGAAGTTGCCGAACAGACCGCTGGTGGACGCCGCGACCACGATCCGGCCGTGGTTCTGCTCACGGAAGTACGGCCAGGCGGCCCGGGTGACGTAGTAACCGCCCCAGAGGTGCACCCGCTGCACCGATTCCCAGTTGTCGGCGGTCATCTTCGCGAACGAGCCGTCGCGCAGGATACCCGCGTTGTGGATGACGCCGTGAACGGTCCCGAAGTTGTCGACGGCGGTCTTGATCAGGCTCGCCGCGCCTTCCTCGGTGGCGATGTTGTCGTAGTTGGCCACCGCGGTGCCCCCGGCATCGCGGATCTCCTGGACGACGGCATCGGCCATCGAGGTTCCGGAACCGGAACCGTCACGGGCACCGCCGAGGTCGTTCACCACGACCAGGGCGCCCTCCTTGGCGAGCAGCAGCGCGTATTCGCGGCCGAGACCGCCACCGGCGCCGGTGACGACGATGACGCGATCGGTTACTCCGGGCATTAGTGTTGTCTCCCTCGACTTTCCAGAGTTGATGTCAATACGACGCAGGCAGCTTCAGGCTGGTCTGCGCGACGAAGTTGAGAACCATCTCGCGGCTCACCGGCGCGGTCTTGAGCAGGCGCGCGGAGAACCAGAGCTCGGCCAAGCCGTATTCCAGCGATAGACCGTTGCCGCCATGGGTCTGGATGGCCTGATCGAGCGCCTTCAGCGACGCGTCGGCAGCGGCGAACTTGGCGATATTGGCTGCCTCCGCAGCGGGCAGCCCGGCGTCGAACAGCTCCGCGGCACGGTAGGCCGCCATGCGGGCGAGTTCGACCGCGATGTGCGCCTCCGCGAGGGGGTGCGAAATCCCTTGGTGCGCACCGATCGGCACCGACCACACCTTGCGGTTCTGGGCGTAGGACACGGCCTTGGTGATCGCGTAGCGACCTATGCCGGTGCTGATACCCGAAGCGAGGATGCGCTCCGGGTTCAGCCCTGCGAACACCTGCCGCAGCCCGTTCCCCGCTTCGCCGATCAACGCCTCCGGACCGACCCGGACCTCATCGAAGAACACGGTGAACTGGTGGTCCGGCGAGACGACCGCGGTCGGCAGCGGCTGCAGCGTCACTCCAGGAGCGTCGGTGGGAACCACGAACATCGACAGCGGCGATCGCGAAGTGCCCACGAACTCCGGATCACGAGTGATGAGCAGGATCGCTTCGCACTCGTCGATCGCGGAGATGAAGTACTTGCCCCCGGAGATCACCCAGTCGTCGCCGTCGCGGCGCGCGGTCGTACTGACATTGTGGCTGTTGGAACCGGCGTCGGGCTCGGTCAGGCCGAAGGCCATCTTGCGGCTGCCGTCGGCGAGGCCGGGCAGCCATTCGGTCTTCATCCGCTCCGAGCCGTGCGCCGCCAGGATCGAGCCACAGATCGCGGGCGACACGACCGCGAGCAGCAGCGGAAAGCCGTGCGCGGCGAGCTCTTCGATCACGATGAGCATCTCGGACAGGCCGGCGCCACCGCCGCCGTACTCCTCGGGCAGATGCACCCCGAGCAGACCCGCCTGGCCGAGGTCACGCCACAGTTCGTCGACCTTGGCACCGGAGCGGGAGCGCTCCAGGAAGTATTCCTGACCGTACTTGGCGGCGAGTTTGCCGACGCTCTCGCGCAGCAGCGCCCGTTCGTCGGTATCGATAATGAAGGCGGACAACGGTTTATCTCACTTTCCGGTGAAGGTCGGCTGCTGTTTGGCGAGGAAGCTCCCGATCGCATCGGCCGCGTCGGCTGTGCGGGCGACGCGGCGCAGCGCCTCCGTCTCTTCGGACAGCGCGTGATCGAGAGTGGCGGTCCAGGAGTTGTGCAGCAGCCTGCGCATCTCGCCGTAGCCACGAGTGGCGCCGGCCGCCAATCGGCGCACGGTTGCCTCGGCTTCGGACGCGAGCTTGTCGGCGGGCACGACTCGGTTGATCAGGCCCCAGTCGGCGGCGGTGACCGCGTCGATGACGCGGTCTTCGAACAGCATTTCCGTGGCCCGCCGGATACCGATGAATTTCGGCAGATACCAGGTGTTCCCGGAATCCGCGGTGATGCCGATGCGCCCGAAGCCGGTCGCGAATTTGGTTCCGGTCGCGGCGATGGTGATATCGGCCGGGTAAAGGAAGCCCAGCGCGCCGCCCGCGCACGCACCGTGCACGGCCGTCACGATCGGCACCCGCACACGGGCGAGCAGCCGAATCGCCTCGTGCATGGGTATCGCCATCCGGGTGAGGGTGTCCGGCAGGTCTTCCGCACCGTCCGCGAACGCCGAGATATCGCCTCCGACGCTGAACACCGGTCCGTTCCCGGTAATCAGCACCGCCCGCAGACCATCCTCATTGGAGATCCACGTGGCCAGCTCGAGCAGCGCCTCCCCCATCGCCTTGTCGAGGGCATTGCGCGCTTCGGGCCGATCCAGCCTGATGTAGGCGATGTTGTCGACGACCTGGTAGGCGATCAACGCCTCACCTCCTTTTCGAATTTAATGTAAATTAGGAAACTGCGATCGGTCAAGCCCCGAGCGGCAGGGGCGATCACTGCCGCGACCGCTTCAGCCCAATTCGGACCCGACGACGGCGACGAACGAAACGCAGGCGCCCGGACGGCCGCCCAGGTTGTGCGTGAGGGCCACCTGCGGATCCTGAATCTGACGCTCCCCGGCCTCGCCACGGAATTGCAGCCAGCATTCGTAGAGCATGCGCAGGCCGCTCGCGCCGACCGGGTGACCGAACGACTTCAGCCCGCCGTCCGGATTCACCGGAAGACGACCACCCAGATCGAAATCGCCTGCGACGCTGTCTTTCCACGCCCGGCCGCGATCTGTGAAGCCGAGATCCTCCATCAGAACGAGCTCGGTGGGCGTGAAGCAGTCATGGACTTCGGCGAAGGAGATCTGGGTCCGCGGCTCGGTGATTCCGGCCTGCGCGTAGGCGTCCTCGGCACTGGCGACCACTTCCGGGAAGGTTGTGAAGTCGTAGTCCGGATCGACCGCACCGCGGCCCGGCCCGGCCGTGAGCGAAAGCCCCTTTACGTAGAGAGGGGTGTCGGTGTATTTCAGCGCGTCCTCGGCAGGGACGATCACCGCACACGCCGCACCGTCGGAGACCCCGGAGCAGTCGAAGACACCCAGCCGTCCCGCGACCAGCGGAGCTCCTTCGATCTTCTGCTTCGCCACCTCGGATCTGAACTGCGCCTTGGGATTCAGTGCGCCATTGTGGTGGTTCTTCCAGGCGACATGGGTCATGGCCTCCCGCATGTCCGCTGGGTCCACGCCGTATTTGGCGCAGTACGCGGGGTCGAGGAGGGAGAACGCCGCCGGCGCACCGAAGGACAGTTCGGAAGCCGTTCCGTCGCTGGGCGCGTCGCCACGCAGCAGGCCCGAGAAGCCGGAATCCTTGAGCTTCTCCACACCGATCGCGACGACCTGATCGTAGGCACCCGACGCAACGGCATAGCAGGCGTTGCGGAACGCCTCCGAGCCGCTGGCACAGTAGTTCTCGACGCGTGTCACCGGCGTGTAGTCCAGGCCCAGCGGTTTGCTGACGGTCAATCCGCTCTGGCCGGTGCCCAGCGTGCCGAGCCAGTAGGCGTCGATGCTCGAACGATCGAGTTTGGGATTGCCGGTGAAGCACTCGGCCATCGCCTCGAGCAGCAGATCGTCCGCCGAGCTCTCCCAGCGTTCACCGAAACGCGTGCAGCCCATGCCGACGATCGCTACCTTGTCGCGAATACCGTTGCTGCTCATAGCTGTTGAGCCTTCCAAAAGTAGTTGTGGACGCCACCGGCGCTGTTCAGGCGCCGGAAGGTGGCGCGCACCCGTGAGCCCACAGCCAATCGGTCCACGTCGGCGTCGGCGACCTCGAGGGTGTACCGGCCGCCGCCGTCGAAGTCCACCACCGCGCCCACCACCGGCGGGGCCGGCGAGAAGGACTGCCGATCAACGGTGAAACTGGTGACGGTGCCTTCGCTGTGTGCTACCGAGACGGGAGTCATCGCGTCGATAGCGCCGCAGCGCTTACAGACCCGGGCCGGCGGTAGATGAACCAGGCCGCATCCCGCGCAGACTGTGCCGGTGAAGGAGAACTTCCACTCCGCAGCCCGAGCCGATGGCGGCGCGGCTGCTCGATCCGGTTCGGGGCGGCGCGGCGGCTCACGGTCGAGCAGACCCCGCCAGTTCAAGTAGGTGGTGTAGGGCACCGTGCTGCCTGCCGCGAGCTGGTCGGCGACCGGAACCGGCTGTCGCGCTTCGGCTATGCGGTCGGTGACCCGCAGGACGAGAGCATCGCACCCGTCCGCGGCCGACAGGATCAGGATCGTCTCCCCCGGCTCGGCCTGATCGAGAACGGACGCCAGCGCCAGCCCTACATCGGCGGCGCCCGCGTGCCCGATGGGCGAAGTCCGGGTGGAGAGTTTGCCGGCCACAGAGGTCGCGGACCGCTTGGCGAAGGTGGTGTTGGGCGAAACCAGGACGACATGGTCAGCTTCGCTGAGTGCCGCCCGGTCCAGCGCCGCTGCCGCGGCACGCTCGAGCAGCGGCTGGTAGCGGGATATACCGAACCGCTCCTCCCACTGTTCTCCGGTCGCCGATCGCGGGTCACGCCAGCGATCGAGGAACTCGGCGGTGACGGACGACTGAGCGATGACTTCGGCGATCGGTTCGTCGCCGAACAGAAAGGCAGCGGCACCGTCGCCGCCGCCACGTTCGTCAGCCGATCCGGGACGTCCGACCCTCATATCCGCCAGCACCGCGAGGCCGCTGCACCCGGATGCCGCGCGCAGAGCGGCGATGCCATTGCGTGCGGCCCCGGCCAGGTCAGCCGCGAAGAGCGCGGCGGGCAGTCCGAGAGCGGCGTGGATCGCGGTCGCGTTGGTCTTGTCGGCGTACGCCGGTGTGGTGGTCGCGAAATACAGTCCTGCCGACATCGACGCCGGGACCGCGTCCCATTCGAGGTGCGCCAGCGCGGTCTTCGCCGCGGCGACACCCATCGTGGTGCTGTCCTCGTCGAAGGCCGCCGCCACACGAACACCTTTGCCCGCGTTGGTGTTCAGCGTCGCGCCGATGTCCGCCAGCGACACGCGATGCGCCGGAAGGTAAGTGCCGTACCGGGTAATTCCATACTGTGTCATCAGGGTGCCTCGAAGAGTGCCGCCATACCCTGGCCACCACCGATGCACATCGATTCCAGGGCGTATCGTCCACCGCGCCTGCGCAATTCGTGCAGCATGGTGGTGAGTATCCGAACGCCGGTCGCGCCGATGGGATGGCCGAGCGAGATGCCGGATCCGTTGACGTTGAGCCGTTCGTGATCGTCGAAGCCCCAGCCCTTCAGCACCGCCAGGACCTGGACGGCGAAGGCTTCGTTGAGCTCGACGAGATCGATATTGTCGAAGGTGTGGCCGGTGCGCTGGAAGAGTTTCTCGACGGCGGGCACCGGACCGATACCCATCTCGGAGGGTTCGCAGCCCGCGGCGGACCAGCCGACCAGGTAACCGAGCGGCTCGAGCCCGAGTTCGGCGAGTTTGTCCTCGGCGACGACCAGGCAGGCCGCGGCCGCGTCGTTCTGCTGGCTCGAGTTGCCTGCGGTCACGGTGCCGTCACGCGTGATGGTGCGCAGTTTCGCCAGGGATTCCGGTGTGGAGTCGGCGCGGATGCCTTCGTCGCGGACGAATTCGATCCGGCCACCTTTTCGCTGCGGCACCGGTACCGGCACCACCTCGTCGGCGAACTTGCCCGATTCCCATGCCGCGGTTGCCTTCTGGTGGCTTCGTGCCGCGAATTCATCGGCGGAGTCACGCGTGATCGAGTACCGCTGGGCGAGGTTCTCAGCGGTCTCGATCATGCCGCTGATGTGGCCGGAGCGCTCGACCGGCTGGGAGCGTTCCCGTCCGCGGTCGAGGCGGTCGTAGAAGGCGACATTGCCCGACCGCGAGCCCCAGCGCATGTCCTGGGTGTAGTACTCGATATTGCTCATGCTCTCGACGCCGCCGGCGAGAACCACGTCGGCGGCGCCGGTCTGCACCATCATCGCGGCGGTCACAACGGCCTGTAATCCACCACCGCAACGGCGGTCGGTCTGGAATCCGGGCACCTCGATGGGCAGGCCGGCAGCGAGCGCGGCCCAGCGGCCGATGCAGGGTGCTTCGGAGTTCGCGTACGACTGAGCGAATGCAACGTCGTCGATGCGCGCCGGGTCGATGCCGGAGCGCTCCACGACCGCCTTGATGATGTGGGCGGCCAGGTCCTCGGCGGGGACCGGTCGCAGTGTGCCGCCGAAGGTTCCGACGGGGGTACGCAGTGGGCTGACGATCGCCGCTCTCTTCATGATTTCACCTCTGTGCTCACTTTCACTGTGCCGCTGCGGTTTCGGGCCGCGACGGCGACTACGAGGGGTTCACCACCGGCTCGCCACCGCGCGCAGGATCTCGCGCTGGTCGGGGTGCGCGATCGCGAGCATTCGTTCGCGCCGCTCGGAGAGCGGCAGGCCGCGCAGATCGGCGATGCCGAATTCGGTGACCACGATGCCCGCGTCGCTGCGCGCGATGCTGACCGGTCCGGACAGCCGGTCGACGATCCGGCTGCGCGAGCCTGCTGTCGACGGGAGAGCGATGATCGGCAGACCACCATCCGAGCGTGCGGCGGCGCGCAGGAATTCCCCGCCGCCGCCGACCGCGCCGACGTACCGCCCGCCGGCCACCTCGGCGTTGACCTGCCCGGTCAGATCGACCTCGATGGCGGAGTTGATCGCGACGAAACGGTGCTGTGCGGCAAGGCGTTCCGGATCGTGGGTATACCCGATCGGTCGTAGCGACACGGCCGGGTTGGCGTGCACATGTTCGAACAATCGCCGCGTACCGATCATCACCGCGGCCACGGAGACACCGGGGTCGGTGGTCTTGCGGGTATTGGTCACCACGCCCTTGTCGATCAGTTCGACAGCGGCATCGGTGAGGATGCCGGAGTGGATCCCCAGGTCGTTGCGGACGCCGAGCGCGCCCAGCACTGCCTCGGGCACCGATCCGATTCCGAATTGCAGTGTGGCGCCGTCGGGAACGATGCTCGCGACATGTGCGCCGATGGCCGTCATCTCCGGCGTCGGTGGCGCGGAGGGGCTTTCGGTCACCGGGCGGGAGGTGCGGACCACGATGTCGATGTCTCGATCGGTCAGGTGCCGGGCACCGGGCGTGGCGGGCACCTGATCATTGACCTCGGCGATGACGATTCGCGCGCTGTCGATGGCGGCGGTGAGGTAGTCGT
The DNA here is from genome assembly GCF_053601595.1 of Nocardia sp. NPDC004711. Lineage (NCBI taxonomy): Bacteria > Bacillati > Actinomycetota > Actinomycetes > Mycobacteriales > Nocardiaceae > Nocardia > Nocardia sp. NPDC004711. The sequence continues at coordinate 22,636 of NZ_JBSGCB010000073.1, read as the reverse complement.
CGGCCAGTCCGAGGCTGTACCGCCCGCGCGCGTCGGGCGGTGCGCACTGCACCAGGACGACGTCGGCGCGCGAGACGAACTCGGGCAGAGTCGAATAATGCCCGGGGTATATCTCGAGCACCCCGGCGGCGGCCAGCGCCCTGTTGCCACCGGTGCCGCAATAGCTGACGAACCGAATGTGGTCGGCATGTTCGGGTTTCACCGTCGCCGCCGCGGGGATGCCGATGAAGCAGGAGATACCGCCCAGAACCGCCCGCTGATCGAGCAGACGCTCGGTCAGCGTCACCGGCTCCGCGCAGGACTGTCCCCAGACGACGAAGTCGCCGGGCCGGATCACAGCGCGGTAGTCCAGTTCCGGTACGCGAACCGCTCGCGGCGGCATGGCATCCGCCATCTCAGTCCTCCCGCCAGCGGTCGGCGGATGGGTCGAGCAGCCGGTGCATGTGGCCCTCGGTGAGCCACACGATGGTTTCCAGTTCGAGGGCGTCCAGGAACCGGATGCGGCCGGACTTCAAGTCCTCCAACCGCAGACGTGGCCCGTTCGCGGTGTCGTCGATGGCGACCCGCACCTGAGCGAATTCACTGTGGACGACACCGAGTTCACGGCTGGCGCCGGCATCCGATCCTGTCCTGTCCATCTGCTGTCCCCTCAGATCAGAAAGCCCATGCTGGGCACGGCTTCCGCGCTGTTGACGAGCATGACGGTCTTGCGGACCAGCTTCAGCTCGCCGTCAACGCGGCGCACCACGTAGGTGTAGCGACCTGCCCAGGTGTGAAGGCCGCGCGGCTTCGACTCGTACAGCACGAAATTCGCGCCCAGGCTGAGGTCGTCACCCTCGACGCCGAGCAGCTCGATGTTCGAGATCGTGCGGCGCAGATTCGACGGCGGCGACTGGGCGTACCGCTTGCCGGTGCGCAGCTGCTGCAGCCGGGTGGAGATGCGGCGGCGGTTGTCGTACATGATCGACACGTGCCGCTCCGGGTCGTAGCCGCCGCCGTCGACGGGCACCCAGTACAGCGCGTCGTCGGTCCACAGTGCCTCCCACGAGTCGTAGTCGTGCTCGTCGGCAAAGCGGGCCTCACGGTAGATGAACTGCTCGAGTTCGCGCAGATCGATTTCGGTCAGGGCAGTCATCACGCCTCCATCAGGCTCTTGTAGTGCTCCCAGAACGCCCGCATCGCGGTCTCGTCCGTGGCTCCGCCGATGCGGAAACCGTTGTCGTCCGTGGTTTCCCGGACGGTGCCGCGTCGCAGATCAAGCCATTCGGGCAGCAGTTGCCCCACGCCGACCTGATTGCGCTCGTACATCTCGGTGTCGTCGGCCAGCAGCATGCCGGCCGGGCCGACCGACCCGATGGACTGCGAGAGCATCCGCTTGTTCAGCTCGTCCGCGCCGTCCAGTTGCACCGAGGTGGAGAACTGGATGCACTCGGTGGCCGAGATCGGCTGGATGTTGAAGACCTGGATCTCCGCGATGAACAGGTTCGGGAAGATCATCACGTGGGGCGCGCCCTCGATCATGATCTCCTCGGCGGCTTCGCCGTGGACCTCCCGCATCTTCGCCACGTACTCCGGCATGCGGTCGGCTGTAGTGCCGAACCAGCGCATGGGCTCGGCGAACTTTCGGAATTCCGGTCGCAGATCGTTCTCGCTGTGCCCGTTACCGAGAGCGCGAGTGACGGCCGTGGAGGAGTCGCTGTAGAGCGGGCCGATGGTGGAGCCGGTCACCGAGAAGATCGAGCCGTGCACGAACTGCGGGTGGTAGCCGTCGGTTTCGTTCTCCGCCAGCAGCTTCCAGTTGGCGTGGGTGCGGTGCTTGAGCCAGCCGTTGTCCAGGCGCACCTTGCCGGTGGGCGAAAGCCGGGCCAGCCGGTCGATCTCGCCGGCGGCGGCGCCGAGATGCTCCAGCAGCGGAGGCACGTCGGCGTTGAAGCTGCCGAACACGAAGCCGTGGTAGCTCTCCACCCGCGGCACCACACCGAGGCCGAGGTTCAGCTTGCCCTTGCCGCCGTACCCCTTGTTGTAGGGGTAGCCGAGCATGTCACCGGTGTTGCTGTAGGTCCACCCGTGGTAGGGGCAGCGGAACGAGCTGGAATTGCCGCGCTGTTCGTCGCACACCAGGTTGCCGCGGTGCGCGCACCGGTTGGTGACCAGATGCACCTCGCCGGCGCGGTCGCGGGTCATGATGATGTCCTGCGGCCCGATGTTCTTGCGCACATAGTCGTTCGGTTCGGGCACTTCGGATTCGTGGCCGACGAAAACCCAGCCGCCGTACCAGATCCGCTCGAGCTCGTCGGCGAACACGGCCGGGTCGGTGTAGAGCGACCCGTGCACCCGCCGCGGCTGGATGAGCCTCGAATAGTCCACTCGCGGAGCCTGATTCGCGACCGGTCCGGTCTCGCAGGCCGCGTCCGGGTCGAAGATCGAATGGTCGCCCGGCTCGCGCACGGCGTCCGGAGGGGTCGTGACCGTCATTTCTGTTGCTCCAATCGTGCTTTGGCGTAATTCACCAGGCGGAATTTCTGCACCTTTCCCGTGGGAGTGGTGGGCAGTTCGCCTGCCGTGAGGAATACGACGTGTTTGGGAACTTTGAACCGAGCGAGATTCGCCTTACAGATATCGATGACCTGCTCGGCGGAAATCTCCGCATCGGGGGCTCGGACGATGCACGCGCATCCCGCGTCACCCCACCGCTCGTCAGGGACACCGATCAGGTAGGCCTGGCTGATCTCCGGGCGGGCGGTGAGCAGTTCCTCGATCTCTTTGGGCATCACCAGTTCGCCGCCGCTCTTGTAGAGCTCCTTGCTGCGGCCGGTGATCTCCAGGTAGCCGTCGGGCCGTACCCGTCCGAGGTCGCCGGAGAAGACCCACCCGTCCCGGAGACCCTTGGCGGTTTCCTCCGGCTTTCCCCAGAATCCGAGCATGCTAGTCGGGCCGCGGGAAACCAGCTCGCCTTCCTCACCGTCCGGCAGCGGCGCGGCGGTGACCGGGTCGACGGTGCGGTAGACCACGAGCGCCCCGTCGTCGATTCCGGCCGCCCCAGCGGATTTCGGCCGACCAGCGGTGGTCGCGGTGAGCTCCAAGGAGTCCTCGGGCCGGGTCAGGGTCATCGCCCCGCCGCATTCGGTCATGCCGTAGCCGGTGACGATCTCCGACGCACCCAGCTCTGCGCGGACCCGCTCCCACAGCCAGACCGGCGCGGGCGCGGCTCCGGACAGCACCGCTGACAGCGACGACAGGTCGAAGCGATGCCGATCCGGATGTTCCAGCAGCGCAACTGTCATGGTGGGGACACACAGGATGTCGTCCGCGCGATGCCGCTCGATTCCCGCGAGGTACTTCCCGGCGTCGAAGGCGGGCAACATGATCACCGCGCCGCCGACCATCGTGGCTGCGATCAAGCCCTCGACATAGCCGAACATGTGGTAGCACGGCAGGGAGAACAGGATCCGGCGGCCGTCGGCGAAGGCGCGGGTGAGCGCGGACGCGAATCCGGTCCGCAGGACGGCGTCGTGGGTGATGAGCACGCCCTTGGGTGAACCGGTCGTTCCGGAGGTGTAGAGGATGTCGCCCACCTCGGCCGGGTCCACCTGGATCCCGGCCGTAGCCCCCGGGTACCGGGCCCCGGCCAGAGCGAGCTCATCCACGGTGAGCACTCCGGCACGCTCCCGGCCATCCGTCGACAACTGAATCACGGTGTGCAGCTGAGGAAGTCGCGACTTGTCCCGGCCGACCCGTTCCCACTCCGGAGCAATCTCATCGAGCATCGCCAGGTAGTCGAGCCCGGCGAAACCGGTCATGGTGATGAGAACCCGGCACTCGGACTGATCGAGCACGTAGGCGAGTTCGTCCGCGCGGTACAGGAAGTTCAGCGGTACAGCGACCGCGCCGGCGAGGGCCACAGCGAACTTCACCGGCACGAATTCCGGGTAGTTCGCCATGAGCACGCCGACGTGGTCTCCGGGACGCACCCCCAGCGCGACCAGGCCGTCGGCGAGCCGAGTCGCCAGCTCGGCGGCCTCTCGGTAGGTCAACGTGCGTTCGTCGGTGATGACCAGCGGCCGATCGCCGAATTCGTCGGCGCACGCGAGCAGCCACTCCCCCAGCGACCGTGGCCGCCACATCGGGAACCGTTCGCCGAGCTGATTTCTCCGAATGTAGAAGTCGTTGTCACTCATAATTCTTCACTCGACCTCGTCGACATCGCCGTCGAGGATCGCCTCGCGCAGCCGGAATTTCTGGACCTTGCCCGACGGGGTGACGGGGAGGGTATCGGCGACGAACCAGCGGCGCGGTGTCTTGAACGGTGCCAGCGTCGTGCTGAGCCGGTTCTTCACCGAGGCCACGAGATCGTCCGGGCGTTCCCCACGCACCACCAGTACAGCGGCCACGGTCTCACCCCACTTCTCGTGCGGGAGGCCGACCACCGCCGCCTGCTGAACCGAATCATGTTCGATCAGACGCGATTCCACCTCTGCCGGAGCGATGTTCTCGCCACCGCTGATGATCATGTCCTTGAGCCGACCGGTCACGGTGACGTAGCCCCGGCTGTCCATCGAGCCGAGATCACCCGTGTGCACCCAGCCCTCGGCGTCCACAGCCGCCTCGGTCGCCGTCGGATCGCGGTAGTACTCGATCATCTGCTGGTACCCGCGGGCGCAGATCTCGCCGATAACGCCCAAGGGAGCGACTCCGGAGCCATTCGAGCCGGCAATCTTCACCTCGACCTGCGGAATCGGGCGGCCCACGGTACCGAGTTGATCGGCGAGCGTGTCGCTTCTGCGGGTGAGAGTGATCACCGGGGCCAGTTCGGTCTGACCGAACAGGTTGTGCACCACCGCACCGAAGACGCGTGCCGCTCCTTCGATCAGCACCTGCGGCACGTTGGCCGCGCCACCGACGATGCTGACGAACCTCGGTGCCGCGGACTCGTTTCCACGCACGGTCTCGAGCAGCGCGCCGAGGATGGTGGGCACGAAGAACAGCACATCGGCGTCCTCGGCCGACGCCCATTCCAGAACCTTCTCGGGAACGAACGTTTCCACCAGCAGGATCGTGCCCGCCATGGCAATCGGTCCGAGTGTCCCGATCACACAGGCGGCCGTGTGGAACATCGGCAATGGATTGACGAAGACCGATCCCTCGGGGATGTCGGCAGCCGCCATGGTCATCCTCGCGACGTTCACCAGCGATCGATGCCGTAGCAGCACGCCTTTCGGATTCCCGGTGGTGCCCGAGGTGTACTGCAGCATCGCGGGCAGGTCGGGATCGATGTCCGGCAGATCACCTTCCGGTGTGCTCGCCTGCCAGCGTGCCGTTTCCGACAGGCTGATCCGCTGCCGCACGCCGGGGACCCGAGCGACCGCCGCGGCCGCCACCGCCGCCATGTCGTAGCCGCGGTGCTGGTCGGCATGAATGAGCACGGCCGTCCCGGAGTGCTCGAGGGCGTAGACCAATTCGCCCTCGCGGAAGGCGGGATTCAGCGCCACGAGCACGCGACCGGCCAGGGCGGCCCCGAATTCGATGATGGGCCACTCGATGACGTTCGGTGACCACAGGGCCACGGAGTCGCCGGGTTCGGTGAGCTCGGTCAGCGCGACCGCGACACGCCGTGCCGCGTCGTAGAGTTCGCCGTAGGTGAGGCGGCACGGCTCCGATCCGCCATGCGGGGTGCCGACCAAAGCCGTTGTTCCGGAATGGTTTCGTGCTCGCTCGGCGAGGAGCGAGCCGGCAGTGTGATCCATGAGCGGCAGGCTGTCGTCCGCCGCCCAATAGGATTCACCGAGATTGCGACCAGCCACGGCTGTCATAGGCATGTGCTTCCGCTATTTCCCGCGAAATACGGGAGTTCTTTTCTCATGGAACGCCGAGACGCCCTCGGCGAAATCTTCGGAGTCGAACAGCTCCACCTGATTGTCGACTTCGTTGTCCAGCACCGTCATCGGATCACGCGGCCAGCGCGCGAACATCTGCTTCAGTGCGGCGACGGCCAGCGGCGGCGCGATGGCCATGCGCTCGGCGTCCGCGAGCGCGGACTCCAATGCCGCGCCCGGAGCGACGACCGCATCGGCCAAGTGGATCCCGGCGGCCTCGGTTCCGGTCAGCCGGGCGGGCAGCAGCATGAGTTCGCGGGCCTTGGCCATACCGACGCGCGCCGGGAGCGAAGCGAAAATGCCCATATCCCCGGCCAGACCGACTCCGGTGAACGCGGTGCTGAACACCGCGTCCGCCGCTGCGACGACGCGATCGCAAGCCAGGGCCAGGGACACACCCGCCCCGAACGCCGCGCCCTCGACCGCAGCGATGACGGGCTTGCCCCCCTGCCAGATGGCACGAACCACGCGCTGAGCAGCCTCGGCGCGCGGGCGGGCTTCCGCCTCGTCCATGCGGCGCATGGTCGAAATATCGCCCCCCGCACAGAATCCCGCGCCCGCGCCGGTCAGCACGATCACTCGCACGCTCGCGTCGGCCATGGCCTCCTCGAGTCGTTCGGCCAGCGCGTATCGCAGAGACAGATCGATGGCATTACGACGCTGCGGCCGGTTCAGGGTGATGATCCGGATCGGACCACGGTCTTCGGTCAGGACCGGTGATTCATTGGCGGACACAGTTATTCACCTCGGAACTTCGGCTCACGGCGCTCGAGGACTGCGGCCAGACCCTCGCGGGAGTCGGCAGTGCCCGACAGTTCGGAGACCGTGCGCGCTTCTTCGGGCAGCCGGTCGGCCAGCGTCGCGCCCACTCCGCCCCACAGCAGGCGCTTGGTTGCGCTGATCGCCATCGGAGCGGTCGTGGTGAATTGGCGCGCGTAGGTCAGAGATTCGGCCTCGAGGTCGGCGGCGGGCACCACCGTGGTCAGCAGGCCGATCTCGAGCGCCTCCGCGGCGTCGAGGACCGGATTGGTCAGCAGAATGTGCATGGCCTTGCGCAGACCGACAAGCTGGGTGAGGGTCACCGAGACGCCCGCGTCCGGCGCCATGCCCACGCGGACCGCACCGGACATGAACTTCGCCGTGTCGGCGGCGATCACGAAGTCCGCGGCGCATACCAGTCCGAAACCGCCGCCACCGGCCGCGAACCCATGGACAGCAGCGATCACGGGCACGTTCAACTGAGTGAGAGCCGATACCGCGATCTGCAACCATGCTGTGGCTTCGCGCAAATAGTCGGGCAGTTGCTCGCCCTTGGATGCGAAGACCTTCACATTCCCGCCGGCACAGAAGTTCTTGCCCGCGCCCGAGAGCAGCACCGCCCGGACTCGCCGATCACCATGCACGGCCAGGATTGCGGAGTGCAATGCCTTCAGGAATGGCACATCCATACCGTTGGAGGTGTCCGGGCTGTTCAACAGCATGCGGGCGATGCCGTCCTCGTCGATGTCGACACGAACCAGATCGGTCATCGGTTGCTCCCTGCGGTGAACGAATCGATCCCGTCCGCCGCGGAACGGCTGGTCAGATGGTCCAGGACCGTCTCGAACTCCAGGCTCAGCCCCTCGGCCAGCGGCAGGCCCAGTCCCTGATTGACGAGCCGTTTGCTCTTGGCCAGGGCCGCGGGGTTCTTCGTGGACAGCTGTTCGGCGAAAACCATGACGCCAGAGTCGAAGTCGGCGGCGGAGTACTTCCGGTAGGCCAAGCCCCAGGCGAGTGCCTCGTCTGCGGTGAGCCGGTCCCCGGTGAGGATGTGCGCCAGTGCACGCTGCCGTCCGACCAGGCGCTGCAGCCGCTGCGTGCTGCCGCCGCCCGGCACCTGCCCGTACCTCGAGTGGATGTCGGCAAGCACGGCGTTCTCGTGCACGAGCACGATGTCGGCGGCCTGCACGAGCTCGAAACCACCGGCGGTGGCATAGCCTTCGACCGCGCAGATCACCGGGATCGGCAGCTCGGCGATGGCGTCGCAGGCGGCTCGGAAGTTGGCGAACAAGGGTGCCATGGCATCTCGGCCTTCTGCACGCAAGCGTTCCAGTTCATGGAAATCGCCTCCCGCGCAGAAGTTTCCACCGCTACCGCGAATCACGACCACCTTCGCTCGCGCTGCGGTTTCGATGAGCGCCAGGTGCAACCGTGCACCCAGCTCGACCGTGATGGCATTCATCCGCTCGGGCCGATTCAGGGTGATGGTGCCGACGTCGCCGATCACCTCGGTCAGTACGCACTCCGACGGCGTCACATCAACCTCCCTCCGCCGACCTCGAGCACCGCACCGGTCATATAGCTGGACAGGTCGGAGGCGAGAAACAGTGCGGCACCGGCCACTTCCCGCGGTTCGCCCGCGCGCTTCATCGGAATGGCCGCCTCGCGTTCGGCGAAGACCTCCGGCGGCATGGCCTCGGTCATGGCGGTGCGGATGAGGCCGGGCTGGATGACATTGACACGAATGTTCTTGTGCGCCAGTTCCTTCGCGCCCGCCTTGGTCATGCCGACGATGCCCGCCTTCGCGGCGCTGTAGTTGGTCTGGCCCGGGTTTCCGGACTTACCCGACAACGAGGACATATTGATGATCGACCCGTGTCCCGCGTCGCGCATGACCGCGGAGGCGGCCCGCAGTCCGAGCCACGTCCCGCGCAGATGCACAGCGATCACGGTGTCGAAGTCGGCCACGGTCATCTTGCGCAGCGACGCGTCCCGGGTGACACCGGCGTTGTTGACGAATACGTCGAGCCCACCGGCCCAGCGCACAGTCTCGTCCACCAGCGTCTGCACCGAATCCTCGTCGGTCACGTTGCAGCCGAGGCCGATCGCGCGTTCACCCAGCGATTCGGCGGCGGCCCGGGCACCGTTTTCGTTCAGATCGGCCAGCACGACCGAGGCGCCGTGCGCGTAGAACAGCTCCGCGATGGCCAGTCCGATACCCCCCGCGGCACCGGTTACCACAGCGGCCTTTCCATCGAGAAGGGCGCCGGTCATGCGATGAACCGCGCGATCGACTCGGCGACACAGGCCGGCTTGGCCGAGCCCTCCACCTCGACGGTGGTGATCATCTTCGCCTGGATACCGCCCGGCACCTCGTCGACGGAGTCGAGAGTGGTGGTGGCCCGCACTCGCGAGTTCACCGGCACCGGCGAAATGAAGCGCACCTTGTCGAAGCCGTAATTGACTGCCATGGAGAGCTTTTCGATCGTGTAGAGCTGGTGGTTGAGCACCGGCAACAGCGACAGGGTCAGCAGTCCGTGCGCGATGGTGCCCTTGAACGGCCCCTCGGCAGCCCGCTCCGGATCGACATGAATCCACTGGTGGTCACCGGTCGCATCGGCGAAGGTGTCGATTCGCTTCTGGTCGACCTCGAGCCATTCGGTGGTTCCCAGGGGTGTCCCGGCAGCGGCCGCGAACTCCTCGATGGTGGCGAAAACTCGCACGTCAGCACTCCTCACTAGACTTTGAATTTAATATAGATTTGAATGATCGATAGGTCAATCCTGCACCACCTCGGCCCCGGCCGTGACCGAACCGGCCGCAGGCGAAGATCGGAGGCACCGACATGGCACAACCGGTCACCGACGAGAGCGCGGAAACGAAGTCCACTCGAACGCGCAAGCGCATACTCGACGCGGCGGCATACATACTCAGCCGCAAGGGCTACGCGGGCGCCCGGCTGTCCGAGGTCGCCGAACGCGCCGAGCTGCAAGCGCCCGCGATCTACTACTACTTCCCCTCGCGCGACGACCTCGTCGAAGAGGTCATGTGGTCGGGCATCGCCGACATGCGCGAACATGTTTCGGCGATCCTGGACACGCTGCCGTCGAAGACGCCGGCCATCGAGCGGATCATGGTCGCGGTCGAGGCCCACCTGCGCCACGAACTCGAGATCTCCGACTACACCACCGCCTCCATCCGGAACGCCGCACAGGTACCGGACAGCATCCGCGCCCGACAGCAGGCCGAGGAGACCGCCTACGGCAGGGTCTGGAAGAAGCTGTTCCAAGACGCCGCAGCCGCCGGCGAATTGCCCGGCCAGCTGGATCTGCGCACCGCACGCATGCTGATTCTCGGAGCCCTGAACTGGGCCGCGGAGTGGTGGACACCCGAGGCAGGGCCGCTGGACACCGTGGTCCAGACCGCGCAGACCATCGTCCGCTGCGGACTCGGCGCTGGAAGCGCCCGCTCCGCCCTGGATGTTTAATTGAACGTAAATTAGACTCTGATTTCGGTCATAGACGAAGGAGTTGGACCGCATGGATCTGCAGCTGCGCAACGCCCGTGTTCTCGTCACCGGCGGCGGCTCCAATATCGGGCGTGGCATCGTGCACGGCTTCGCCCGCGAGGGTGCACGCATCGTCATCAGTGACATCGATGCCGAACAAGCGGAGAAGGTCCGGGGCGAAGCACTCGAACTCGGCGCTGCCGCGGTCGAAGTCGCGGCCGGGGACCTCACCGCCGAGGGTGTCGCGCACGATGCGGTGGATCGGGCCGTCCAGGGTTGGAACGGGCTCGATGTGCTCGTGAACAACGCCGGGTGGAGCGTGCCCGGGTTCATCGCCGAGGACACCGATCGCGCCAAGTGGCAGCGCACCGTGGAGGTCAATCTCTACACAGCGATCGCGGCCACCCAGGCCGCTATTCCGGCGATGCAGGGGGCCGGCGGCGGCTCGATCGTGTTCATCTCCAGTGATGCCGCGTTCGGACAGATCCGGCAGGGCGTCTACGGGGCCACGAAGGCGGCGCTGATCGCGTTGGCACGCACCACCGCCCGCGAGCACGGCCGCCACGGCATCCGCTCGAATGTCGTCTGCCCTGGACTGGTCATCCCCGAAGGGCCCGACGCGGTCGGAAAAGACAGCCTCTGGGCCGCGGGTGAGGACTCGGTGTTCAACGAGAAGCAGATCGAGTTCCTCCGCAAGGACATTCCGCTGCGCCGCCTGACCAAGGCCGAGGACATCGCCAATGCCGTGTTGTGGGTGTCTTCCGATGCCGCCGCCCGTCAGGTCACCGGGCAGGTGTTCTCGGTCAGCGGCGGCTACACCATGCCCTGACTCCGGCCACACCCCACGCGATCACACCATCACGAGCGGAACTTACATGGATACAACAGCTTTCGACCTCTCCCCTGCCCAAGCCGACATCCAGGCCCGCGCCCGCGCCTTCGGCGAGAAATGGGCGCCGCTGGCCACACAGATCGACCGCGAGGACTGCGCGCCGATCGCCGACATGGTGCGCGACACGGTCGACATGGGATTGGCCGGGATCACGATTCCCGTCGAGTACGGCGGTAAAGGCCTGTCCGCCATCGAGTTCGCACTCGCGATCGAATCCGCGTGCCGCGCGATGAAGTCCTGGATGGCAGGAGACATCCTGTTCGCCACCACCTGCACCGGACCGTCGGTGATCATGATGTCGGACAACGAGACCGCCCACGCGAAGTATCTGCCGCGTATCGCCGCGGGCGAACTGACCGCCTCGATCGCGCTGTCGGAGCCCGCACACGGCTCCGCGGTCACCGACATCGAGACGGGCGCGGTAATCGATGGCGACGAGATCGTCATCAACGGCAGCAAACGATTCATCACCGGCGCACCGGATTACGACCTGTACATCACCTTCGTTCGGTGGAATGACACACCCGGCATGAAGGGCATCGGCGCCGTGATCGTCGAAAAGGGCACGCCCGGCTTCACCCTCGGCAACGGACCGGAGTACATGGGTTCGCGCGGTTCCAAACACGGCGACCTCACCTTCACCGACTGCCGCATCCCCAAAGAGAACCTCCTCATGGGCGAGGGTTCCTTCCCCACCCTCATGCAGGCCTTCAATATGGAACGCCTCTACATCTCCGCGCTGTGCCTGGGCCTCGCCCAAGGCGCGTTCGACGAGGCCGTGGCCTACTCGAACGAGCGAACCCAGTTCGGCCGCCCGGTCAACGAGTTCCAGGCCATCTACCATCTGATCGCCGAGATGTGGACCCAGATCGAGTCGGTCCGCTACCTCACCTACAAGGCCGCAATGACCGCCGAGAAGGGTAAATTCCCGAAGCCCTTGGACGTCTCGGTCGCCAAACTTCACGCCGCGGACGTGGGCCGCGACGTCTGCTGGAAGGCCATGCAGATTCTGGGTGGCAACGGCTTGGTCACCGGTTTCCCACCGGAACGATGCTTCCGCGATGTCATCGTCTCCTCCATCGCCGGCGGCACCATGCAGGTCCTGAAGAACACGATCGCCGCCCAGCTCCTGGGCAAGAAGCTCGACCAGCGCCGGTCATAGCCGACAGCGACCGAGCTCCACAAGATCTCACCGTCCAGGGAGTCACAGCAGCGGCCGTGTCGGACCCGGTCCGGGATGGACGGTGTGTAGCACCACCTGGCCCAAAGCGTGGGTCTTGGCCTGGTACAGGCTCGCGTCGGCGGCGTCGAGCAGCGTTTCGGCGTCGGTGGCCATGGCCGGAGTGACCACTGCCCCGATACTGGCCGACACCGCCAGCCGGTGGCCACCGACCTCGACGGGCTCCGACAGTGCGGATAGCAGTCTGTCCGCGACCGCCGCGACGCGCCGGCCGCCGGCCGGAGGCGGAACCAGCACCACGAACTCGTCGCCACCGAGTCGCGCCACCGTGCAACGCTCGTCGCCGACACCGTCCCAGAGCCGGGCCGCGACGGCGACCAGCACCTGATCACCCACGCCATGGCCGTACCGGTCGTTCACGTACTTGAACCGGTCCAGATCGATGAAGCACAGCCCGGCCTGATCGTCGGGCACCGAGCTGTCGATCATGGCATCGATGCGCTCGAGCAGGTGCCGTCGGTTCGACAGCCCGGTCAGCGGATCGTGGCGGGCCTGGCGATGCAGTTCCTCCTGCAGCCGGTGCCGCTCAGTCACGTCCTCACCGACCGTGAGCAGATAGTCCCGGTCGCCCGGAGCCCCCTGGATATAGGTGACCTTGAACGCGGCCCAGCCCATGCTCCCGTCGGCGCGGATGAATCGGTGCTCCAACTCGAGCGCGCCCCCGCGCGCCGGGACCAGTTTCTCGAAGACCGCCGCGAGGATGTCGTCGCGATCGTCCGGGTGACTGTGGTCGAAGACCGAGATGTCGTGCACGATCTCCGACGGAATTCCAATCAGGTCGGTGAACCTTTTGTTCGCGACCAGCAGAGTGCCGTCGACCTCGCCGATGGCCGCGGCCACCGAGACGTGTTCGAACATGATCCGGTAGACATCGGGGCTCAAGGGCTCGCGCGCCGGACCGCCCGCGTCCGGCGCCGCGGCGTGCCTGATATCGAGCGACCGCGCTCGATGTCCCGAGCCCAGCGCCGCCAGCACCGCGGCGAGCCGTTGTCCCGCTTCACTCTCGGCGCCGTGATCCACCACCGTGTACAGCACCCGCGCGGAGATCAGCGGCACATCCGGATCCGTGAGACCGAGATCCGCCAGCGCCGCACCCACCCGAGCCCCCACCCCCGGTTCGAACTCCTCCGCAGCCACCCCGGTGATCACTTCCGCGGCATACACTCCCAGCAGCTCTCGGTCGGCCGACCACCCGCGGTCGGTCAACGCCTGCCACCACAGCCCGGCCACCTGCCCGGCATCGTTCATCAGCGCCCTTTGATCGTTGCCCCGCCTCCGCGCACACCACAGGCCCGTCAGGCGGTAATCCTCCAGCAAATCTACCGATCACAGCACCCACGCGGAGTACCTGAACGATGCCACGTTGGAATCGCCGCAGATCGGCGCTGGTGGCACTGACCGCACAATAGAGTCCGACGCAGACGCTGGCCCCTGAGTGCTAGACGGGGTTGTCCGATCATCAAGGGATTCGTCTCCGGCATAGCTAGTTTCCAGGCGGCCGGGCGAACTACACGGTCTGCTGGGATAGTTCGTCCGGCACCTCTACGCCGAGGAGCGTCAGCAGCGCGGCGATCTTCTGGTCGAGGAGTCGGCCGACCGCGGTGATGTTTTCGTCGCCGAAGGTGTCGAAGCGGGTCGACGGCTGGTCGAAGCTGACGAACGTCCGATCGTTGTCGGTGTAGATGGCGACGCGGATCGGTGCGTAGAGCATCACGCCCGGATCGTGGCGGAACATGCGTTCCGCGATCAGGTTGTTGCCCACCATGAAGGTGACCAACTGTGCGGTGCTCCCCCGCAGCGCCATCATGGCAGTCGGGTCGAAGGTCCAGAAGTTGGCGAAGGAGTTCGGTGTTCGCGCTTCGGTGTACTTCTTCACCCGTTCCAGATCACCGGTTGCGATCAATTGGCTCAGCTCGTCGAGTTCGATGTCGGGGACCAGCTGCTCGAAACGCGTACGCAGCTCCTCGAACGTGGCGTCGACTGCGATGGTGATCCGGTTCACCTCGTGCCGAACACGTTGGACGCGAGCGCTTTTGTCGATGGGGGTGGTGCTCATTGTGCTTCCTTTTCTGCCGAGGAGTATTCAGGCCGGGACGGCCGCGACGGGCACGGTGGCCCGCAGCTTGGCCAGCGAGATGACGTGGAAGACGAACAGGATGGGAACTCCGGTCGTCGGGATGAGCACCAATGGCAGCATCGACAGTGGCTGTGTCGATGGCGTCAGGTGCAGCAGCTGGCTACGCCCCGGTCCGCCCAGAAAGCCGACGGCGAAGGCGTACAGGAAGTCGATCAATCCGAATACGTTGAGCCAGAGGATACTTCGGGTTCGACCTTCAGCATGTGGACTGCGGATCAACCATGACGCAGCCAGACCTATTGCTATATCACCGATTCCGGCCGGAAGTGCGAACGCAGGCGGCAACTCACCCAACGCCATTGCGGTCAAGAAGACGATGCCGATGAAGCGCGCTTCGTGCGGCCGGACCAAAGTTGCGGCAATACCTGGATGAGAAAGCATCTGCTGGATCAGCGGTAGTCGGGAACTCGCCAGCAGGACGACGATCGGCGCGAGGATCGCCACGCCCAGCCACGGTTTGACCGTGTCCTCGTCCAGCCGTAGGACGTTGTTGGCCGCCAGCACGACGACCGTGGCCGTCCAAGCCATCCAGCCCGCATAGAAGACGATCGAAATTCGTTGCGCCACAACCCTGTCGATGCCGACCTCGATGGCCGACGACCGCAAGGTGCGGGCGGTGACAAGAACTATCGCGACCAGCCCGATGATCTCGAGCGCCCAGAGATAGAGAGTGGCAGAGGACATCACATGCTCCGCTCGATGTTTCAAGAGTGCCGTTCAGTCGAACCAGCAGGATGTAACCACTGGTTACATACGAGTGTGCGAGAAAATGTGACCGTTGTCAACATCCTGTATCCGTGAAATCCTTACCCCATGGGTCAGGCCACCACCAGTCGCGATCGTGCGAAGCCGTACCACCACGGCGCCCTGCGCGCGACCTTGATCGAGGCCGGTATCGCCCTGGCCCGCGAGGGCGGCCCAGACCGGGTGATCCTCCGCGAAGCCGCGCGAGCCGCCGACGTGACACACTCAGCCGCCTACCGCCACTTCACCGACCGAGAAGCACTCCTCGCCCAGGTAGCACATCACGCTCGCCAGGCCCTCGCCGCCGAGATGCGCCACCAAGTAGCCCGCACCAACGATCCCCGCCTCCGCCTCCGCGCAGTCGGCACCGCCTACGTCCACTTCGCCCTCGCCGAACCAGGCCTGTTCCGCACAGCCTTCATCGCCTATCCCCCGGCACCCGAGCTCCCCCCAGCAGCCCTCCCCACCGATGAATGCGGCCCCTTCGAAATCCTCGGCCAGGTCCTCGACGAA
Organism: Nocardia sp. NPDC004711; assembly: GCF_053601595.1. NCBI lineage: Bacteria > Bacillati > Actinomycetota > Actinomycetes > Mycobacteriales > Nocardiaceae > Nocardia > Nocardia sp. NPDC004711. The sequence goes on along the minus strand of NZ_JBSGCB010000073.1, from coordinate 6,970 downwards.
GTCCAAACCGCAGGCCTCCTCAACCCAATCCGCCGCCCCGGCGCCGAAATAGCCGCATGGTCAGCAGTACACGGCCTCGCCGGCCTACTCCTCGACGGCCCACTCCCCGCCACACCCGAGCACATCGAACACTCACTCGAGCGAGTACTGGACGCAATCGAGCGCGGCCTCTTGACTCTGTAAGTCACGCCCGGTGAACAAAGCCTCCCGTCCACACAAAAGAATCAGACCATGGGCGACGGAAGCCAGGTTTGACACAGAGAGCATGGCCGGAATCACCGGGCGGCAACGCGCCTGCGACCGCGTCGATCCGGCTCTGAACATCGGCGTCGCGAGTCTCAGCTGTTCACGATGGACGGCTGCTTGACGGATTTAAGCGATAGTGATTAATTCGTGGGTGTGTGCCGGATCGGCACGCACCGACGAAAAGAGATGCACCATGGGCAAATTCAGCCGGGCCGAGCTGGAAGAAGCGCTGCACCACTACAGCCGGGTCGTCGACCGCTGTTCCGAGACCGGGGACTGGGGGCCGTTCGCGGATCTGTTCGTCGAGGATGTCGAGTACATCGAGCACGCCTACGGCACCTTCCATCATCGGGAGGATGTGCGTGCGTGGATCATCGAGGTCATGAAGCCGTTCCCGCACATGCGCTTTCCGCACGAGTGGGTCGCCTATGACGAGGACAATGACGCCATTGTGGTCGGTATCAAGAACCTTCTCGACCATCCCACCGAGGCGGGCGTCGAGTTCTGGTTCCCCAATACGACCCGCCTGGTCTACGCGGGTGACGGCCTGTTCGCCAGCGAAGAGGACATCTACAACCCGGCCCGCGACGCCGCCCGCGTCATCGGTGAATGGATCCGGGCCGGGGGCGTGATGTTGTCCGCTCCGCAGGTCGAGATGAAGTACATCGTCAAACCCTCCATGTAGTCGCCCACCGCATCGACCTGCACCGGTTAGCGGTGGTATCTCACCGCGGCGGCATGGTGACCATGCGGCTCGCGGGGCACGGCTGGGGCGAAAGTCTTCGAGCGCGTGCGACGTTCGCACCAGCACACACCGGCGACGGCGAGATAGGGTACCCGCGTAGACGATCACGATCGCGGCATCGAGAATGATTGAGGGGCATCGGTTCTCGCGATTCCGAGCTGATCTACACCGGCCGGGGACCGGTGGGGCTTGCTGCCACGTCCACCATGACCGGTGGGCTGGCGGCGGCGTGCTCACACCGGCCGCGGCCATGGGCACGCCCCTGACGAAGCGCCTCATCGCGGCAGGGGTCGACCTGAGCGTGACGGAGATGTGAGATCGATGGCGGGCCATGGGACGGCGGGGGCCGCGAGCCTGTTCCATCCGGTCCGCATTCACTCGTACGACAGCTCGACGTGAGGGCCGATTCAGACCCATATGACACCGTGGGCACTCATGACGGTGGAGACGATCGCGTTGAGAACGTTGTGGGGTAAGGCAATTGCTATCGCTTCGGTTGCACTCGCCACGGTGGCATTGCTGTTGTCAGGCGGGCACACGGAGCGGGTGGCCCAGCACTCGACGGTGGCCGGTGTCGAGGTGCGCCTGGTGGACTCCACGGTTCCCCAGCGAGCCTGGACAACATTGAGTCTGATCGACCAAGGCACCTGGCCACCGGCCGACTGTCCCGGAACCAAGGGCGGTACCACATGGCAGAACAGAGGCGGCCAGTTGCCCGATGGTGTCGGCTATCTGGAGTGGGATGTCAACTGCAAACAACCAGGCCGATCCCGCGATGCGGAGCGGATCGTGACCGGCAACGACGGTTCGGCGTGGTACACAGGCGATCACTACGCCAGTTTCACGAGAATGCGCTGATCGCACTGCGCCACGTGGAGTAGCGGCTCGAAGATGTGGCAGGTTCGAGGGTATGACCGCGGCAGAGGCGGGATTCCGCTCGATCGAGCGACCGTCGGCGCTGGGCTGTAGCAGCTTCCGCGCGGCCGGAACACGCGGGCACACGCGCACTGCGGCGCCGATCGCCCGGACGCCAGTACGTTTGCGGAGTGCCCCAGGACGAATCCGACTCCGGAGAGCGGGAGCGGAGCCCCGACGACGCTGCCGCGGAGGTCAGGCCGGACCGGCTGGTCGCGTCGGTGATCCCGGCCTGGTTGCCGCGGGCCTATCTGCTGGCGGCGGCCACGGTGGCCGGGATCGTCATCACCTTCTGGGGGCTGATGCGCCTGCGCGGTCTGCTGACGGTGCTGGTGGTGTCGTTGTTCCTGGCCTTCGCCATCGAACCCGCGGTGAACTGGCTGGCCGCGCGCCGCTGGAAACGCGGTGCGGCGACGCTGGCGGTGTTCGTGGTGGTGACCGTGGTGCTGGTCGGATTCGTTTGGACCATGGGCGAATTGGTGGTCGGTCAGGTGACGACACTGATCGAGAACCTGCCGCGGGATATGCACAGTGCGGTCACCTGGATCAACAGCACGTTCCACACCGACCTCTCGGTCACCGATATCACCGATCGCACCTCGGACATCAGCTCGAAACTGCGGTCCTGGGCGCTGGACCTGGCCGACGACGTCTGGGGCATCGGCACCACGGCACTCGGCGTGCTGTTCCAGGGCCTGGGCGTGCTGCTGTTCACCTATTATTTCGCCGCGGACGGACCGCGCTTCCGCAATGCGGTGTGCTCACTGCTGCCGCCGCAGCGGCAGCGACATGTGTTGCGCGCCTGGGATATCGCGGTCGAGAAGACGGGCGGCTACATCTACTCGCGGGCGCTGCTCGCGTTCTGCTCGGCGCTGGCGCACTATGCGGCGATGCGGGTGCTGGGCATTCCGTCGGCGTTCGCACTCGCGCTGTGGGTGGGCGTGGTGTCCCAGTTCATTCCGACCGTGGGCACCTACCTCGCGGGTGCACTGCCGGTGCTGGTGGCGCTGGCCCACAATCCACGGTCGGCGCTGTGGATTCTCGGATTCATCGTCGTCTACCAGCAATTCGAGAACTACGTCCTGCAGCCGCGCATCACCGCGACCACCCTCGACATGCATCCCGCGGTCGCCTTCGGCGCGGTTCTCGCCGGCGCGGCGCTGTTCGGAGCGACGGGCGCACTACTCGCCATCCCGGTGACAGCCACCGCGCAAGCCTTCCTGGCCGCGTACGTCCGTCGCTACGACGTGGAGATTCCACCGGCACCCGAACCCGCACACCGAACTCGTTCCCGACACCGAGCCCCGAACGCCGAATAGCGCACCTGCCGCTTACGACTCGGGGTGGACCACCATGACCGGACAGTTCGCGCGCTGCACGAGCGCATTGCTGGTGGAGCCGAGCAGCATGCCGGCGAACCCGCCCCGGCCGCGGCTGCCGACAACCAGCAGCTGGGCCCCCTCGGACCAGGTCAGCAGGTGCTCGACCGGATCGGCGAGGTGGATGTCACGGGTGATCTCGACGTCGGGGTACTTGTCCTGCCACCCGGCAAGCCGTTCGACCAGCAGCGCCCGCTCCGCCTCGGTCGCTTGCGCGGCCTCGATGGAGGTGTCGATGAATCCCGAGTACCGGGCCAGGTACAGGTCGCTCCACGCGTGCACAGCCACGAGCCGCGCGTTGCGCACGGACGCCTCGTAGAACGCGGCGCCGACCGCCGCGTCGCTGACCGGGCTGCCGTCGACGCCGACCACGACCGGCGCCGTGCGGCGGTCCACCCATTCGGGGTCGTCGTCGCGCACCACGACCACCGATCCGGCCGCCTGGCTCGCCACCGAGATCAGGATGGAACCGATCCGGTTCAGGCCCCGGCGTTCGGCCGGACCGCCGACCACCGTCATATGGGCGGTGGCAGAGAGGTCGATCAACATCCTCGCCGGATGCTGCGGGGACACCTCGGTGCGCACCATCACGGCCGGCGCGGCCTTTTCGGCGACCTCCCGGGCCTGTGCCACCAGATCGGCGCCGAAAGCCTGAATCGATTGCTCGACTTCGGAATTCACACTCGAAAAGGTGCTCATCACCCCCACGATCACATTCACATTCGTGCCGTGCGCGATCAACAGTTCGCGGCCGTGCGCCGCCGCGGTCTCCGCCGCCCAGCGCACGGCCGACAGCGCGGCCGGAGAATCATCGACGCCGACCACGATCGGTGCGGTGGATATCGAGTGCGGATCGCGCGACTTCGGGGAACTCATGACTTGCCCACCTCCTGGGATGCCGTGAACCGAGCAGAACCAGTGGGTCTCGCGAACCTGAACATAGCACCGCCCACCACCCCGACCTGGAATCGCCACTACAAGTGGCAGGCAGCGGGGTGTGGGTCAGCGGCCCGGGACGGTTACCGGGTTGAAGCAGCTGGAGGGGAGGTCCTGGATGGAGCAGAGGGCCGGTGGGCGGGTGGGGAGGTAGTTGGCGGGGACGCCACCGGAGGTGGCGATGTCGCGGTAGGCGGGGACGGCGGCGGTGGGGTGGCGGGTCAGGGTGGGGTCGGTGGTGACGTCGACGGTGTAGAGGCCGAAACGTGGTGAGTAGCTGCCCCATTCGTAGTTGTCGGTGATGCTCCAGTAGTTGTAGCCGATGACGTTGATGCCGTCGGCCTTGGCGCGCTGGACCCAGTAGACGGTGTCGCGCAGGTCGTCCTCGCGGGTCATGCCGTCGGTGGTGGGTGAGCCGTTGTCGGAGGGCATGCCGTTCTCGACGATGTAGAGGGGGCGGCCCGGGAACTTCTGCGCGTATCGGCGCAGGACGTAGTAGATGCCGTCGGGTTCGAGGACGAGGCTCGAGGGCTGGTTGGTCAGCAGGGCCGCCAGATTCGGCGGATTGGTCAGGGATCCGCCGTAGTAGTAATCGATTCCGATGTAGTCAAGCTTGTCCGCGATCCGGTCGACGAACGACGCGTCGGCTTGTGCCGTGCCGATGGCCGAGAAGGCGATATTGCTCGTGACCATCGCGCCGGGCTGCCGGAGGTGGATGTGGTCGTAGATCGCGCGGTGCGCGGCGACCATCCGATCGATCATGGGTGCGACGTCGAGCGCGCCGAGATCGCCGATCTGCTGCTCTTTCCCGGCATAGGCGAGCGGCTCGTTGAAGGTGACCCACAGCGGATCGAAGTGCGCGTAGCGGTCCACGACCGCGCGGGCGTTGGTGAGCCAGTCATCGACCATGCCCGGGTTGCGCCAGCCGCCGCGATCGACCTCCCAGCCCGGGAACACCCAGTGGTCCAGCGTGATCATCGGCCGGATTCCGGCCGCGCGAATCCGCGCGATCATGCTGTCGTAGAAGGAGAAATCCCATTCGCCCGGATTCGGTTGCACCCGGGCCCATTCCACGCTGATCCGGTAGACGCCGACACCGAGGTCGGCCGCGTGCTGGATATCCTCATCGTAGCGATGAAAGAAGTCGACCGAATTGCGGTAGTCCTCGGCGCGTCCGGATCCCGCGTAACGGCTCCAATTGCTGTCCGGCGCGAAGCCTTCACTCTGAAACCCGGAACTGGACACTCCCCAGAGGAAATTGCCGCCCACCGGCGGTAGCCCCGGATCGGCGGCAACCCTCCCGGGCGTGGCGACCATGCACCAGGCGGTGAGAACGATACCTGCCAGTGTGAACAGTGCACGTTGTCCCATCGCATCGAGATTACCTCCCGGAGAACCGGTCTCGGGGCACTCTGACCAGATCGAACCCCGTTCTCGGTCCCGCATCCGGAAAGTCACACAGCCCTCGGACCGCTCACGACGAGAGCTCGACTCAATGCGCAATCAGCCAGCCGACTCGGTCATACGCGAGGACCTGGTACAAGACCAAGACAACCGCCGACACGAGCGCCGCCATCGACAGCCCCGCACCCCACAGCGCGACCGCCCCGCCACCCAGCACGAGCACTTCGATCACCAGCCGCACAACGCCGGGCACGGCAACCGTCGCTTCCCCGTTCCGGCTCGGATCGCCCGGCACGGCAAACGTCCCCCACACCGCCGCCACCACGATCGGCAGTACCAACACCAGCACAAACCGCCACGGCGCATCGAACCCTCGCCACCCCAGAATTCCGAACGACACCACAGCGGTCAGCTCGAGCAGAAATCGCACACCGAGCATGAACGGGTTCAACGACATCCGACAATCCTCATCATTCACATCCCCATCTCGCCCGAGGACACCCACCGACCCTACGAGCAGCCACCGCCCCGCCCGGTGGTCAATTCGCGCCGAAAAGGTGACCGAACGTGACAATGAGCTCGCGGCCAGCCGTCCTCCCGGCAGAATCTGTTGTAGCGGACAGGATTTGGTCGTCTTTGCCCGGTTGTTCGGCACGCTGAGCGGTGCGGTGCCGTCCGTGATGACCGCGGTGTCGCGGCGCCGAGCCTGCCGGTCCCTGCGTGGCTCGACGAATGGACTGCGCGGGAGCATCTGGCCGAGGTTCGGGAACGAGCCCGGCCGCTTCCCACCCGATAGCTCTGGCTGTGCCGGTACCGATTCGAATGGCGTTGTTGCAAATGAAATTTCATTTGCATTTCTCATCCGCAAGCGGCCAGGACCTGGTGTGCCTAGTGCGCGACAAAATGTGCCAGAAAGCGGTTCCGGGGCGAAAAGCTCGTTCTTTGCCGCAACACTCGAGGGGCACGGTCCGGGGTGAGCGCACCCCGGACCGTTGTCCACTTCGCTGGTCATCCGTTGGGACGGGACGGGTGTCGGCGCACGAACGCTGGTGATGGAGGCGAACTCACGGTATGACGGAATCCGATGAAGAGCAGCAGATGAGCGACCTTGCCGCGCGGCTGTCCAATCGATTTCCTGATTTGGCGGCTCGGGTCGTCGGGGAGGTGGTTCGGGGTATTCATCGGGATTTCGAGGGGCACCGGGTTCGGGAGTTCATTCCGCTGCTGGTGGAGCGGATCGCCGAGCGGCAGTTGAGCCGTCGGGTGTGCTACAGCTCGGCCGTGCGGGTCGACGGGTAGCAGGGTTGTCCAGCGGTGGTGCCGGCTCCCCCCTACCGGAGCCGGC
>NZ_JBSGCB010000072.1:0-35297 GCF_053601595.1 Nocardia sp. NPDC004711 | reverse complement strand
AGTTCGGTGACACAAAAAATCCCCTCCGACCCTGGTCGGAGGGGATTTCTTGGTCGGGCTGACAGGATTTGAACCTGCGACCACTTGACCCCCAGCTGCGTCGGGGTTGTGTTTGTTCACGTCACACACGGTGGTCCAGGATGCACCGGGCGTGAAAAGTGCTGCTCGTTCACGAGCACGCAAGACGTGTGGCCCAAGTTGGCCCCAGCTCTGAACGGACTCAAGGCCGCCGAGCGCTCTGGCACTGTTCGGTTCGGGCGAGCCATCCGCGGCGGGCGCTGATGCTGGACGGTCTCTCATTCACTTGGGCGGCCCATCGCGATTTCGGATGTTGATGCGCCGACGGAACGTTCTACGCTCGATAGTTCTTGTTAACCCCAGTTTCGTTGTGTTGCTGGCAGAAACGGCCTCTGACCGGCGCAGACACCTGGCGGTATGCCGCCTATTGCTGGCATGTTTAGCTTCTCTGCACCGCCGCCATGACACACGTGGTACTAGTACATGTTGACGGTGGCGCGCGGAGGGTTCCGATAGGTGGGAAGCGCAAGCACGTGGCTCCTCGTGAGTCAGCTGTTCATAGGTGCTGCTGGCGCGGCAATTTCGACTCTGCTGTACATGAGTCACAGACAACAGAATGAAGAGTCGCGCCTAACTGTCCTGCGAGAGTTCCAACGCGAGTTCTGGCGGGATCCAGACATGGCCTGTGTTCGATCCTGGATCGCCTGTGACGATTCCTACCGCATGATTGCGCCGATACTCATGAAGCGCTTGGAATCTGATGGCCAACTTACGGCCAACGAGTACGCAACGCTCGAACGTATCGACAAATTTGCGGCAAGTCTGCTCGGCTACCTATGGACTACGGCAAGGTTCCGCGGACAGCATCGCGACGCTACGCGCAGAATATTCTTCGAGTACTGGATTGCCCAGGCAACCACGGAGAAACGGAGTGCTCTGCATGCCTACTTAGAGAAATTCTACGGAGAGTTGATCTCCCTGCCAGGCCCAAGGTGATCGGTGTCGGGCTGCCAGCGTTGTAGCTGTTCAGGCCCCTGCGTCCGCCTTGTTAGGAATAGAACCTGCGACCTAGGGATTAGGAAAGGATGTCGCTACCTGACGCGACGATCTGCTGTCGACGTCAGTCGAAATGGCTTGTCCGCCTGCCGATTTGGCTCCTGGAAGACTGCTTGGCGCAATCGAACGCGATTTCGAGATACGGTGATGGGCAGTGGATTTAGTGGGAGTTTGTTGGGTGGCGCAAGCCAAGATTCCATCGCCGAGTTGTTCGGGACCGACGATGCGTGGCGGGCCAGGCCCACGGGGCGGCGTCACCATCGGTGACCGCCTCGACGGGGTCATGTACGTCGGCGTGGGCGAGAACGGCTCCGGCCGGATCTGCGACGGCGGCACCTGTATCCCGGCGCAGGCGGCACTGGCCACCTGATCGTCATCCCAAGGCGGACCGGTGGTCAGCCCTCCGGGACGTCGGCGCAGAAGGTTTCGCGGAACCGCTTCGCATCGATGTCCAGGTCGGGCCCGCCGGCCGCGACCGGTGCGTCGTAGGCCGTCGGACGAGCCGTTTCGGCCAGCAGCGAGGGCGCGAACGGCTGCTGGACATCGATGCAGCTTTCACCGGCGTCGAGGCTGAACGCCGCCAGGTACACCAGGGCCGTCACATTGCTCAGGCCGGCCGCGGCCTGACCGATCACCGCGCCCCCATAGGAATGACCCACCAGCACCGCCGGTCCGTTGATCGCCGCGGCGACAGAGTGCACCACCCCGGCGTCGTTTCTCAACCCTCGCAAGGGATTCGGTGGCGCGATGACCGGATATCCGGACGTCGAGAGTTCCCGGATGATCCCGGCGAATCCCGAGGCGTCGGCGAAGGCGCCGTGTACGAGCACCACTGTCGGAGCTGTCTGATCGGACATCGTGTTCTCCTTCATCGTTGTGTTGTTTCAGCACGCGCGAGCATTTCCCGGCCAGGCCGGAATGTGGGAAGTCCGTTTCTATTGCACTGTGCTACAGCCGAAACGGTGCATTCGTGGTCCGGGATGCGGGTTATCGACGAGTCGCGACCGCGGCCTGTTCGATCAGGTCGGTGACGGCGTCGGGATCGGTCTGCATGATCAGGTGCGGTCCCTCCACTTCGACGGTGTGGGCACCCGCACGGGTTGCCATGAATCGCTCCAGGTCTGGCGCGATCGCACGATCCTGTTTGGCGACCAGGTACCAGGATGGGAGGTTCTTCCAGGCCGGGGCGCCGGAGATCCCGGTCACCGCGGCCAGACCGAGGGGACGCTGTTCAACCGCGAGCGCCCGTTGTTGGGTTGGCGCTACGGTGTTGTCCAGAAACACATTCGGGTATTGGCCGGGTTCGATGGTGAGTTCTGTACCGGTGCCGCCACCGGTGTCGGGAAAGGACGACGGCGTGGCCGGGACCGCGGGGATTTCCTTGCCCTGTGCACTGGAGTTCAGGCTCGCCAGCGAGTCGCCCTGATCGGGTGCGAATGCCGCGATGTACACCAGCGCTTTGACCTGGGTGTTGCCCGCCACGGCGTTGGTGATGACCGCGCCTCCGTAGGAATGCCCGACGAGGATGATCGGCCCGGTGGTCTGGCGTAGCACATCGGAGATGTATGCGGCGTCGGAATCCAGCCCGCGCAAGGGATTCGGCGGCGCCTTGACCGGGAACCCCGCCTTCTGCAGTTCGGCGACGACGGGCGTCCAGCCCGCCGCGTCCGCCCATGCCCCGTGCACCAGGACGATTGTCGGCTTGTCACCCTGCCAGTTCGCGACCCGCGACACCCCGGCCGAGGTGGACATCGGCGCGGAGTCGTGGTGGCCGGTCTGCGTGCAGGCGGTCAGGGCCCCGGCCGCGGCGACAAGGGCCGCGGCGACGACAGCGGCCCGGCGGGCAAGAGTCTTCATGACGGTGAACTCCCAATCATGTGGATCGTGAGGGCGGGTTTGGGGTGGTGGTGTTTGAGCATGCGTGAGCGTTCCTCCGTCACTCCGAAATTGCGGGAAAGTCGTATCTATTTGCCTTGCGGTACAGCCGAATCGGTGGATCTGTGGCCAGGGATGCGGGTTATCGACGAGTCATGACTGCAGCCTGCTCGGGATCGTGACGACAGACACCGACAAGTGGTGTGGGGTTAACGGACGGCCTGGTGTCCGCCGTCGACGGGCAGGATCGCGCCGTGGATATGGGCCGCCTCGGCACTGGCGAGGAAGACCACCGCGGCGGCGACCTCGGCGGCCGTGCCGGGGCGGCGGTCGGGTGTCGACGCGGCCAGACTGCGCAATGTCTCGTGGTAGGAGGCGTTTTCGTCGGTCATGGTCGGGCCGGGGGCCACGGCGTTGACGCGGATGCCGCGCGGCGCGAGTTCGGCCGCCCAGGACGCGGTGAGCGAATGCAAGGCAGCTTTGGTCGCGCCGTAGAGGGCGGATACGGCATTGCCGGCCAGGCCGCTGAGGGAGCCAGTGTTGACGATCGCACCCCCTCCGGCCGCGACCATGCCGGGGGTGATCGCGGCGGTCAGCAGCGCCGGTGCCTTCACATTCACGGCCAGAGCCAGATCGGCGAGCGTCTCGTCGACGTCGAGAAGAGACTGGGCGGGTATGAGCAGTGCGGCATTGTTGACCAGCAGATCGACCGGGGCGTCGAGGGCCGCCGCCGCGGCGCGTGCCAGTTCTGCTGCGGCACTGCCTGATTCGGCCAGATCGGCGCGAACGAAATACGCTACGCCTCCGGTCTCGCGGATCGTCTCGACGACGGCCTCGCCCGCGTCCTTGCTGCGGCCCGACACCACGACTGCCGCACCCTCGCAAGCCAGTGCGATCGCGATTGCGCGTCCGATTCCCGAGGTCGATCCGGTGACCAGCGCGTGGCGACCGGTCAAGCGCTGCGTTGCGGTGCTGTTCATGCGGGGAGCCTTTCCATGGTGAGAGGTAGGGAGCAGTCCGGAGCCCGGCGGGCCCCGGCAACGAGAAGTGCTGTGCCGAGCAGGATTTCGAAGGCCAGGATGGTGTAGACCGCGCCGCGTTCGGGTATCCCTCCCGCTGCGTGATACAGCGGCCGATCAGCCTGCAACAGCGCGAACGAGGCCAGCCCGAGGGCGCCGAGGGCAATGCTGCTTCGGCGCAACCACGTCGGTATGCCCCGCCGTGCCCCGACGACGATCGCGACGAGATTGCCGGTCACGATGCCCACGGCCGCGCCGATGCCGTGCACCACGAGAACGCCGTTGTGCTGGTTGGCGGCCGATTCGTGGAAGAACCCGACCAGGATCACGCCGGCGCCGTGGGCGATCACCAGTCCGAACAGCAGGCGCACACGCCGTTCCCGGGCTGCGAGCAGCAGTGCACCGGCGGCGATGAACCCCACGCCCTGGCCGACGAACGCGGTGTTCATGACCGAGTGCAGGGGTGAGTCGATCATGCGGCCGTCGAAGGCATCCCCGGCGACCGGGTTGCCCAGATCGCTGATGAAGTTCACGGCATAGCTGTAGGTGGGGTGGCGCCAAGCGCGAGCTGTGACGTACTCCAGTGCCAGGTATTGCAGTCCGGCCAGCAACAGCAGCGCGCCCGCGAAACGTCCCCGGCCTGACAGGTTTTGGACTTTCACGTCCACTAGGCTGGCATCAATTTTTTGGACTTACAAGTCCAGAAATGTAAGGTGAGGCATGCCCACTCGCAAAGGGGAGGCGACCAAGGCCCGCATCGTCGAGGCCGCCGCCGATCTCCTCGTCACCGGCAACGACGTCAACCTCGACGACGTCATGCGCCTGACCAGCACCAGCAAAGGCCAGCTGTTCCACTATTTCCCCGACGGGAAAGACGAGTTGCGCCGGGCCGCCGCCGAACGCCACCTGACCCGCCTCGCCGAAGCCGACGCTCCAGTCGCACCGCTCACCACCTGGCAAGCATGGGAAGCCTGGATCGAGCAGATCCTGCACCTGCACTCCCAGCAAACGATCAACGACGCCTGTGAAATCGCGGCACTCGCGGGCCGAGCACTCGACACCGACACCTTCACCCGGGATCTGGTCGGGCGCATGTACGAACGCTGGATCGACGAACTGCACGACCAACTCTCGGCCATGCAGCACGCCGGTCTCCTGCGCCCAGACGCCCCGGTATCGGCCATGGCCTCCGCGTTCGTCGCGGCCTTACAGGGCGGCGCGATCATGGACAAGGCCACCGGGTCCCATCAGCACCTCACCAACGCCCTGCATCAGTCCGTGGCATTGCTGCGCGCCTACGAAGCTTAGGTTGCTCGACATTCACTCCCCGACCGATCTGAAGTACCTGAGTCAATGCAGCTGCTCACGGTTGGTTCGACTCACCGGCCGGACTGCTGCCGATCGTATGGTGGAGGAAGCTGTCGCGGTGAGTGTGGATGAACTCGGCGAAAGTCTGGGGCGGACGGCCGATAGCGTCGTCGAGCGAAATGGGGTCGTGCCGCGGCGCGATCGGCCGTTGTGAGAATTTCGCGCCGATGCTGGAGATGTGTTGGGCCATGGCGGGATTGATCGTGGCGAGGGCGTCGTGTCGCGCGAGGTCCTCGAGGTCGCGTTGCCACCGGTCGGCCGGAATGTGTTGATATTCGACGGTCTTTCCGGTTTCGCCACTGATGAGGGCGGCGATGTCTGCGTGTGTGTACAGGGCGGCGCCGGGCGGATACACGGTGGAGCCGGCGGGGTATCGGTCCGGGTCGGTGAGAGCGGCGACGGCGAGGTCGGCGGCATCGCGGCCGCTGATCCACGGCATGGCGGCCGCACCGAAACTGTTGGCGAAGGTTCCCGCGCTGCGGATGGACGCGGCATGCAGGAGCGGAATGTTTTCGTAGAACAAGGCGGCGATTCGCAGGATCACCGGTTGCAGCCCGGCCCAGCAGAACACCTCTTCGGCGGCCCAATGGGCACGACCCAGTGCGCTGGGACTATCGGGGGCCGCGGCGGACATCGACATCACCACCAGACGCGGCACGCGCGCGGCGGCGCGCATCGCGGAGGCCAGATTCGCGGAGGCCTGCACGACGCCTGGCGCCACGGGGTAGGTGAAGTACACCGTGCTCACGCCCTCGACCACGGCGTCGAGTGTCCGGCGATCGAGTAGATCACCCCTCGCGATCTGCACCCCGATCTCACGCAGTCGGTGCGCTCGGTCGTCATCGGTGCGAACCAGTACGCGAACGGCCTGGCCTTGCTCGCGAAGACGTTGCGCCACATGGGAACCGGTGCCGCCGTGGCGGCCTCCCGCGCCAATGACAAGCGTGATGGACCGTGAATCGATGGAGGAGGTCACGGCACGTCCTTTCGATAGTTCACCCACAGATGAGTGCCGAATCGCGGCCGTGGATGGCCGCTGCGCTCACGCTAAAACAGTGACTACTATTATGCAAGTCACTAGTTGGTGGAAGGATGAGCGGATGCGACGCACGAGTTTCGAGACCATGGGCTGTCCGATAGCCGGTGCGCTCGAGCATGTCGGTGACTGGTGGACTCTGCTGATCATGCGAGACGCGTTGGACGGATTCAGCAGGTTCGACGAGTTCGGCTACAACTTGGGGATCGCCCCGACCATGCTGACCAGGCGCTTGAATACGCTGCTCGAGAGCGGCTTGCTCGAGCGCAGGCAATACCACGACGCCCCGGCGCGGTTCGAGTACATGGTGACCGAAAAGGGCCGGGATCTTGTCCCAGTGCTGGTCGCCCTCTATGGGTGGGGACGCAAGCACGCCGACGCCAGCGAGCCGAGCGTGGTCCTGGTCGATCGTGAAACCGGTGGCGAAATCGTTCCCGACCTTGTCGACGCGGATACCTGTCGTCCACTGTCGTCCGTGAACCTCGCCTTCCTGGCTGGGCCCGGCGCCGACGACCGGATGCGCGAACGCCTCGACCCCGATCGCCGCGCCGCCCGCCGCCGCCGCGCCCGCAGTACGGTCGATCAGCGGAAAGCACCGACCCCAGCCACTCTGAATCCCAGAACCACACCGTCCCCGGCCGACAACTCCGCCGTGCACTCAGACGGGGTTCCCGGACCGTCCGAGAACAACTGATTGATGCACCAGGGCGCCGTGCCCGTGCACGCCGGGGACGCAGCCCGATGGGTGGGTGCGCCCCCGAGCTCGGCGCACCTCGATGACCGGCAGGGCTTCGAGGCGAGCCGTGCGTCAGTCGACGGCGAGGTCCTCAGCGACCAGGATCCACCGGCCCTGACGCTCGGGTCCGCTGACCCGGACCCTTCACCGTCTGCGTCCTGGCCGCCGCCCACCCGAGCGGGACCGGACTCTCCCGGGTGAGCGCCGCGCAGTCTTCTGACCAGCGGATACGGCGGACTTCGTTGTTTCCTGCGCCGTTTCTATAGAACCCCAAGGTGGTGCTAGTGATGGCGTAGGTGTTCGGCGTCCTTCCAGATCCCGTCCGGCGGCATGTCCAGGCGGGCGGTCAACGGCGCCCGCCACTGCGGAGTTTGCGTTGGTTCGCCCCAGTAGTCGGTGACCCGGACCGCCTTTCCGTCCTGCAGTTCGCCGATCGTCACGTTGCGGTAGAGCTGGCCGTCGCCGTAGTTGCCGGTCCATTCCACGACGACAACGTCGCCCAAGTGGTGCCGCCGGCCGACCTCCAGCGTGAGCTCTGGGAAGTTCCCTTCGACCTCCGCAACGAGGCTGCGGGTTCGTACTACCTCCCCCATCTGCGGCCATTGACGGACTACGTCATCGTCCAGCGGGACACCGAGAATGTAGGCCAGGCGGGTACTTCCATCTGATTCTGGCGTTTTGGTGGCCATGTGATCACGGTACCGTCGCCCAGGCCGCAGATCAGGGCTTTCGCAAGTGGAGGGTAGTCAACACCCCGTACGCATCGATGACCATCTTCTTCCCAGCCTTGCGCGCCGAGAAGAGACGGATCTTCGGCGACGGCTTCCTCGCCGACCCCGGGGATATCGAGGATCTCCCGCAGCCCGCATGAACTCAGTTGTTCGGCTTCACGATCGGCCGCGGTCACCAGATCCCCTGGTCCTTTTCCTGTCACGTCTCCGGCGCCCAGGCAGCGGAATCGAGGCACGATCGCTGTCTCGGCAGCGCAAGTGTTCAGGAAGTAGCGCGCGAAATCTCGGCTGATGTTCGGTACCGCAGTCGCTGAGTGTCGGATGCCGCTCTCGTCGCTCGTGTAGCCGTAGATCTTGCTCCACCCTTCGAGCAACGCTGGGTGGATAGTGGTTCCACTGTTGATCTTCAACGTTTTGAGGGCACCGCCGAGGGTTGCTTCTCACGGCGGCAGGCTGCTACGTAGCGGACCGCGTCGGATCACCAGCCGGGCGCGGTTTCGACCTGGCCGTCAGCTATGGCGGCGACCAGGTCGGCGTGGTCGGCGTGGGTTTGTCTCGCGTATGCACGTGCGAATTCCTCGATTCCGCGGGTAAAGGCACTGCCCCTGCCGATGTAGGCGGTGATGGCCACCGGATCTCCGGTGCGTGCGTGAGCCTTTGCCAACGCATGCGCGCAAGACCCGGCGAATTCGGTCAGGTACGGCGCGATCTGGCGACCATCCGGGATGATCTTCATGTCGCGGAACTGTCGTACGTAGTAGTCATGCCCTTCCAACCGGGTCCATCCGGTGAACAGGTCGGTCGCCGACTGCATCAAGTGCTGGCCGAGCACTACACGGTGCCCGTGGTTGTCCTGCACGCTCGGTCCCAGATGCGGCTCGTAAACCGCGGTTCCGGCCTGCTTGACCTGAAGGAACAACGGCGCTTCACCGCTGCGGCCTTCTGCCAGTAGCAGATACACGCGCATGCCGACACTGCCGACACCGACGACCTGTCGCACCACATCCGACAATGTGAAGCGGCTGAGCAGCCGGGTGAGCTGTTCGGGAACTGAAGCGGTGTAGGTTTCGAACACCTGCCGGGCGATCTCGGCTTCCTCGCTGTTCTCGGGCCGGTCCAGATGTGTTCGATAGGGCGGGTTCTCGGTAATCCGCCGCCGGCCGTCGCGGACTTCGGTCATCTTCCGAAATGCGCCTAGGCTGGTGCGATTCTTGGCCTGCTTCGCGATCAGGGCGCGCACTTCCTTGCGGTCACGAGAATCCAGTGAGGCCAGCGGCGTGGACGCGTCGATGCGGTCGTACCAGATGTCGAGTTCCGACATCTTTGCGTAGTCGCGCATGCGTGTTCGGTATGAGGTGATCGCGGCAGTGACGGCGGCATCGGCGGTTTCATCGGGCAGCCCGTTCTCCCGCGCGCACACCACCAAGCTGGCGGCCAGTCGTTTGACATCCCACTCGAACGGACCCGGCAGCGTCTCATCGAAATCACGCAGGTCGAAAGTCAGATTCCGTTCGGGCGAAGCCCACAGCCCGTAGTTGAGCACATGTGCATCACCGCACAACTGCACGGTCAGTCCGGTATTGGGCGACAGCGCGAGATCGGCCGCCATTACCGCTGCGGCGCCCCGCAAATAAGTCCACGGCGAGGCACTCATCCGACCGTAACGGATAGGCAGCAGATCGGGGTCTCGCTCAGCATGCTGGGAAAGCAGGATCTCCAGCGCGCTGCCGCAACGGTGAGACCGATCCCAGTCAGCCAGTGTGCGCCGCGGCACGATCTCACGTGCTGCACGGCCGACCGCGATACTCTCCTCGATTGCCGCGCCGCCTGCCATGGTCCTCCTTCACACGGTTGGAGACGCCTGCGCGCCAGCGGGCGCGGATCACCAATCCTAGCGGTTGGTCCTTCGCTGACAGGCGTCTCGCGGCGCCCGCGCGCCAGCGTGAATGTGGACCATCACTTTCCGCAGTGCTGGCCCGGTACGTGCGGGCGGCCGACAACCGGGACGGTGCGGCGATGGCCAAGCTCGATCACATCATCGAGATCGACGGCGACGCAGCGTATTTGGACGCGCAGTTCATCGTCTACAACACCGTGGGCGACGAGCGCCCGGTCGACGGCTGGCCCGAGGGTGCGTGGGGTGCGCAGGGCACGCTCACCCCGATCGAGTCGGGCTACTACCGCCCGCGTCTGCGGCGGATCGACGGCGAGTGGCGGATCGTGGTGCACACGATCGTCATGGACCAGCCGATGGCCTTCCCGGGTGCGTGAGATGAAGGCTGTCATCTACCGGGGGTACGGCGGACCAGAGGTACTCGAGGTCGACGAGCCCAAACTTCATGTCGATTCCGTCCTGGTTCGGGTTCGAGCGGCAGCGGTGAATCCGGCCGATCTCGGGTTGCGCCAAGGCGTTTTCGATGCGGGCGTACCTACGTTCTTTCCCGTCATTCCCGGCTGGGATATCGCCGGCGTTGTCGAAAGGGCCGGGCTCGGTGTCCCCGAGTTCCGGCCGGGCGATGAGGTGATCGGTTATATCCGCGAGCGTGTCAGCTACCAGCAGGGTGGTTACGCCGAGCTGGTAGCGACGAGCGAGGGTGCCCTGGCACGACAGTCGTACCCCGGTCCAGGTTTGTGTGGTGGACCATCCTTCGACGCACGCGATGGGCAGCCGGGCGGCATGTTGGGGCATGGCCAGCAAGGCCGCCCGGTCCATGCGTACCGAAACGGGACCACCGAGCAAGCCCAGTGTCCAGGCGGCGGGCTGCATGACGGCGTGCTACAACGATTCGAGCCGGCGGTTCAGTGTCGTCGGCGGGTGCGCAGGCTCTGGATCGCGTAGGTGATTGCGCTGACGGCGGCGACGACGCCCTCGACGGTGCAAGGAGATCAACCGCTTCCGCCGCCTCGTCGAGCCGGACCCGCCGCCGAATTTCCGACCGTGCACCCCTCCGCATACAGGTCTGCCTCGTAAGTGTTGCGCAGTACCTTCGGCAAGACACCCGCGATCTCCTGCACGATTGAGTCGACCCTATCCGCGGAGAACCGGCCGCCGGACTCCGTCAGGAAGTACGGCCTTGCCGCCCGATCCGGGCCCAGCTGTTCCGCGCGCGCCGTGCGCCACTCCATCTGCGCCATCATCGTCGCGATATCCAATGGCAGCACTCGCATCTCACCGTCGGGGCCCGGCGCGAGCACATACCACTCCCGGCCGGTCAACACGACATCTTCGTCGTTGAGGTTCTCGACCTCCTGCCGCCGCAGCCCAGTCCCCAGAATCAGCAGAAACAGCGCCCAATCCCGCGCACTACGCCGTGACGCCACATCCAGCGCGCGTCATCGCTCCCGCCGATTCAGCACCGCGGGGTCCGGGCGGTCCCTGCCCACCGGCGCCACGTCCGGCGAACCCAACACGCACGCCCGGTAGTAGGCGCGCACCGCGCGCAGCGCCGTGTTGATGCTCGCCGTCGGCTGCCGCCGCGCTACCAACGCATCCCGGTACGCCGCGACCACCTCGTCCCGACGGGCCTCCGTGAACACGTCCCCGCGCTCGGGTTCCTCATCCAGCCACGCCAGGAACCGGCGCGCCCGAGCGGTGTAGGTACTCACAGTTCTCGGCGAACGTGCTTCCGCACCAGCCAGATACAGAGCGAATTGTTGATTGGATACCGGCCGATCCCCCCCCACACACACCGGAGTTCACCTCCTCCTACGGGCGAACCACAACCATGCCAGCCAGCACCGACACCCTGGCGCGGACGCGGCCGGCATCCCGGCCGAGCGTGCGTCGCGCGACATCGAGGCCGTCGTCGGTGGTCGCAGCCGCATCACCGCCGAGGCGGGGCGGGTACACCGATGTCGGTGCGAGACAATACGATCGGGCCATCGGATGCGCGAGCTGCGCGGGGCGATCTGCCCGCCCGGCTGACAGGCCGCGCAGTGCCGCCGCTCGATCACCGCACCCGGTCGATCGGGGGTCGGGTTCGAGCCAGCTGATGGTCAGATCCTGGGTTTGCTGCTGCGCATACGCCTCGGCGGGCACGGGACAGAGAGTTGTTCACGGCGCAGACGCATCTTCTCCCCGCGAGTTCTCGTATCGAAGGGCCGCTGGCCACCGGCACCGGACGGTGGCGCTTCGGCGACGGCCACGGTCATCGGTGCCGCGGCAGGCACTGCCGCGATGGTTTTCGCTCCCACGGTTAGTGGGGGTCGCGGGCGAGGTGGGTGCGGGATCGGCGGGGCCAGAGCGGGGTGGGCGCCGCGGTGGCGGGCGGATCCGTCGCTCAGTCGGTCTCGAACGCTCTGGCCGCTTGCCGCTCCAGGTCGGAGTAGGTCTCCTTGCCGACACTGATGGTGACGCTGTCGATGGTGCCGCCGGTGAAGGTCCCCGGGCTCGGGTATTGCTTGGAGACGTTGTCACCGCTGTCGTAGCCGACGCACAGGCCGTCGCCGGCGAGGGTGAAGGTGCCGGACTGGGCGCGCATCGGTCCAGTGGCGACGGGGTTGTCATCGATGTAGAGCGTGGTGGTGCCGAGCGATTCTCCGTATTGGCCGGCCTTCTCCCGGGTGAATTCCATGCCCAAGGTGTGTTTGCCCGGCGTCAACGGCGGTGAGACGAAGTCCTGCTCGGGTGAAATGCCGAGGAAGTTGTAGGCGTAGTGCAGTGTGCCGTCCTTGATGAACAGCACGTGGCCGCCGAATCTGGAGCCGTGCGCGAAGATCACCCCCTGCGCCTGGGCGGTGAGGTCGACGTTGGCGATGATCTTGTAGGACTTGCCACGGATGTTGACCGCGACCGCCTCGGGGACGGGTGCCGCGTCCGGGAAATAGACGTAGGTGTCCCGTGGCGGCTCGGGATTCGGCCTCTCGACAGCCATTAGCTCGGGTGCGGTGCGGTCGTCGAGGGGAAGCACGAAGTTGTCCTTGGCCTCCTCGTTCCAGGCATCGATGAGCTCTTTCAGCTTGTCCGGATGTTGATCGGCGAGGTTCTTCGATTCCGACCGGTCCTCGTCGACGTGGTACAGCTCCCACTTGTCCTGGTCGAAGTGCCCCTTGTCGCTGATCGGCGCGTGCAGCGCCGAGGCCCTCCAACCGTTCTCCCAGATACCGCGGGTGCCCAGCATCTCGTAGTACTGGCGCTTGCGGGTGGTGGGTGCGTCGGCATTGTCGAAGGTGTAGCGCATCGATACGCCGTTGAGCGGGTACTGCTTGACGCCGCGGTACTCCTTCGGCATCTCCAGCCCGATGATGTCGAGGATGGTGGGCGTGATGTCGATCGCGTGATGGTACTGGTGCCGGATCTGGCCCTTGGCCTTGATTCCCTTGGGCCAGTGGATGATCAGTGGGTCGCAAGTGCCGCCGGAGTACTCCGAATAGCGCTTGAACATCTTGAACGGGGTGGAGAAAGCCACCGCCCAGCCGGTCGGGTAGTGGTTGTAGGTGGCCGGGGTGCCCAGTTGGTCGAGCAGCGCCATGTTCTCGGCGAGGTCGTCGGGATAGCCGTTGAAGAACTTGTTCTCGTTGACCGAGCCGTTCGGGGAGCCCTCACCGGAGGCGCCGTTGTCGGCGCAGTAGAAGATGACGGTGTTGTCCATCTGACCGGTCTTCTCCAGATGGTCGATGATGCGCCCGATCTGCTCGTCGGTGTATTCGGAGAATCCGGCGAAGACCTCGGCCATCCGGGAGAACAGCTGCTTCTCGTCGGCGTTGAGGGAGTTCCACGGCCGCATCGCGTCCGCGGGCACCGCCACGTCCCCGGGCAGCGGGTTGATCGGGGTCAGGGCGGTGCCCTTGGGCATGACGCCCTTGTCGATCATGCGGGCCAGCACCCAGTCGCGGTAGGCCTCGTAGCCGTCGTCGAACTGCCCCTTGTATTTGTCGGCGTATTCGGTCGGGACCTGGTGTGGCGCGTGATTCGCGCCCGGGCAGAACCACATGTACCAGGGCTTGGACGGATTGCTCGACTTCTGGTCACGCAGCATCTTGATGGCGTTGTCGGCCAAGTCCTTCGACAGGTGATAGCCCTGTTCCGGGCTGTAGGGCTGGTCGATGAACCGGTTGTCCTCGACCAGGTCCGGATACCATTGGTTGGTCTCGCCACCGAGGAAGCCGTAGAACCGGTCGTACCCTTTCTGCAGCGGCCATTCCGATCTGCTGCCACCGCTGGAGACGTCCTCCACGGGCACGTTGTGTTCCTTGCCGAGCCAGAAGGTGCTGTAGCCGTTGTCCTGCAGCACTTGCCCGACTGTGGCGCACTGGGCCGGCAGGCGCGCGGCCGAGCCTGGGAATCCGGTGGAGCCCTCGGTGATCGACGCGAAACGGTTGACGTGATGGTTGCGGCCGGTCAGAAAGCAGGACCGGGTGGGCGAGCACAGCGCGGTGGTGTGCCACTGGGTGTAGGTCAGACCGTTGTCGGCCAGCTTCTGCAAGGTCGGCATATTGATCCGCCCGCCGTAGGGCGACCAGGACGCCAGACCGGTGTCGTCGTAGAGGATCACCAGGATGTTGGGTGCGCCATCAGGGGCCTTCTTCAGCTCGAACGGCTTCCAGTCCTGTTTGGAGTCGCGGACGTCGAGTTCGATCTTGCCGTCGAAGCCGTCGTTGATCCCGGTCCCGTATCCGGGTGGCCCGTCGCTGTTCGAGTTGCCGCACGCGGCGAGCAGCGGGCCCGAGACCGCCCCGGCCGCCGCGATGCCGCGCAGCATCCCGCGCCTCGACAGCTTTCCGGTCGGCGCATCGGGATCGGAGCCGGGCCGTTCCGGGGAGTTCTGATCGTCTGCGGTCGCCGTCATAGCCGCAGGTTAGAGCCGAATCGGCGAAACTGTGGGGTGCCACACCGATCGGTCGAACGTATCGGTCGCGGTTTCGGAACCGTCAGTCAATCGCGACGCAGCGGAACCCGAGATGACAGGTGGCGGTGTCCTCGGTCTGGCTCTGGCGCGCCGCCGGCCGGTAGCGCAGGCAGTAGTTCGGCGCGCACAGATACGAACCGCCCTTGATGACGCGGCGTGGGAACCGTTCCCCGGTCGCTGCGCAGTCGTTGCCGGGTGTGCAGCAGTTCCCGGCGGGTTTTGTGTGGTCCGGGCGGAACGGTTCGCGGGTCCACTCCCACACGTTGCCGGCCATATCGAACAGTCCGTAGCCGTTGGGCGGATACGTTCCGACCTTCGTGGTGCCGGGTCGTGCGGCCTGGCCGCGGCCGGGCAAGAACTCCCACGGGAACCGGCCCAGCCAGGTGTTGGCCATCCGGCGTCCGCGCGGGGTGAACTCGTTCCCCCAGGTGAAGGTCGCCTGCTTGAGCCCGCCCCGGGCGGCGAACTCCCACTGCGCCTCCGTGGGCAACTGCTTACCTGCCCACTCGGCGTACGAGACGGCGTCCTCGTACGCCACCTGGGTCACCGGATGATGGCTCCGGCCTTCCAGATTCGTATCCGGCCCGCCAGGATGACGCCAGCTTGTACCCGGAACGTAGGACCACCAGCGTTGCCAGTCGTCCAACGGAACCGGTGCGGTGGGCGGGGTGAAGACCAGCGCGCCCGGGACCAGGGCCGCCGGGGCAGCGCCGGGATAGTCCGCCGGGTCCAGCGGCCGCTCGGCGACGGTCACGTACCCGGTGTCGCGGACGAACCGTTGGAAGGCCACGGTGGTCACCGGGTGAGTGTCGATCCAGAACGGCTCGACCGTCGACGTGTGCACCGGTTGTTCCTCGGGAAAGAAATCCCGGGACCCCATAGCGAACTCCCCGCCGGGCATCCGCGCCATGCTCTTGTGAGATGTCGTGGTACTCGCCGCCACCGGGTCTCCTGTCTGCTCGACCAGATGCGCCCCGCCCAGTTCAGCGCCGGGCCACCGTACTACGCGGTCGCCCGCGGTCCCGGTGCGACGCTGCCTATTCGCGTTGTCGAGGGCTGTGTGCCGCCGTGTTGTTCAGTCCTTGGCGGCCTTGAGGAGGTTCTCGACGCTGGTGAACTTCACGCGCGGGCGGCCCGCGGACTTGCCCGCGGTTTTCTCGGCGACGTCGATGGCCTTCCAGCCGTCCCGGCCGATCTGGTCGGGCTGGCGCTCGGAGAGCAGGGCCTCCAGCGCGGATTCTCGCCCAGCTGTTCTTTGCCTTCTGGAAAGTGGATACATCGATCCTTTCGGCGCGCCGGATGCGGTGACCGCTGCCCGGGCCGCGGGCCCGCGGCCGCACACCCGGTACCGACCCGGATCGTCCCTGTGCACCGGCCACGGTGCGGCGGGTGCGGGTAGCAGGCGTCGGTGAACCGGATCCGATGGTCATCGCAGCCGTGGCGGCGGAGGCGAGGTCGGTGGCCCGCTGGTACCGCTGGTCGGGGTGCTTGGCCATGGCCCGGGCGATCACCGCGTCGATACCGGTCCCGACCTCGGGCCGCAGGAGGCCGAGCCGGGGAGGCGGTTGGGTCAGATGGGAGGCGATCTGCAGTTCGGGACCGGCCACCTGGAACGGAGGACGACCGGCCAGGAGTTCGAACAGCACACGCGCAGGGCATACACATCCGCGTAAGAAGTGATCTGAATCACAGAATTGGACGGTGATCTCGGTTACCAAAACCACCCTTGGCTACCATCCAGCTCCCAACTACTGGACACTCGACTAGGACGCTTCACAAGCGCGTCCCTGCCCGGGAATGGGAATTATGCGTGCAAGAAGGCCAAAAGCCATGCAGTTCAGCAAACTCGTCGTCACCTCGGCCCTCGGCATCACTGCCGGCACCGTGCACGCCGATCCGGCCCCTGCCCCGGCTCCCGGCGTTCTCCGCGGTCGCCGAGCAGCACGGAGGAGCCCAGTTCCGCACCGATCCGACGGGGCGGGCGGCCAGGGCGGCGGCGTCGGTGTTGACCCCTGTTTATGGGGGAGAGGAAGCGCTGGCCGAGACCGAGCGTCTGCGCGCGGCGCACAAGAACCTCCGGGCTGGTCGTGACCGTGGCCATGATGGTCGCCCACGGCATCCTCACAGTCCTGAACCACGATGTCAGTCCCGCTATCTCGGGTATCGCCGGACTCGGCCACATCCTGTTGTCCGTCGGTTTCGCCATGTTCTTCCTGTGCCTGTGCGGCCCGATAACAACCACGGCCCGAGTCCGGTGATGCGCGGCAAAACGCGGAGCACGCGGTCGAGCGCTGAGGGGTTGCCGAGCCGCGATCCCTCGCCTTCGCAGGGAGCGCGATACTCACATTCGCGGCACAGATGCGGCTATTCGTGGCGCGCGCTGAAGACTACGGACAGCACGCGCAGCGCGCTGACCCGAATCAGGTTGTACCCGAACATTTCGTGCAAAGTGAGGGTGTCGGTGACCCGAGCGCCGCCCGGGTTTGCCAGCAGCACCACATGATTCCGACGATGCCCGCCAAGGAGCGCCAGCAGCACCAGCAGACCCGTGACCACCGAGCGATCCCGATGATCGGCGAACAGGCTGACGTTGATCGTCACCCGGCCCGCAAATCACTGTCGAGAGGAAGAAAACCGAATGACCCCTACGTCCGTGCCGCAGACCGTCTCGGTTCCGGCGATCCACGCTCGCTCCTGGCTTCTGGTTCCGGGTTCGCGCCCTGATCGGTTCGACGGTGCCATGAATTCGGCAGCCGATGCCGTAATTTTCGATCTCGAGGACGGTGTGATCCCGTCCGCGAAAGTTGCAGCCCGCGAGCATGTCACCGAATACCTCGCGACCGGCGGCGTCGGGTGGGTGCGCATCAACGACGCCACCACTGCGGACTGGAGCATCGATCTCGCGGCGCTCGGCAATGCTGCTGGCCTGAGCGGCGTGATGCTCGCCATGACCGAGTCCGCAGAGCAGGTCGATCGCACAGCCGCCGAACTCCCCGGCGTCCCGGTACTCGCCCTGGTTGAGTCGGCACGGGGCATCGAGTTCGCCTTTGAAATCGCTTCGGCCGATGCCACGATCCGATTGGCCTTCGGCACAGGCGATTTCCGTCGAGATACCAACGTCGGCGCGGACGGCCTGGCCTATGCGCGCAGCCGTCTCGTCGTCGCCAGCCGAGCTGCCGACATCGCGGGGCCGATCGATGGGCCATGCGTCACCGGCCTGACGGAACTGCCGTCGGAGCTGGCGGTGACGAAGTCGATGGGGATGAGCGGGAAGCTCTGCATGCACGCCTGCGATACTGCGGTCGTCAACCGTGGGCTGAGCCCGCAACCCGATGAGCGCGCCTGGGCGGCGGAAATTATTGAACGACTCGGGGCGGCGGGCGAGAACATCGCCGACGGTAGCGATCTGCCCAAGCTCGCCCGCGCCCACCGGATCAACCATATGGCAGACGTTTTCTCCAGAGTTTGATCAGTACGGAGTTGCCGTGCCCGTCCCGCACGCCGGGCTCGCGCATGGCTGGTCGGTATCAGGTGCGGGTAGTACCTGAGCGTGATCTTCAAACTCAAGGTCAGGTGGCTCAAGGCGTCTCAGCCCTGGGCTCTCGGCGAGCATGCAATGCCCACTGACCGTCGACGGTGCGAGCGGCCAGCGGCATCACAGGGCGGCCGCGTCACCGTGCTATCGACGCGAACCGGCGAACAGTAGAGCGGTACCGATCACACGCCGTTCTGCCGGAGAAAACCGGCAAGGTTCTCCACAACGTTCGAAGCGTTTCCCGCGCTCATCGACGAATCGTAGATACCGATGAGCACGTGTGAAACGGTCTTGGCCGAGACCAGGCCACCTGACCCGGACTTGCCGTAGATACTGGCCGCGTTCGCGGCCACCGCCGAGTACTTGATTCCACCCATCATCACCCCGTTGGCCATGACAAAGGCGGGGTTGCCGTAGTCGGAGATGAGCCGTGCCGCCTCGGTATTGGCGACAGGCAGATTGTTGCTGTCACCGACCACATTGCCGCTGAAGTCGATAATCGCCGCTTGCTTCAGGCCACCCCCGGTGAGCTGGTCCGCATAGCCTTGCCACATCGGATCGGTCATGTCATCACTCCTTAGCGTTCCCTCGGTGTCGCATGCGCCGGTTCCTCCGACGGACGACGTCGTCCGGGTATCTCAGCCCTCACAAAGCAAGGCCGAACGCTGCCGCGGGTGTGGCGCGCCTGCCCACCCTCGGCTGCTGCCGACGCGATGCGATCACCACGCTCAATCGTGAAGCCGATGCGGTCCACAATGAGCCGGAACGGCATGAAAAAGTATGTGTCACAAGTGATTACAAGAACTAAACGTACCGACCGATCGCTTCGAGACTTCGTTGCGGGCAGTCGAGAAGCTCTCTGCCAGTTGATCTTTCGGTAGCGGCCCGTAGGGTCCAGACTCGAGAACCTCAGGCCGGGGCGTTCGGAAAACGGTGATCGAGCGAACGCGAACGCCCTTGGCCTGGACATCCATGTTTGCCTGTGACTCGCAGCGGTAGATGGCGGTGTTCCCGCAGTGTCGGGTGGCGCCGATGAGGCGAGCGTTTGTCGAGCGGGCCCGGCGTCTGCCCAGATGGTTATCGATCCGGCGCATGCCGGGCGCGTGTCCTACAGGTCGACGGTCTCTTCGATGATGTTGGTGCCCAGTTCTTCGGTGAACAGCGGGTTCCGGTTGGCTGCCGCGCCCGTGATGAGGTCGTCGAAGGCGCTGTTCTCGTAGTCGAAGCTCTCCGCGGTGATGCCCGGGCCCGCGACCCCGAGTCGGCGGGGCCTGACCGGCTAGGAACCGGCCCTGGTGAGCGCGTCGGCCTCCGCGGCGGTCGGGGCAGGGCTGGCGTAGGACACGAACTCCGCGGTCTGGTGGTCGATGCGGTCGCACTCGCACCTGGCCAGGGTGTAGCGCAGTTGCAGGGCTCCACGCCCGATCCCGCACACCGTGAACGGCGTCGAGCCCCGGCGCTCGACGATCGCGCGGAACAAGACCTCCAGCACACTGCGGTGGGCGGCGTCGTCGAGGGTGTCGCTGGTGCCCAGCGACACCAGGATCAAATCGGCGCCGGCGGCGCGCAGCGCTTCGCGGAACGAGTAGCTCGGGCTGTCGAGTTGCCGGGCGAAGGCGCCGGGATCGGCGGCCGTCATGTCCGAGTCGCCCACCAAGATGAACGGTGCGCTCAGACCGCCGTCCCGGGCGGGAAACACCGCTGCGCGGCCGAGCATGAGAGGCCAGGTACTGGCCGGTGCCACAGTCGTCATCGTCGAACTCCTCACATGGTCGAGAAGATCCGGAGAAGAACCGAACTTGCAGCAGACACCCCGCAGCGCGACATCGCGCGAAACTGCACACCACACGCGGGGGCGCAGCCCATGCTACCTGCACTGATAGGCTTGCCGACGGGCCTCCGGATCGACCTGGCGGGCACTCTCATCCCCGCCGAGCACGACGCCCCCGAGGCGCGGATGCCGCATGTGGCGCATCCCCCCGCTGACCACATCGGGAGGGACGAGGGTCCGCCCCGGTGTCGGGGTAGTGCACGTGAGGCGGACCCTCGTATCGGCTCAGCGGGGTCAGGGTTGTGTGCTGCGCCGACATCTCAGCGCATACCAACGGGTCGGCCTTCTCAACGGGTCGGTGCCCGATCGTGGCCGACTGATGATGAGGTCGTTACTGGGCTCCCCGATCCCGTCGGCCCATGTCGGTCAGCCGACCTTCCTCGCGTATTCGGCGGCGGTAAGCAGGCAGTCGGTGCAGGCACCCACCGCCAGCCTGATCCTGTACAGCCATGTGCGGTACGCGTCGGCGTTCAGTTCCCCGGGAGTGTCGACGGCGTCGGCGTTTGCCGCGATGACCTCACCGGTCACCGGGCTGCAGTTCTCGTAGGAGACCTTGACCGATTCCAGGACGCCGACGGCCTCACCGGCGGTGACCTGCTTGCCGACCGGGGGCAGCTGAAGGAACCCGATGTCCTCGAGTGTGTTCTGGGCGGGGTCGGTGAGGCCGATCGTCAGCGTGCCGTCTGCTTCGGTGCGCACCCACTCGTGCGCGTCGGTGTACCGGAGGTCGGCAGGAACATTCCACATGGCAAAGCCCCCTGAAGCGTGCAGTGCGGTCACTCGGTAACACCATGTCATGTCGGAGCATCCCAGCGTCAGGGCCAGCAGATCCGCAGGGCCAGTGGATCCGCAGCCGCGTCGGCACGTCCTGGATCCGGATGTAGTTCACCGATGTGGGCGCGCTCAGTGGTGTTGTCCGGCGGCGGCTTTCCCACCAGTAGGTGGCCGCGACCGTCGCGTAGGCGGCGGCCACCGCCACCACGGGGGCGAGGATCGCGATTGTCACCAACAGGGTCGTCGACATCGTGATGGGCTCCCGACCGTCCGCCATCGCCACCCTCGTGGAACGAACCAGCCGATTCACCGCGCTGGTAGCGCTTCCCGACGGGATCAAAGCCCATGTCGGTGGCCGAGAGGAGACGGGCGTGGACCAGCAGCAGATCATCGCCACCCGGCGAGAGTTCGACGAGATCGATGGCGATTGTCCGAACCGGCAGGGGCGGAGATTGCCCTGCAGGTCGAAGGGTCGATTCGACCGCGGTCCCCTCGGTGTCTGGGTTCGCCGAGAGGCTCTGGTGGTCGACCGGGGGTCAACCGATGAGGTCGGACCGTCTCAGCGCACACCATGTAGATATCGATGACTTTCCGTGCCTGGGCACTCTCGATTCGTGCCAGCAGCCCGGTATCCTGGCCGCTCCAGCACAGACACATCTCAACAGCAGGCACCCGACCGCGGCCAGGTGGCCGGATGACCGCTGATTATCGTAGGTGCGCGACTGTGCGCCGGTCCTCCGCCACGCCGCGACACAAGCCTCCCCGCCGCTACAGCCACAGCTCGGTGTCGGGGTGGTGCCGGTCCCCGCGAGACGACAGGCGCTGGGCGAAGGTCTGCGTCCAGGCAGCCGTCTCCGATTCGTCCTCGGTGAGCCCGGACCCGCGCCGCCGCGTCCTCGGGCCACCGGCGCGCCTCGTGCCGCCAGGGCGGGGCCTGCGACGCCAATAGTCGCGCTCGCCAGGAGAGGTAGGCCTCCACGCTCATCCCCGCGCACTCGGCGGCATCGTTCAACGTGAGCCAGTCGTCCTGGCCCACCGTCACCACAATTGGCCCACCGTCACCACGATGTCCCTGCTCACCGTAGCGACCCACGCTAGAACCTTCAGGGATGTCGCCGGCAACCGTCACTGCCCAGCCGCGGACGTTTCACACGAGGCTATCAGTGGTCGGTCAGCTGCTTGTAGCGCAGGAATTCCTCGAAGGAAATCTGCCCTTCGGCCCAGATGCGGTCTTCCTTGATGCGGTGCCCGACGATGTCCCGCACTTCCGGTTCCTGGGTCATACCCCACACGAGCGCGTCATCGAAGGTGATGAAACCGTCGCGGTCGGTATCGATCTCGTCGAACTCCCGCCGGGTGACGATGAACTGCTGCTGGTCCATACCCGTTCTCCTCTGTCGGTTGGTTACCGCCGAACAGCAACGCCTTCGTTCGTCATCGATCCAGCACACAAGCGTACGCGGAAAGTTTGCTGACAATCGGATTGGCAGAGGATCGAAGCGAACCGAAACACTGCAGCCAACGGCTTCGAGCTCAGGCCGCCCAGGGCATCTACATGCAAGCGGCGGCGATCGCGGTGGCGGTTTCCAGGGCGGTGCTGATTGGGTCGCAGAAACGTCGCACCGCTCCGGGCGCACTACAGCTGTCTATAGTCATCCGCTATGAAATGGAGGCGGCGCAAGCGAGTGGCCATGGACCGCGTTTCGGTAGCCGGGTCGAGGAGGCCGGGCGCCGGGAGTCGGGCGGTTTGACTCCGTCCAGTCGGTTTGCTGAACGGATACTGTCGACGCCGGCGGTCCCGGCATGGATCCACTGGGTCTATGACCGCGATCCCGAGATCGCGCGTTTCTACTTTCAACTGTCCATCGACGGTATCTGACGACGGGGCAGGGGTTGAATCCTGTACCAGCACACGGATTCCCGACCTTATCGACGCGCCGCTGGCATGTTGTAATTTTTGACTGGCATGGTGTCGTGTACTCGCAGGCCGCGGCTGCCGAGTTGGGCAGCGGCGCGTCCGAGTCGATTGGGTAGGGCGGTGACCAGTCGTCCGGCTTGGAGCAGGGCCCACAGACCGAGCTCGGAGGTGGGGACGATGGTTTTGGCCGCGCGCATGGCGAAGGTTCGGCTGGTGCGGACCGGTTCGGCCATGGCCTGCTCGTAGGCGGGCAGGGCGACGCTGAGGTCACCGGCGGCCGCGGCGAGTTCACCGGCGAGGGTGTAGGCCCCGACGATGGCCAGGCTGGTGCTGCCGCCGACGGCTGGGCCCGGGCAGTAGGCAGCGTCGCCGACAAGGGTGACTCGGTCGCGGGACCAGTGGTCGAGCCGTAGTTGGGTGATCGAGTCGAAGTAGAACGCCGGGCTGTCGTCGAGCGATGCGAGCCACCGGTCGACGGCGGGTGAGATGCTGGTGAAAGCCTTGCGCACCAACTGTTTCTGCTCTGTGGTGTCGCGGTAGTCGTAGCCGAGGCCCTGTTCGGCGCGGAACAGAAAAACAATACGGGAGTCGGTCAGGCGGTCGGCGGTATAGATCGCCGCGGCACGGCCGACTTCGAGATAGGAGTCGAGTTCACCCGGCACGGCCAGCTCTCGCGGAGCGGACGCCACCGCGAGGTAGCCTCCGAGGAAGTGTTCGGGGACGCGACCGAAGACCAGTTGCCGCACATTTGAGCGCAGCCCGTCCGCACCGACGATGAGGTCGAATTCCCTTGGCGCACCGGTTTCGAAACACACCCGCCCTGCTGTGGAGATCTCGGTGATCGAGTCGCCGAAGATATACTCCGCATCGTCTCGTGTTGCGTCGTAGTAGATCTCGCTGAGGTCGTCACGCATGATTTCGACGTGCCGGTCGGAGGCGACCTGGAAGAGCTTCGTCTGGTCGAGGGCGACGCTTCGGTGACGAGTGTGGACGGTGAGGATATCGGTTCCGGTTGCGCGCTCCATGATTGGTGGCAGTACGCCCATTTGCTCGGAGATCTGCATGGACGGGCGGAAGAGGTCCACGGCGTGGCCGCCGGTCTTGCGCAGGGTAGGGGCCTTCTCGACGACGGTGACGGTGAACCCGTAGCGGGTCAGCCAGTAGGACAGGACGGGTCCGGCGATGCTTGCGCCGGAAATGAGGATCCGCATTTCACGCCTCCTTGTTCGATCGGCGCTTTCGGGGTGTCAGCGGATGGGTGTCCGGTGCCGTCACCCTTGCGAGGCGACGGCACCGGGGTGAATCATGCTCAGCCGGTGATGGACTGGAAGATCTTCACGGCCACCAGGATCACCGCGATGAGCAGGTAACCCCGCAGCGCGATCATGCCCGCCATGCGCAGCTGCGAGAAGGCCGGGCTCTCGAGGGTGTCCAGCGAGGGAGTGCGCCAGGTGTCGCGATCGACTTCCAGGATAGCCTTGCGCTCGGCCTGCGACAGCGGGGTCGAATCCAGCTTCTGCACCTGGTCGGGGTCCAGTCCGCCGAGTTCGGCCGCGATGTGTTCGGTCGCTTTGCGGTCGGAGCGTTGCTTGGCGATGAACATTCCGAGACCGCCGAGCAGCCCGACGCCGAAACCGATCTCCAACTGCGTGGTCGTCAGGTCGGGGAAGAACGTGGCGGCAGTGAGTGCCGGCGACAACAGCACCAGCGACCACACGATGACTCCCGCGACGATGTTCTGCCGCAGGGTGTTCACCCACGGGCCGAGCACCGCTTTGTCATTGCAGAGCAGCACCAGGAACACCGTCGCGGACGGCAGCAGCACACCCGCGAGCGCCTGCACCCCTTGGGTCAGCAGGCCCAGCACGTTCACCGCGATCCCATGGCCAATCGTAGTTAGAAAATCTAGCACCGCTATTGACAGTGCTTGCGCGAAGGGCTAGCGTTGCTAGAAATTAGCAGTTGAGAGGAGCTTCGACATGGTCTTGGACCTCATCGCTCGTTCCGCTGCCCTGATCGCGGTGCTGGGTACCGCGGTGGTCTACGGCACCGACGTGTTTTGCGCGATCGTGCTGCGACCGGCCTTGGCGTTGGTCGACGACGATGCCCTGGTCGCGGTGACTGGAAGCGTGCATCGCTACGGCGACCGGCGCATGCCGGTGCCCTGGGTGCTCGGGTTTTTCGCCGCCGCCGTATGCGGGGTGTTGGCCGGTGTCACCGCACACTGGACTCGAGCGATCGTGGTGGGCGCCGCGCTGGTCCTGCTGTTGGTCTGGCTTGTGCTCTACACACGGGTGAGTGCACCAATCAATCGACAGCTGACAGCGGCCGCCGACGCCAGCCAGCCGCTACCGAACGGGCGTGCGCTGCAAGCAAAGTGGGACTCGATCATCGGCGCCCGCGCGATGCTGCAGGCTCTGGCAATGGCCGCCCTTGGCGTGGCGCTGATGATCTGACACGCCCATGCCCGTTACCCCCCAGACCTACGCCAGCCGATATCAACCTAAGGAGCACAGCATTATGTTTCAGCTCAGGATCTACACCCTGCGATCGCCCGAAGCTCTTCAGCGGTACGCGACCGTTCACTGGGCCCGCCATCTGACAACCTTCCAGATATTCGGGGTCACCACCCACGGTGTATGGACCGAGCGTAGCGACAGTGCGAATCGACTCGTCGCGCTGATCCGCTACCCATCCGACGCCGACCCGGAACAACTCGCGCGGCATATCATGACCACGCCCCAATTCGCCGCTGACATGGCCGGCTTCGATCCCAACGAGATCATCGACGTTCAATCGGTACCGCTCGACCCGACATCCTTCTCACCGATTCACTGACAACACCCCAAGGGTGCTCGACATGACCACCGCCATCGCCTACACGCTCGCCGGACTCATCGGTGCGGGCATCATATTCATCGGCGCACGCTTTATCGTCGCGCCGCGCGCCGCGGCCGCCGGCTACGGCGTGCAACCAGATCTCAGCCAAAAAGCCGTCGGCGCCTACTTGAGCGCCAAGGGCGTCCGCGACATCGCGTCTGGGTTGATCGTCTTGACACTGATGGCTGCAGGTGCCACGCACCCGCTTGGCTGGATGATACTGGCCGCCACCATCATTCCGCTCGGCGACGCCACCATCGTGCTCGGCCACGGCGGCCCCAAGTCAATCGCCTACGGGGTCCACGGCCTCACCGCCGCCGTCATGCTCATCACTTCTGCACTCCTGCTTATTTCCTAGCTGTGATATCTCATGAGACCTCCGATCTTGCTAAGGGCCGAGCTGCCGCATGCTCAGCGGGTTCGGCAGGCTGTCCGAATGCCTTGGTGGGGTCATAGGTTTCGCCGGCCTGCAGTGCAGTAGTAGAGCTGGCCGAGCATTCGATTGAACAGATGCCGTAGGGCAGCGGGGTGTCGATCACCGCGGGCTCGTCGTCGGTCGTAGTGATCTTTCGCTGGACCAGGTCGAGGGATATTGGCGAATGCCCAGAGGAATCCGATCGCGTTGAGCCGGTCATTTTTCACGATGCGGTGTCTGATCGACACGCTGCGCCCGGATGCTCGGGTGACCGGTGCGGATCCGGCGTAGGCCTTGAGTGCACGGCATCAGCGAATCTCTTACGGTCGTCGCCGATTTCGGCCAGGAGCCGAGCACCAGTGAGTTCGCCCAACCCGGGGAAGCTGGTGATGATTCGACGATCTGGACGTCACAGGGCCCGAAACGCTCACCCTGCGTCGGCAAGTGCAGCACATCGGTGAGGCCCTCGGTCGTGACATCCAGATCGAGGAATCCTCCGCGGAGCAAACACATGCGGAACTCGTCAGGACCGTTCCGCCTTTCGTCGCGGACGCCATTCTCGACGGATGGAAGACCGCAGCCGAGACGCCGCCGTCGGCCAGTACCCCCATCACGAATATCCTCGGTAGCCCTGCACGGTCTTTCGCGCAGTGGGCAACCGACCACGCCGCGGACTTCCGTTGAGCCACCGAACACCGGTAAACGATCGAACATCCTCAATTGCCGCATACCGCGCTGACCAAACCGGCCAGCGCAGCGCGCCGGCGGTCGGAAGCAGGTGCGGCGCAGAACGTCCGATATTGCCGAATTGCGTACACTTCGAACGATTCATCCGGCGGCGGAGCCACCGCAAAACCTGTTGGCGAACCACGACGACCACTGTTACCTTTCCGGGGGCCGTGCAAGAGACCGAGGAGGTGGTACCCGTGAACGCAGTATCGACATGGGTGCTCCCCTCGCGTGTCACGGTCGGGCGATAGGTCGTCCGGGAGCGCCGTTCAAGAGCACTCTCGAAAGGCACGACCGTGCAATTCACTTCCGAACAACACCTCGACGACGGCATCCTCGAGCGCGAATTCACCCTCGGCGAGATCCCCGGCGTCCTGTGGACGCCCGCATCTACATCCACACCGGTGCCGCCGATCCTGCTCGGCCCCCCTCCCCTCGGGCTGCGCAAGATGTACCCGCGACTGCTGGCCCGGGCCCGGCAGGCCGAGGCGGAGGGTTTCGCCGCGGCCACCATCGAGCTCCCTGGGAGCGGCGACCGGCCCGTTGGGCCGCCGCCGATCAGGCCCGCGCCGACCTGCGCCGAGTGCTGCAGGCCGGCGAACTGGTCAGCGACGAGATTGTCGACGCCCTTACCCTCCCGCTGGTCGAAAAGGCGGTTCCGGAATGGCAGGCCGCCCTGGACGCACTCCTTGCGTTGCCCGAGATCGGCGGCCGGGTCGGATACTCGGGGGGAGTGATCTCCATCGGTATCCGGCTGGCGGTGGTCGAGCCGCGCATCGCGGCCGCCGGTCTGTTCGCCGGGAGATTCGTGCCCCGCGTCATGTTCGAGGAGGCCCGGCAGGTCACCATTCCGCTGCATGTCCTGCTGCAATGGGACGACAAAGAAAACGACCGGCAGGCGGCCCTGGACCTGTTCGACGCCTTCGGTTCCAAGGAGAAGACGCTGAACGCCAACATGGGCGGGCACACCGGCGTCCCGCAGTACGCCGGGGAAGAGGGGAACCGGTTCTTCGCCCGGCACCTGAAGTAAGGCCAGCCGGTCAGGCCAGCAGACGATAGGAGCTGACGGCCAGGATGCTGCTATCGAGGACTGGTCTCGGCCCTTCCTCGCTCGCGGTGGCCGCAGTCAATGCACTTTCTATGCCGCTGACCGCGCTGACCGAACCGGCCAGCGCGGGGCTTGCATTCCTGCCTAGGAATCGGCGAGCGCTTGCACCTGCGACGCGAGGGCGGCGTGATCGATCTCGCGGGTGGTGTCGACGAGCAGTACCGGACCCACCCCGAGCGGTGCCGCACGGGCAACCCAGTCGTCCCAGTTCTCGGCCAGGCGCTGCTGGTCTCGATAGATCGGTGCGCGCGGGCGTGCGGCATACCTGGATCTGGCGACGTCCGCGGGAATATCGCACCACACCTCCACGACCCCGCGAGCACCGGCTCTCTCGATACCCGCACGCGCGAACGCCAGGTCCCGCGGCTTGAACCACCACGAGTCGATGACGACATCGACCGGCGACTGCTTCGCCAGCGTCCACACGGTATCCATGGCGATACCGCCCAATTCCGGTACCTCAATAGGGTTTTCGAGGCAGTCGGCCAACGATTCCTTGATGGCATCCTTGGACAAGAACCATGCGCCCAGTGGCCGGGAAAGCCCCTTGCCCAGGGTCGTCTTGCCCGCGCCGGGAAGCCCATTCACCAAGACCAGTAACCCGTCCACACTTCGATCATGACCCGCCTTCAGCACTGACCGGCGCAACGCACTCATCTGCCGCTGGTCGCGCTGACCGATGCAGCCAGCGCGGGGGCGGTCGGCGCTTCCCTGGCACGGAGGCCCGGCACAGGATCCGCGCGGCCCGCCGGCTGGCATCGGCGAAAGTCTGGTCACTTGGCTGACTTGCGGTGCCGTCGTCGGCGGTACATGTAGACCCCCGCCATCGCGATCACGATCAGCACAGCCCATTCGGGTGCGATGAGCGCGACCGTCGTGATCGCATCCAGGCCGACGGCGATTTCGGCGATCGGGATCGCTACCAGCAAAACGCGCCAGCCCACAGGCTGGCCGACGAAATCGCCTGCGCTGCAGAGAAGTAGGCAAGGGACAAGTATCCGGTGACACGCGAAATTGCAGTGCGCAGACACTGCGCAGATCGCGCAAAGACAGACATGATCGACAGAACCATCGAAACACCCGAGGGACGTGCACCACGGCAGGCATGCCGATACTCACGAGAGCAGGTGCGGGACGACACAGGTACGGAAACGAATCCGGCCGTCGCCAATCCCCCTCCGAGATCCTGCCGGAGAAGGTCTTGGCTGCCGCGATGCTCAGCCCTGGGGCGCACGCTCGAACATGCCCGGCAGCATCGGGGTCACTGTGCCTGCACGAAACGGCTGTTGAGTGCGTCGTCACATGCATTGACCAGCGAGTAGCCCGTTGACCGTGCCGAACCACCGATCAGCGCGGCCGCGATTGCCACCCCAAGCACCACAACGGGCCGCGGCCATCCGCCGCGTCTGAGCCGATTCCAAGCTGGCGCAGCGAGTTCGGCGTCGTCGCTGGAGTGACGAGCCCATTCGAGCACCACCTGGCGCGGAATCCACACCTCGACGTCGTAGGCGCGCAGTCGCGTCGCGAGGTCAGCGACCGCACCGATGTCGAGCCTGCCGTGTGACCACAGATTAGTGTCGAGAACCACGGCCTGGCGGTCACGGGAAAGTGCGTTCACGGCCGCCATTGTGTCGCGGCAGTGCACAACCTGGATGCGGCAGGGGTCGCCTAGGACGTCGGCTGCGTGCTGCAGCTTGAGTCAGCGCAGTCCAGGTTCACCGAAGGACTTGAATCCGAACGCTGCTGTGTCACAGCGGGAATGATGGATCGGGCGCTGTCACGGCGTGTATCAGTCCGATCCTGCCGCAATGCGAGGTTGGGGCCGACTGCAATCGTGGATCGCGCATCCGATCACAACCCGATGAACCCCTGGGTGAACAGAGGCGCGGGGAGGACGATCGAGGTGAGTCTCCTTCCCTCGCCTGAGGCCAGCAGCTGACGGAACGGCGACTCGCCGGGAGTTCGATGACGCGCCACTCCTGGCTATCAGCCAGACAACTTCCGGCTCTTGTCCGGCGTCCAGACAGCGTCCAGGCTCTATTCCCGTGAGTGTCAGCAGTCCTTCGGAATTCGACGATGACTGCTCATCACGACTCTCGCGGTTTTCCAAGCACCGAAACCCAACCAGCCCAACCGATTGATCTGGCGGATGTCAGCAACGGTCCAGACTTACGGAGGTAACAGATGGGAGGTCGGATACCGAAGCCGGTGGGCACGTTCGGTGTTCCGACCAAGCCGAAGAAGCAGAAGAACGGGCGATGGCGGACGACCGTTCGCTTCTATGGCGCGGCAGGGTCTCATCAGATCGAGCGTCTCGGCCTCAGTGCCGACGACGCCGCCAACCGGCTCGCCGAGGCGATGCGCGATTACCGTGAGCAGTTGGGATGTCAACGAATCACACGCAGTACGAAGCTGATCGAGCTTGCGGCCGAACTCGTCACCGAACTTGAGGCCGATGATGCCTACACGGCCGGGAATGTCGAGGATTACCGGCGCGAGATCTATGTGTCGAGCGACAAGCGCGCGGATCCGACGACGATCAAGATCGAGAACTCGATGGGGAACCTGCAGGTATGGCAGGCCACGGCCGGTGAGCTGGATCGTCATCTCAAACGTCTTGTGGCGCTTGGGATGCGCCGTAAGGCCAAGCAGCACAAGATTATTCTGCGAGCGATGATGCAGATCGCGGTCCGGCACGGCGCTGTCGAGACCAACCCCGTCGACGGGGTGAACTCGTTCACCCGGCGCAGCACCCGCGTCCGGGGCAAGGCCGGAGACCAGGGATGCCTTGCCGGGCTTCAGAGCTCAGGTCCGCGTCTGGGCATCCGGGGAGGCTGTTCCCGGTACGCCGGCCTACACCTCCGGCCCGCCGCGCGACTGGTCGGTGGTGTGGGTGACCGACCTGATCTGCGGCACCGGGCTGTGCCCGCACGAGGTGTTCGCGGTCCTGCTGGAGAAGATCGATCTCGATGCCACGATCCCGTACGTCGACGTCACTGGGACGCTGGTGGAGGTGAAGGGGTCCGGGACCGGCGGGTGGGTGCGTCAGTCGTTCCTGAAGTCGGCGAATGGGTGGCGGCGGATGCTGCTGCCGGAGCACTCCGCGCAGGCCTGCCGTGAGGCGCTGAAGGATCTCGAGGTCACCGGGCAGCCCAACCCCCACGGGGTCCTGTTTCCCGCACGCAACGGTTCCCTTCGCAACCCTAACAACTTCGGGCGCAGCTGGCGCGCCGCACGTGGGGAGAACTACTCCTGGGTCACTCCGCGGACGTTCCGGCGCGGGGTCGGCACGGCGGTCGACAACGCCTACGGCGATCCCGAGCGGGCCGCGCGACAACTCGGCAACACCAAAGCGGTGGCCAAGGCCCACTACATCGACATCCCCGAAACCGCACCCGACAACCGGGAGGTTCTCGAGCGGTGGGCGCGGGGAAGGCGGCCGAAAACGTGAGATTTCTGTGAGAAATGGCCGATTTTGGTCGAGTTCGGTGACACAAAAAATCCCCTCCGACCCTGGTCGGAGGGGATTTCTTGGTCGGGCTGACAGGATTTGAACCTGCGACCACTTGACCCCCAGGGATGCTGCCCTCCCATTTACGCACGTCGCACACGATGCGCGTGCAACCCGAAATCCCCTGCGATCAGGGAAAGTTCGTGGTGACGCAAGCCGTGTGGTCCCCAGTTGGTCCCCACATAGTCAGCCGATCGTGCGACGGTGCATACGTCTGGGGAGGATGCTTAACGAGCGACCTTCGGTGGCTCCGGCTCTCCCGTGTGCTGCGCGGCGGTGAGGATCTTCAAGGTGGTCGCATTTCCGTCGCAATCGCGGCCTCAGCTCGCGTCACCAGCTGTCGGAACGCGACCTGATCGTCCATCTCTTCGTATGGTCCGGTCCTTGTCAGGAGGGACACCTTCTCGTCGCGGAGGAGCTGTTCGGCGGACCGGGAGGCCCTCCATTGCTCGCGGAAGCGGAATAGGTTCTCCAGAGTCACGCAGGCGGCGACCATCAGACTGATGACGGTGACGACCGGCGGTATCCATGGGTAGTGCAGGTTCACCAGCGCGGGGACCGTCAGCCCGCCAACGACGGACAGTGTCTGCATCCCGAGGTAGCGCCTCTTCATCGTCAGCGACTTGGCGGCGTAGTACGTCACCCACCGTTCCAACCGGTCACTCAAGTAGGTTTCCGCGTCCATTCTGAGTCGCGCGAAATCGTCACTGGTGGAACTGCTTTCGCTGAATCCCGCTGGCGGCATGCTGTCATTATCACCGAGGGTTCGGCGTCGCTGACCTCTTCGTCCCGAACGATAGTGTGGCCCGCTTTGTCCGTTTTCGATAGCAGTACATTTTGTTGGACTTGCGGGATGACCTGCTGGTTCACCGGCTGGTCTCGTTGGTGATGGTGGTCGCTTCTTGGCGGCGCCGCGGACGCTCTGCGGACTGCGAAAGCCCCGGCAAGCCAGGGCTTTCGACAGCATGGTGCTACTTCTGAGCCGACAGGCTGTTCAGGAGACCACCGATCACCGGAATCGAGTTCGCGCTGCCAGTGTTCGGCGATGTGGTCGGAGGGGTCGTCGGCGGCGGAGTCGTCGTCGGCGACTGGTCGGTCACGGTGACGTTTACGGCACCAAGGGTGGTGTGGCTGGTGAACTGTACTCCCAGACGGTGAGGACCAGCAGTTTTCGGCGTCCATTGGAAGGACGCGGTAGCGCACCTTGTGACCGTGCCCCGAGCGATTTCGACATAATCCTCGAGCAAGATCGGTGTCATGTCGTCACCGCAGTACCCGTCTGAAGCGTTGATCGTGTAGGTCTGTCCCACAACAAACGTGTTGCCCACCAGGGTCACACCATTGTTCGTAATATCGGCCGCGGCCGTCGATTCCGCTATCGCCGCGAGGCTGGCTACCGCGGTAACCATTGCTGCGATCCCAATACCCACCCGACGGATCGTCCTACTCATACTTCACTTCTCCAATTTGTCGAAAATCCCCATGCGTCAAGGGGACTGGCGCAGCGTATCGCAACTGACCGACATCTGTTTCAGAGTGATCTCGCACGGATTGGGGCGTGCGGCGAGCCACGCACGCCAAGCGTGAGCCGGCTCGGGCACTTCGGCCCGGACCTGTGGAGCCGCTCCGGCACCGCCATGCCGGAGCTGTTCCTCGGCGCGGAAGGCTTGGCCGCCGGCACCCACGACGTGCTCGCCACGCTGCTGCACGAAGCGGCCCACGGGATCGCCGTCACCCATGAGGTGCCCGCGGTCAGCGACGGCGGTTCGCTAGCGTGTGGCCCTAAGTTGGCCCCAACCGTAGGCCGAATGCGCACGTCATGCACGTCGCTCGGCTTCGTCCCGGTTCGCTTGCAACCAGGCATTGTTCGACGTCGCGCATGCCGTGGGGCCACCAGATGGCCACCACGATCTTGGTTGTTCGGTACGGGATAGCCTCTGGCCGAGATGGCTCGGTTTCGGGTGTCAATTGTGCTGCGGCCCTGGAGAATATGTGGGATGAGCACCGCAACCATCGCTGCACTTGCTGCCATCCTGGGCGTGGTGATCGGCCGGCTCTGGGACTCGAGATCCGAGTCAGTGCGGTGGCAGCGCGATCAGAGGACCGCGAGCTACCGGTCCTTGGCTGAACAGTTCCAAGTGCTGAACGAAGTCCTGCGCGCGCTCGCAACAGCGGACCCCGTCGTCGACTCCTACCCTGACCGTGTAGATCAAGTCAGAATCGTCGATTTCAAGGCATGGGACAGCGCATACACCGCCGTCTGGCTATACGGAACACCACACGTTGTGTCCATAGCCTCAGCGCTGGACGCCGCGGTGACCAAGCTTTTCTACGATGTCATAGAGCGGCGGCTCAGCATCCAGGAGTGGCAGCAGCTCCGGACCTGCGCAAGAGCAGTCTTCGAGCAATTTATCAGCGCGATCCGCGACGAATTGCGGCTTCCTCCAGTCGAAGCGAGCTTCTTCTCCTACACCTCGGAGCCAGTGGATCCGCCCGCTCCGACACGCTAGCTGTCTGTGGCCATCGCCTCTGGGTCTGACACCTGATGCGCCTCCGGCAGGAATCGAACCTGCGACCTAGGGATTAGCGCGATGGTCGGCTACTCGATGCTATGGACTGGTGTCAAGAGCGACCGAAAAGGCTTGTCCATCTGGGCATCTGGTTCCTTGATGTCAACTCTTGACCACCGTGCACAATGTTCAAATACTGCGACGGGCAATGGATTTAGTGGGAGATAGTTGGGTCACGCGTGGTGTGGAACCCGGCAGAGTTGAGCCCATCCAGGCCATGGGCGGACTCTCAAGACAGTGGGTGAGTACTGCTCGTAGGTCGTTCTCGCCCTGTGGCGTACCGGCTGAGGAGCGACCTGCGACCACTTGACCCCCAGCTATCCCAGGGACGCGTTTGTGCACGTCACACGCAATAAGGGTCAAAGTTGTACGGTTGTTCGGTGCTGGTCGTTCATGGGCGGTCATGACGTGTGGCCCCAAAATGGCCCCAGCTCGACGGCGAGATGTCGCCACGGCCGCGCGCGGTCGAGTCCCGCTGCGGGGGCTAGTCACTGACTGGTTTCGTGTGCGGTGTTTTGCGCTTGAGTTTGTTGCCGCAAGCCCGGCGGCTCCGACGGGCTCATCCCCGTACGCGCGGAGAGCATACTTCGTGACCTGCGTGTTTCGCGTTGGTTACTCCTGTTTACGTTCACTTTCGTTGCGGGCTGTGGTCACTAAAGACCGTGTCTCATGTTGTTGTGATTTGTTTGTCGTGTGTCGGATTCTGTTGCCCGGTTTGATGTCCGGCCGTGGTCGATGAGTTGTCGCG
The DNA here is from genome assembly GCF_053601595.1 of Nocardia sp. NPDC004711. Lineage (NCBI taxonomy): Bacteria > Bacillati > Actinomycetota > Actinomycetes > Mycobacteriales > Nocardiaceae > Nocardia > Nocardia sp. NPDC004711. The sequence goes on along the minus strand of NZ_JBSGCB010000072.1, from coordinate 591 downwards.
CCGGCGGGTCGATCACCCTCGAGCCGACGACCGCCGGGGCCGAAGCCGTCGAGCGGGCACGGTGCGGGCGCAACGAAATCTACGACGTTACGGTGCGCCGCGGCGACATCGTCATCGCCGAGTACCGCGGCATGAGCCGGGAGATCCGGCCCTGGCCGTAAAGACCGGATCAGCTCGTGGCGTGGCGTGGTGGAAGAGGGGGATCGCCGGTCTTGGCCTTGCTGATGGCGACAGGCGGGTGGAACGGCGGGACTGGCCGTTCATCTCACGACCCGAACCAGCGCCGCCGACGGTCTGCTGCGAACTCCGCCTTCTCCCTGGGCGAATTCAACCGACGGTCCGAGGAACTGAGCCACCGGGGCCGGTCCTGACAGGAAGTCTGCTTCCACCTTCCCGACGAGGCCGCCGCCGAACTCGATGTGGCACGTGCCCTGTCCCAGGTGCCTGCCCCCGCGCGGGCCGTCGTGCAGGCGGGCGATGATGTCAGCGCTGAAGTTTGCGGGTTTCGGGGATCGGTTCCGGCGGTTTAGCGTTGATCAACGGCAAACGACAGTGAGTCCGTGCAATCGTGTGGGTGAGCAGGGATGCTGA
>NZ_JBSGCB010000071.1:0-35557 GCF_053601595.1 Nocardia sp. NPDC004711 | reverse complement strand
AGGGGTTGGTGTCGCGTCCCTGCTCGAGGCGGGCCAGGTAGTCTGCGCTGACACCGGCGAGCGCGGCCACCTCCTCGCGGCGCAGGCCGGGTGTGTGGCGGTCAGGGTGCCGGCGCCGGTGCCGGTACCGGTGGCGCTCCCGGTGGTTTCCGCGGTCGTCCCGGTGGTGGCGGCGGCGGTGGCCGTCCCGGTTCCGGTGGTGGTCGCGGCGGTGCCGCGGGTGCCTTCGGACGTCCGGGTGGCGCTCCCCGCAAGGGTCGTAAGTCGAAGCGGGCGAAGCGCGCCGAGTACGAGAACCAGCAGGCGCCCATCGCCGGTGGCGTGCGGCTGCCGCGCGGCAACGGCGAGATCGTTCGCCTCGCCCGTGGCGCGTCGCTGTCCGACTTCGCCGAGAAGATCGGCGCCAACCCGGCCTCGCTGGTACAGGCGTTGTTCAACCTCGGTGAGATGGTCACCGCTACCCAGTCGGTGAACGAGGAGACCCTCGAGCTGCTGGGTTCGGAGATGAACTACGTCGTGCACGTGGTCTCCCCGGAGGACGAGGACCGCGAGCTGCTCGCCAACTTCGACCTCACCTACGGCGAGGACGACGGCGACGAGGAGGACCTGCAGGTCCGTCCGCCGGTCGTGACCGTCATGGGTCACGTCGACCACGGTAAGACCCGACTGCTGGACACCATCCGTAAGGCCAACGTCCGTGAGGGCGAGGCCGGCGGCATCACCCAGCACATCGGCGCCTACCAGGTACTGGCCGAGGTCAACAACGACGACCGTCTCATCACCTTCATCGACACCCCCGGTCACGAGGCGTTCACCGCCATGCGTGCCCGTGGTGCGAAGGCCACCGACATCGCGATCCTCGTGGTCGCGGCCGACGACGGCGTCATGCCGCAGACGGTGGAGGCCATCAACCACGCGCAGGCCGCGGACGTGCCGATCGTGGTGGCGGTCAACAAGATCGACAAGGAAGGCGCGAACCCGCAGAAGATTCGCCAGCAGCTGACCGAATACGGTCTGGTCGCCGAGGAATACGGTGGCGAGACCATGTTCGTGGACATCTCGGCGAAGCAGGGCACCAACATCGAGCAGCTGCTCGAGGCCGTGGTCCTGACCGCGGACGCGGCCCTGGATCTGCGGGCGAACCCGAACATGGACGCGCAGGGTGTGGCCATCGAAGCCCACCTCGACCGTGGTCGTGGTCCGGTGGCGACCGTGCTCATCCAGCGCGGCACGCTGCGCGTCGGCGACTCGATCGTGGCGGGCGACGCCTACGGTCGCGTGCGCCGCATGGTCGACGAGCACGGCGACGACGTCGAGGCGGCGCTGCCGTCGCGGCCCGTCCAGGTCATCGGTTTCACCTCGGTGCCGGGCGCGGGTGACAACCTGCTCGTCGTCGAGGAAGACCGCATCGCGCGTCAGATCGCCGACCGCCGCAACGCTCGCAAGCGCAACGCCCTGGCCGCGCGCAGCCGCAAGCGGATCTCCCTGGAAGATCTGGATGCCGCTCTGAAGGAGACCTCGGAGCTGAACCTGATCCTCAAGGGCGACAACTCCGGTACCGTCGAGGCCCTCGAAGAGGCGCTGCTCGGTATCGATGTGGGCGACGAGGTGCGGCTGCGCGTCATCGACCGCGGTGTCGGTGGCGTCACCGAGACCAACGTCAACCTGGCGTCGGCGTCGAACGCGATCATCATCGGGTTCAACGTCCGGGCCGAGGGCAAGGCGACCGAGCTGGCGAACCGCGAAGGCGTGGACATTCGCTACTACTCGGTCATCTACCAGGCGATCGACGAGATCGAGAAGGCCCTCAAGGGTCTGCTCAAGCCGATCTACGAGGAGCACGAGCTGGGTCGGGCGGAGATCCGCCAGATCTTCCGGTCCTCCAAGTTCGGCAATATCGCGGGTTGCTGGGTGCTCTCGGGCTCGGTCAAGCGCAACGCCAAGGCGCGCCTGATCCGCGACAACGTGGTGGTCGCCGAGACCACCATCCAGTCGCTGCGTCGCGAGAAGGACGACGTCACCGAGGTCCGCGAAGGCTACGAGTGCGGTATGACCGTGGGCTTCAACGACATCAAGGACGGCGACATCATCGAGGCCTACGAGCTGCGGGAGAAGCCGCGCGACTAGGAAGCAGTACACGATCCCGCCGGGCCTCCGGGTCCGGCGGGATCGTGCCCCTTCCCTTTCCGGGTAACCGTGCGCGCATTCCCCGGGGCGCGTTCATATGACTGAAAAGATGTTCTTCGGAGCGCTCGAGTTCGATATCTTGCTCGGTGATGTGCATTCACTGAAAGAGAAGCGCTCTGTCATCCGCCCCATCCTCGCCGACCTGAAGCGGTTCGAGGTGAGTGTCACCGAGGGCGGAGATCATGACCGGTATCGCCGGGCATTGCTCGGTGTGGCAATGGTCAGCTACGGCATGAATCATCTGACCGAGGTGCTGGACAAATGTGAACGGCACGTCGCCAATCGTCCGGAGTTACAGTTGCTGGCGGTACGCCGTCGCGTCTTCGGACCCGAAGACTGAAGAAGTGAGGAGGGCTCGGCATGGCTGATCAGGCTCGAGCACGCCGACTCGCGAAGCGCATCTCGTCCATCGTCGCCACGGCGATCGAGTACGAGATCAAGGATCCGCGACTGCGGTTCGTCACCATCACCGACGCCAAGGTGACCGGTGACCTGCGCGAGGCGACCATCTACTACACCGTCATGGGCGAAACCCTCGACGCCGAACCCGATTTTGCGGAAGCCGCCGCCGGCCTGTCGAAGGCCGCGGGGATTCTGCGGTCCAAGGTCGGTGCGGGCACCGGGGTGAAGTTCACTCCGACGCTGGCGTTCAAGCTCGACACCGTGCCCGACGCGGCCCGCGAGATGGAGGAGCTGCTGGCCAAGGCCCGCGCCTCCGACGCGCGTGTGGCGCAGGTGGCGGTCGGCGCGAACTACGCGGGTGAGGCGGACCCGTACAAGTCGGACGAGGACGAGGACGACGACGAAGCCTGACCACGCCGTGACCCCCGTCGATGTCACCCCTGCCGTCGAGGTTCTCGAGGCCGCGAAATCGGTGACGATTCTCTGCCACATCCAGCCCGATGCCGATACCGTCGGCAGCGGGCTGGCCCTGGCGCAGGTGCTGCGCCGGCGCGGGGTCCCGGTCGTCGTCTCCTTCGCCGAACCGGCCGAACTGCCGGTGTCCATGCGGTCGCTGCCCGGCACGGACTTGCTGGTCCGCGCCGACCAGGTGCCGCGCGAGGTCGATGTCCTGGTGTCCGTGGACTGCGGCAGTGCCGGACGGCTCGGCTCGCTGCGTGACCGATTGGACAGCGCCGCAACGACTTTGGTCATCGACCACCACCGGTCCAACACCCGCTTCGGTCGGGTCAATGTCGTGGACGAGGCCGCCGAATCCACCGCGGGCGTCATCGCCCGCATCCTGGAGGCGTGGGGCGAGCCCGTCGATCGCGATATCGCGCACTGCCTCTACGCCGGATTGGTCACCGACACCGGCTCTTTCAAATGGGTGCGCCCCGGCTCCCACACCCTGGCAGAACGCCTCCTGGCCACCGGCATCGACGGCGCGGCCATCACCCGCACCCTGATGGACACCCATCCTTTCGCCTGGCTCCCCATGCTGTCCCGGGTCCTGGCCTCCGCCCAGCTGATTCCGGATGCCGCCGCCGGCGCGGGCCTGGTCTACGCGGTCGTCCGCCGCGAGGACACCGAGGCCGTCCGCTCCGAAGAGGTCGAGAGCATCATCGACCTCATCCGCACCACTGCCGAAGCCCAGGTCGCCGCGGTCTTCAAGGAATCCCGCACCGACCCGGACCACTGGACGGTCTCCCTGCGCTCACACGACGCCGCCGACGGCTCACCCGGCCTGGACGTCGCCCGCGTCGCCACCGCTCTCGGCGGCGGTGGACACCGCTACGCCGCAGGCTATTCCACCACCGGCCAGGCCCCGGACCTGCTGGCGAACCTTGTCCGCGAACTCGGCTGACCCGGATCCCGGTGTCGCTCAGCTCGATTCGTCACCGCGGTCTGGTCGACCCGCCGATGCCGCGCAGGGTGAGGTAGGCGAACAACGCGCCCATGACGGCGACGCCCCGGGTGATCGGCCGGGTCAGTCCGGCAGGCCGAAGATGGTGACACCCTTGGGGGCTTCGACTCGGTAGCCGAGGGTGATGACCGTCCGGTCCTGCGGCTCGAGGTGGCGTTTCCAAGTGAGGATGCCGAGGTCGTCGCGCTCGGTCGGGGGCGGTTTCAGGACCGTGTCGCGGACGGTGACCGTGGCGTCGCGGGCGACCGGCAGGCGGTCGAGGACAGTCACGGTGGTGGGGCGGGCGCCGTGGTTGGTGACGGTGATCGTGTACTCCATTTCGACGCGGCGGGCCGAGCCGAGGGTCGCCCTGGAGGCATTGCGGCGCACCAGTTCTCGTTCGACACGGATGCGATCGTCCACGCCGAGGGCGAGTTCGCGTTCCTCGCCGGGGGCCCAGAGGTCGAGATCGGTGGCGCCGACGTATTCGGTGTCGTTGAACAGGGACGCGCGGCCCTTGGGGAAGGTGTGCTCGGAGGTGTTGCGCGCGGTGGCGCGCAGGATCGCCTCGGGTGCGCGGATCGGCGCGGTCACGTGATCCAGATCGGCCTCGAGGTCGAGGGCGATGATCAGCGTGCGGTGTTCGGTGCCGTCGGCCGCGATGGCGACCGGGCGCTGCGGCGAGTAGGTGGCGGCGGTGGCCCCGTGCTCGACGGTTGTGACCGCTTCTCGGACCGGGGGCGGTGGCGGTGGCGGGAACGCACCGGCGGGCGCAGGCGCGGCTGGGGCGAGCGTGGGGTTCGCGCCGTCGGAGTCCCCGGACCGGGAAGCGTGCCGCCTGGCCATGAGTTTCGGCTCGGGCGGCGTGGTGCTGAGGTACCAGGGGGCCAGTTCGGGCACGTCCAGGGCGACCGCCGGGCGGGCGGTCGACAATTCGAGGCGGCATGCGGGCCAATCCTCGCCGGTCTGCTGGCGCACCAGTCCGAACCAGCGCAAGCTCAGGCCCCTGTCGTCGAGGCGCAGATCGTAGGTGCTGGTCCAGCGCGCGCCGGGCACCACATAGGACAGTTCCAGTTCGGCGGTGGCCGGCCGGGCGGCGTCGACGGTGATGACCGCGGCCCGGATGTCGGGGCGGTTCTTGCGGCCCAGGTCCGCCAGCCGCCGCTCGATCGCCCGCTTGTCCAGAATGTGCTCCTGCCGCAGGCGTTCTCGGTCGCGGCGTCCGGCGTGCACGGCCCCGTATTGCGCCTCGAGACTGTCGCCGAAGGCGATGACCCGCTCGTCGGTCGTCTTGGCCAGGTGCCCGGCGGACTTGCGGACCAGGCGCTGCAGGAATTCGATGCGGGCGTCGGCGACGCGGTCGGCGTCGGCGAGTTCGGCCAGCGCGGCATCCAGTTCGTTTCTGCGGGAGGTGAGCTCGGCGATCTGTTCGTCGTCCGGCTCGGGCTGCCGTTCGGTGATGATGTCCACCCCGAGGACCGTCACGTCGCCCCGGCCCGCGACGCGGATCGAGTCGCGCAGCAGTTCCAGCGGCAGCGGTGACACGCGGATGCGATGTTCGCCCGCGTCCAGTGTCGCCTTGCCGGACCGGGTGACTCGGGCCCGATCCGGATAGACCGTCACCGCCGCGATTGTTGTCTCGAGATCCACCATGCCGCCCAGCCTGCCCGAGGAGCCGTCGCGAGTCGACGGGAATACGCGCGGCGATACGACCGTGCCGGGGGAGGGGCATCGCGAATAGCTGCCTGCCGGAGCCGAATTCGCAGGTGCGAGTTGTCCGGGGTCGCGAGCGAGTTCCCTCGGGTGGCCGAGGAATCGGTGGCGAACCTGGTCCGCTGACCCAGCCCAAGGCGGTCGGCGAGAACGCCGCTGCTGGTGAGTCGGATGCGGAAACGGACATATATTTTCTTGGCTATGGATTTCGATCGGTGGCCGGCGGCACGGGTCTCGCTGCTTGCGGGATCTGGAAAAGCGGTGGTGACGGGCGGATCAGCGGGTTCGAGGGTGGGGTGGCGGCGCGGTGCGGCTGGGTGGGGTGGTGTGGGATGGTGGGCGGATGAGCAGTGCCGGCGTGGTGGATGGTGGCGGGGAGGACCCGGCATTCGTGGCCGCGTCGGCGGAGGACGCGGCAGCGGTGCGGGGCGCTGAGGCTGCGGCGGCCGGGCCGCGGCGGATTCTCGGGATCGCGGTGCCGACGCTGGGGGTGCTGGTCGCCGAGCCGATTTATCTGCTGTTCGATATGGCTGTGGTGGGGCGGCTGGGGGCCTTGGCGTTGGCCGGGCTGGCCGTCGGGGGATTGATACTGGCGCAGGTCGGTTCGCAGTTGACGTTCCTGAGTTATGGGACGACGGCTCGGGCTGCGCGGCGGCACGGGGCGGGGGATGAGCGGGCGGCTGTTGTCGAGGGGGTGCAGGCGAGCTGGATCGCGGTGGGGGTGGGGTTGGCGATCGTGCTGGTGGTGCAGGTCTGCGCGGGGCCGATCACGCGGGCCATCGCGGGTGGGGACGACATCGCGCGGGCGGCGGAGTCGTGGGTGCGGATCGCGTTGTTCGGGGTGCCGCTGATCCTGTTGTCGATGGCGGGGAACGGGTGGATGCGCGGGGTGCAGCAGACTCGGCGGCCGCTGAGGTATGTGGTTGCGGGGCTGGTGGTTTCGGGGGTGTTGTGCCCGACGCTGGTGCACGGGCTGCTGGGGGCGCCGCGGATGGAGCTGGCGGGGTCGGCGGTCGCGAATCTGGTGGGGCAGTCGATTTCCGGTGCGCTGTTCGTGAGTGCGCTGTGGCGGGCGAAGGTGCCGCTCGCACCGCATCTCGAGATCATGAAGGCGCAGCTGGTGCTGGGGCGGGATCTGATCGTGCGGAGCCTGGCGTTCCAGGCGTCGTTCGTGTCGGCGGCGGCGGTGGCTTCGCGGTTCGGGGCGGCATCGGTGGCGGCGCATCAGCTGGTACTACAGATCTGGAATTTCCTTGCGCTGACCCTGGATTCGCTGGCGATTGCGGCGCAGACCCTGGTGGGTGCCGCGCTCGGGGCCGGAAACGTGCGCGGCGCACAGGGTCTGGCGCGGCGGATCACCGGCTGGTCCACGGTCTTCTCGGTGCTGCTGGCGGCGGTGTTCGCGGCCGGATACTCGGTGATTCCGCGCTTGTTCACCGATGATCCGTCGGTGCTCGATCGCACCCACGTGGTGTGGTGGTTCTTCGCCGCCATGATCCCGGTGGCGGGAGTGGTGTTCGCGCTCGACGGCGTGCTGCTCGGCGCCGGCGATGCCGCCTTCCTGCGCAATGCCACGCTGGGGTCGGCGCTGCTGGGGTTCCTGCCGATGATCTGGCTGTCGCTGGCCTACGACTGGGGGATCGGCGGAATCTGGACCGGGCTGGTCGCTTTCATGCTGCTGCGCCTGGTCGCCGTCAGCCGGCGGGCGCTGTCCGGGCGCTGGGCGCGGGTCGGGGCCGAGGTGCCGCGCCGCGCCGCCTAGGAGAAATGCGTTCGGCGGCAGCGGGATCGGCGGCCGAGGCGGAGTGCGCCCCGGCCCCCCTCCGGAGCTAGTCGGGCGCGCCGTTCGCCTGGGCGGCGGCCTGCCTTGCGAGGTTCTCGGCGACCTCGGCCTGCCAGTTCTCGTTGGCGTGGGTGGTGTCGACCTCGTATTCGAACCGGTCGGTCATCTCCGGCTTCACGTCGGCGACATCGACATAGAACTGCTCGTACCACCGCCGGTGCTGGTAGACCGGCCCGTCCTCCTGGGTCAGCAGCGGATTGTCGATGCGGGTCTTGTGTTTCCAGATCTCCACGTCCTGCAGGAATCCGACGCCGAAGCTCTTGCCGAACGCCTTGGCCAGCTTCTCCGACTTCTCCGGCGGCAGGCCCTTGATGCGCTGCACGCTCACGCCCCACTGCAGGACGAAGGAATTGTGCGTCACCGGGTAGTGACAGTTGATGAGCACCACCTCGACGGTGTTGTCGCCGAAGTCGTTGTGCAGGGTGTTGATCATGTAGGACGGCCCGTAATACGAAGCCTCCGAACGCAACAGCGACATCTCCTGCGAGTAGTTCGACTTCGCGTGCACGTCCGGTCGCCCCTTGGAGTGCAGGAACTGCGTCGCGACGTGCCCTTCGAACACATTCTTGAAGTACACCGGGTACGCGTAGTGGATGTAGAAGAAGTGCGCCATATCGACGTTGTTGTCGATGATTTCGCGGCAGTGCGCGCCCTCGATGAGCAGGGTGTTCCAGTCCCAGTCGCTCCACTCGTCGGTATCGATGCCCTCGATGTGCGGGATGGCGACCTCGGGCGGCGGCGGATTGCCTTCGGGATCGTTCCACACGAAGAACTGCCCGTTCTCCTCGCAGGTGATCCAGGATCTGGTGCGCGCCAACGGCGGAACGCGGCGGGCATAGGGGATGGCGGCGCATTTGCCGTCGCCGCGCCAGCGCCAATCGTGGAAGGGGCAGGCGATATTGTCGTCCTTGACGCTGCCGTAGGCGAGGTCCGCGCCCATGTGCCGGCAGTACCCGTCCAGGGCGTGCAGCTCGCCCTTGCTGTCGGACCAGATCACCAGTTTGGTGCCGAAGGCGTTGACCGAGTGGGGTTTTCCGTCCCGGAAGCTCTCGGCCAGCCCGAGACAGTGCCAGCCCCGGGCGAATCGGGTCATCGGCTCGCCGACATCGATGCTGCGATAGTGCTGTTTCATGGGCGTCCTCCACGCTGATTCATGTGCGTCCTCCGCGATTGATGATCGGCGCCATCACGTCGGGCAGGAGCCTGTTGAGCCCGATGATGAGGCGGTTGTAGGCGGGAAAACTGATGTACTGCTTGTTCTTCGCGACGCCGTCGAGAATCGCGTCGGCGGCGGCGAGCGGCCTCACCTTGGCGAAGGGCAGCTTGTCGATGGAGGCGCGGTAGTCGTAGCCGGGCAGGTTCACGGCACTGTCGAAGATGCCGGTGTCGACCACGCCCGGCAGCACCACGCTGACCTTGATTCCGTGTTCGGCGGCCTCGGCGCGCAGCGCGGTGCTCAGGCCGACCACGGCGTGCTTGGTGGCGGTGTAGGCGACCGATCGCGCCACCGGCAGGACGCCCGCGCTGCTGGCGGTATTGACGATGTGCCCGCCGCCCTGGTCGAGCATGCGCGTGTAGGCGAGCTGGGTGCCGTGCACGACGCCCCAGAAGTTGACGTCGACGATCTGGTTCCAGGCGATGTCGGTCATCTTGGCGAAATCGCCGCCGACCACGATGCCGGCATTGTTGAACATGAAGTCGAGCCGCCCGTGCTCGGCGACGGCGCGCTCGACCACGTCGGCGAGGGCCTCGCGGTCGGTGACGTCGGCGACCATGGTGGTGAGGTCGCCGGCGCTGCTCGCGGCCAGCGAGTCCAGGCCCGCCACCGCGCGGTCGACGGCATAGACGCACGCGCCGCCCTGCAGCAACCGGGTCACGAGCGCTCTCCCCATGCCGGAGGCGGCACCCGTGACGATCGCGGTGGCGGCGGAATAGGTCATGAGCCCGAGGTTAAGCACTTGCGCTTACTGGAACAAGTGTCAGTTTCGGGCCGTGGGGGACGGTCAGGCCCTGCGATACCGGCGCACAACGACTTTCGCGGGCCGGATGGACCGATCTCCTATCGTCAGCCCCGGCTGGATGACCGACTCCACGGTCCGGTCGGCGGCCGGATCGTCGGTGTCGGTGAGCTCGGCGGCCTCCATGGTGTCCGGATCGAAGTCCGTGCCCCGGAACGGCGTCACCAGCTCACCGCCCCGCTCGGCCAGCATGCGCTCGACCCGGCGGCTCATGGTCTCGAAGCCCTGGCGGTCCGGCTCCGAATCGGTGGTGGAGGCGAAGGTCTGGGCCAGGCCGTGCAGGGCGAACAGGTCGCGGATCAGGGGAGCGTCGGCTTCGGCGCGCTCGTCGCGGATCTTCAGTTTCGCCTCGTCGGCCAATCGCTCGATGGTGGCGGCCTGCCGGGCGATGACGCGGGCCAGGTCGTCGATGCGTTCGGTGATGCGGTCGAGCGTTGTGGCCGGTAGGTCGGTCGGGGCGGGCACTGCGGGCAGGGCCGGGAGGGTGGCCGCCGGGGATGGATCGGTCATGCTCGAACGATAGACCCGGTAGTCGATCCCGGCTGCTACCATCGCCGTCGTGGGGGTCTATGGAATCGATCTGGGCACAACGAATTCGGCAATTGCCACAATTGACGCAGACGGCCGGCCGGAAGTGCTGATCGGGCTCAATGGTGAACCGACCGTCCCGTCTGTCGTCTTGTTCGCCTCCGCCACCGACCATGTGGTGGGGGAGGGCGCGCGCCGGCAGGCCCGCCTCGATCCCGATCACGTGTGCACGCTGGTGAAACGCCGCATGGGAGATGCGGAGTGGCGGTTCGGCGCGCACGGGCAACTGTGGTCGGCGCCCGCGGTCTCCTCTCTCATTCTGAAAAGCCTTGCCGCCGATGCCGAATTCGCGGGCGGCGAACCGGTGCGGCGGGTGGTGATCACGGTGCCCGCCTACTTCGGCGACGAAGAGCGCCGGGCCACCATCCAGGCCGGCACCTACGCCGGATTCGAGGTGGCGGGCGTGCTGTCCGAGCCCATCGCGGCGGCGCTGTCCTACGGTTTCGGGCGGCTGGACGGCGGCATCGAGATCGGCGCGTCGCCGGCGCGCGAGACCGTGCTGGTCTACGACCTCGGCGGCGGCACCTTCGACGCCACCGTCATCGAACTCGCCGACCGCCGCATCTCGGTGCTGGCCGTGGAGGGCGATCATCAGCTCGGCGGCGCGGACTGGGACGAGCGGCTGGCGCTGCACCTGTCCCAGCGGTTCTGCGCCGCCAATCCGGATGCCGAAGACCCCCTGGACGATTCGGTCGGCTCGCAGCTGCTGGTGCTGGCCGCCGAGCAGGCCAAACGCGAGCTGACCACCGCCGACAGCACCGAGGTGGTGATCGCGCACGACGGCGCGCGGGCGGTGATCCCGCTGACCCGCGACGAACTCGAGGCCATGACCGCCTCGCTCATGCGGCGCACGGTGGATCTCACCAAGGCGGTGCTGGCCGCGGCCGGGCAGCGCGGGGTCCGGCAGGTGGATCGGCTGCTGCTGGTGGGCGGCTCGTCGCGGATGCCGATGGTGGCCGAGCAGCTGCACAAGGAATTCGGGCTGATCGGTGAGCTGCGCGATCCGGATCTGTCGGTGGCGCGCGGGGCCGCGCTCTACGGCGAGAAGCTGGAGATGGAGCGGCTGGTGGCCGCGGATCTGGTGACCCGTGGGCGACTACGCGACGGCGCCGGGCTGAGCGAGGCGGATCCCGGCGATCTGGAGGCCTCGCTGGCGCGGGTGGCCGATTCGTTCGGGCAGCCGGTGAGCCTGGTGCGCCGCATGATCGAGATCCAGGTGGACACGGTGGTGTCGCGCGGCTTCGGAGTGCTGGCGCTGGGTCCGTTCAACGGGCTGGCGGCCAGCTGGCTGGTGCATCGCAATCAGGCCCTGCCCATTCGCGTGCGGCGGTCCTACGGGACGGTGCGGGCGGACCAGGATCAGATCGAGCTGACCATCGTGGAGCAGCAGGGGCAGGCGGCGTCGACGCGGCCCGAGGACACGAAGGTGTTGGTGGAGGGCAGGATTCGGGACATTCCACCCGGGTATCCGGAGGGCAGTGAAGTCCGGGTGACCTTCGAGATGGGATTCGACGGCGTGCTGCACGTGACCGCCTACCATGTGGATGCCGATCTGCCGCTGACGCTTTCGGTGCAGACCGGGGCCACCCTGTCGCAGGCGGACGTGGAGCGCGAACTGGATCAGTTGCAGCGCACCCGGCGTCGCAACTCCTGACCGGTATACGCTGTCCGACGACAAGCCATGCATGCCTTCGATTCCAATGACTACCGCAAGCGCGTCCTCGCTGCCGTCGAACGCCGGGGCGGGCTCGATGAGTCGGATGCCTTCGAGCTGTACGACATTCCGCTCGCGGAGGCCGCGCGGCTGAGCGACGCCGAGGTGGCGGCGCGGGTCGAGGCGGTCTGGGCGTTCTGGCAGAAGCTGCGCGACCATCCCAAGTACCGGGTGCTGGCCGGGCTGCTGGTGGACGCGCACGCCGAGCTCTCGGAACCCTTGCTGCACACCGGTTCCCGGCTCGTCGAGGCCGATCGGGTGACGCAGTTGCGGGCCCGGCGGGAGGCCGAGCGCTACGAGATGCTCGACGCCGCCATCGAGCGGCTGGTGGCGCGGCACGGCGGCATTCCCGCCGCCAAGATCCCCGGCCTCGAGGACATCGGCCGGATGGGCGGGCTGACCGTGGCCGAGATCGCCGCCCGGGTGCGCCGCCACCGCATCATCGACGAGGCGCCCGCACCGGCATCGCCGCCCGCCGCGCCCGCCCTGAGTTCCGAACGCCGCCGGCAGATCCGCGCGCTCCTCGCCGAATACGAGCGCCTGCTCCCCGGTGATCCGGTCCCCACCCTGCTGGCCCTGCTCGGCATGGAATTCGCCGCCGCCCACCACACCAACGAGATCCGCCTGCGCGCCGGCGCCCTGCGCGCCCGCACCCGCGAACTGCCGCCGGGCCGGATCCGCGTGGTCCTCGACGAACTCCTCATCCATATCGGCGACATCCTCGAGCCCGGCGGCGCGATGGTCGACGCCTACCTCCTCGCCATCACCGAGACGGTCACCGACCAGCTCCGCCCCCAGGTCCGCGCCGCCGTACTCGTCGAAGATCTTCTGGTAGCAGCAGATTTCGACTACCTCCTCGGCATCGCCATCGCCGCCGGCCTCGACCGCGCCGCCGCCGAACGCATCCTCATCACCCTCACCGACGAACTCGGCACCACCGTCGAAGGCCGCGAACACCTCGCCGCCCCGTCCCGCTCGGGTGGGCCCGCGCAGACCAGTTCCGCCACAACGACTTCGACCCGCTCTGCGGGGAATGGTGCTCCATCGGGGACCGGCGCGGACGCCGGAAGCGAATTCGGCCGCGACCCCGCGAGCAACCCTCGGGGTGAGGGTCCGGCCGCCTCCGACACCGGCGACGCGCCGGGAACCGGTGGCGGGCAATGGCATTCGGGCGGTGGCGCACCTGCTCGAGGTCGTGGAGAGGCACCGGAGGCGGCGCAGTGGCAGCGGACGCCCTATACGGGCGAGGCGAGCGGTGCGGGTGCGGGGCGGCCGTGGGAGGCGGCGTTGCGGGCGGCGCGGGCCGCGTTGCGGGCGGGACGGCCCAGGGAGGCGGCCGGATTCGTCACGGATGCGCGGCGCGCGGTCGGGGACGACGGTCCGGGGGCGCGGTCGGTGCGGGCGGTGGGGGAAGAGGTCGAGCGGGTGCTGGCGGAGGCGGCCGTGCACTGGCGGGCGGCCGTGTCCTGTTGTGCGGGGCGGAGGTTCGTGGAGGCGCTGGGCGAGCATCTGGATTTCCTGGATCGGCGGGCGGCGGACGTGCCCAATCCCGATCCGCGGGGAGCGGGCCGGGAGTTGCTGATCGGGCGGGCGCGGGCGGCGGTGATGGAGGCGGGGCGGCTGTTCGAGGCGCTGCCGTCGGATCCGGGACTGCGCATGCCGGCCGTGCGGGCCGTGCTCGAGGTGTGCGCCGACCATGCCGAGGCGCTGGCGGCGCTGGCCGAATTGCAGGTGGGCGCGCCGGGAACGGTGACGGTGAGCCGCAAGCCGGACGGGACGGTGGTGATCACCTGGCTCCCGTCGCGGACCACGCAGGTGGAGTATCGCGTCACGCGGCTGCTCGCCGACGGGTCGTGGCGGGTGGTGGGCCGCACCCGCGGCACCGCGCTGGAGGACGGCGGGGCGCCGGCCGGGCCGGTGCCGGTGTACGGGGTGGTGGCGTCCGTCTCCGGCCGGGCCTCCGAAATGGCCCGGTCCGGTGGGGATTCGGACCGCGATACGGCCCAGCGCGGCGAGCCGGATGCCGCGGGTGGCGGGCCCGATGGCGACCGGCCCAGCGGTATGCCCACCGCGCGCAGCCTGGCCGAACAGCGCGGGCTGCTGGTCTTCGAATGGCCGATCGGTATCACCGAGGTGATGGTGGTGGCCCGCCCCGACGCCCCGCCGGTGGATCCCGAGGATCCCCGGGCGCGCCGGTGGAAGGTCACCAATATGCGCTACGAGATCGACGGCGGGGTGCGGATCCCGTCCGAGATCCCGCGGCCCTGTCACGTCGCCGTGGCTTCCTGCCGGCGCGATGCCACCGGAACTCTCACTGTCGCCGCTGGATTCGGCCCGGACGCCCGGATTCGCTGGGTGCGCTGAGAGCCGCTATGGCCCCGCATGGGAATCTGGTGGGGGCCGGGTCTGTTGCTGCGAGGACCGGTCGCGAACAGAGAGGCGGAGCTGGGTGATTCCGAAGTTGATGGCGGTGAGCGACATCCATGTCGGTCATCAGGGCAACAAACCGGTGGTCGAGGCGATCCGCGCGGATTCCCCCGAGGACTGGCTCATCCTGGCCGGTGACGTCGGCGAGAAGACCGATGACATCCGCTGGGCCCTGGAGACTCTGCGGGGCCGCTTCGCCAAGGTCATCTGGGTGCCCGGCAATCACGAATTGTGGACCACCGCAAAGGATCCCGTGCAGATGCACGGCGCGGCCCGCTACGACTACCTGGTCTCGCTGTGCCGCGATGTGGACGTCGTCACACCGGAGGACCCGTTCCCGGTGTGGGAGGGCGCGGGCGCGGAGGAGTTCGGCGGCGCGGTCACCCTGGCCCCGCTGTTCATGCTCTACGACTACTCCTGGCTGCCGGAGGGCGCGAAGACCAAGGCCGAGGGCCTGGCCATCGCCAAGGACCGCAATGTGGTGGCCACCGACGAGTTCCTGCTCTCGGCCGAGCCGTACCTGACCCGCGACGCCTGGTGCCACGCCCGCGTCCAGTACACCCGGCGCCGCCTCGACGCCCTGCCCGCCGACACCCCGCTGGTGCTGATCAACCACTTCCCGCTGCTGCGCAAGCCGGTCGACATGATGTGGTACCCGGAGTTCTCCCTGTGGTGCGGCACCGACCTCACCTCCGACTGGCACACCAGCTACAACGTGGTCTGCGCCGTCTACGGCCACCTCCACATCCCCCGCACCACCTGGTACGACGGCGTCCGCTTCGAAGAGGTCTCCCTCGGCTACCCCCGCGAATGGCAGCGCCGCGGCCTCCCCGACAAACTGCTGCGCCAGATCCTCCCCGTCCCCGACTACGGCGACACCCTCAACGAGTGGGGCGGCCACTTCAAGATCACCCCTGAAATGCAGGCCGCCGCTCTGAAGATGAAGGAAGCCGCCGAACGCCGCCGCGGGGTCTGACACCCGGTGAATCGGGCCGGCCGGTTGCCGCGGTGGCCTGGCCCGATTCACCGGTGGGACACCGGTTTTCAGAGCAGGTGTTCGATGCGCACCGGGAACTCGCGGATGCGTCGACCGGTGGCGTGCGCGATCGCGTTCACGATGGCGGCGGCCGCGCCGATCATGCCGAGCTCGCTGAGCCCCTTCACACCCAGCGGGTTGACGATCGTGTCGTTGACCTCCACGAAGGAGATGTCGACCTCCGGTGCGTCGGCATTGACGGGCAGCAGATATTCCAGCAGTGACGGATTGGCCCACGCGCCGGTGCGCGCATCCGGCAGCGTCGCCTCCAGCAGCGCCTGCGACAGCCCCCAGTTCATGCCGCCCAGCACCTGGCTGCGCGCCAGCTTGGCATTGAGCACCCGCCCGGGCGCGAAGGCCCCCACCATGCGCCGCACCCGGACCAGCCCGAGTTCCGGATCCACCGCCACCTCGGCGAACTGCGCGCCGAAACTGATGCGCCCGAACGGCAGATCGCCGGTGGGCGGGTGCCAGGTGCCGATGGTCTCCAGGTCGGTGAGATGGTGCCGGGCCAGCAGTGCCGAATACGTCTCGCCGACAGCGGGATTGAAGCGCACCCGCAGCCGCCCGCCGCGCGCCTCGATCTCCGGGGCGATCCGCCCGTGCAGCGGCGACTCCGGATCGCCGACCGCGAGCGCGATCAACTGCCTGCGCAGATCGGTGCACGCGGTGTGCACGGCCGCGCTGATCATGCCCGCACCCATCGATCCGACGGCCGCCGCGATGTTCGGGTAGTCGGTGTCGCCGATATCGATTCGGATGCGGTCGAATTCGACGCCCAGGGCGTCCCCTGCGACCTGCGCCATGGCGGTGGCCACGCCAGTGCCGAAGTCCTGGGTGCCCGCCTGCACGATCAGCGCCCCGTCGGCGAGCAGGCGCGCATGGGCGCGCTGCGGCTGTCCCGGCTCGTACACCGGGTATCCGGCGGTGGCCATGCCCCAGCCCAGCAGCCAGTGGCCGTCGGCGCGCGGGGCACCGCGCCCGGTCTCGCTGGACCAGCCGAAGCGTTCGGCGGCGGTGCGCACGCATTCGGCGTACCCGTCGGAGCTCCACGGATGCCCGCTCGCCGGGTCGATGGTGGCGTGATTGTGCAATCGCAATGCCATGGGGTCCATGCCGATGTTGGCGGCCAGCTCGTCGACGGCGCACTCCATGGCGAGCATGCCGGAGGCCTCGCCGGGCCCGCGCGTGAACGTCGGCGACATGAGGTTGCCGCGAATGAGGCGATACTGCCCGTCCCAGTGCGGAATCGCGTACGCCTGCCCGGCCACGCCCAGCGACACCTCGGCCCAGTCGTCGAACGGTGAGGTGACGGACAGCTTGTGGTGCCGCAACCCGGTGAACGTGCCCTGGCCGTCGCAGGTCAGCGTGACCCGCTGCTCCTGTTCCTCCCGCAATCCGGTGCCGTAGAACATCTGCTCGCGGGTGAGCACCACCTTGACCGGGCGGCCCAGTTCCCGGGCGAGCATGGGCGCGAGCGTGACATGCGGCCAGATCAGGGCCTTGGCGCCGAAGCCGCCGCCCACGTAGTGCGCGATCACTCGCACATTCGCGGGTGAGATGCCCAGGTACGCGGCCACCGTGGCCTGGGTGGCGCTCACGCCCTGGGTGGCGTCGTACACGGTGACGGTGTCGCCGTCCCAGCTCGCCGCGGTGGCCGAGCACTCGATGGGATTGTGGTGGTTGGCGGCGAAATGGTAAGTGGCGTCGACGGTGTGGACCGCGGTGTCGGCCGCCGCCTCGAAGTCCCCGCGCGACTGCACGGCCGGGACGAGACCGCAGAAGACCGTCTTCGGCTGATACTGCGCGTCGCGTCCGTCCTCGAGCCGGATGAGCGGCTGCTGCGCGTCGTAGTCGGCCGTCACCAGCTCGGCCGCGTGCTGGGCGGACTCGAAGGTATCCGCGACCACCACGGCGATCGGCTGGCCGTAGTAGTGAATCGTGGCGTCCTGCAAGGGGAAGAAGGTCTGCCCGGGCGCGGGTCCGCCGAAGCCGGACGGCCACTGCGACGGGATGGCCGTCACCTTCGGCAGGTTCTCGTGCGTGTACACCGCGACCGCCCCCGCCGCGAGCGCGGGCCCGCTGTCGATGGAAAGCACTGTGCCGCTGCCGATTCGCGCGCCCACGATCACCGCGTGCGCCAGGCCGGGCAGCGGCACCTCGGCGGTGTACTGCGCCGCCCCGGTGACCTTGGCGCGCCCGTCGACCCGATCGAATCCCTGCCCGATCAGCGGCCGGGCCGCGGTGGCGGTCATCGCGTCGCTCCCGAAAGCGGCTGTGGTGACACCGTTTCCAGCGCCCGCACCAGCGTCCGCCGCGCCAGTTCCGCCTTGAACGCGTTCATGGGATGCGAGGTGTCCGCGCCCTGCACCTCGGTCGCCGCGGCCTGGTCGAAGTTCTCCCGGGTCGCGGACACCCCGATCAGCAACTGCTCGGCGATCCGGGCCCGCCACGGCTTGGTCGCGATACCGCCCAGCCCGATCCGCACATCCAGCACCGTGCCCTCGGCGACACTCAGCGCGACCGCCGCCGAGGCGAGCGCGAACTCGTAGGACTCCCGGTCGCGCACCTTCAGATAGTGCGAGTTGCGGGCGAACGGCAGTGCGGGCACATCGATGCGGGTGATCAGTTCGTCGGGGGCGATCGGATGCTCGAGCTGCGGAGTGCGGCCGGGCAGCAGGAAGAAGTCGTCGAAGGCGATCGTGCGTTCCCCGCGCGGACCCCACACGGTGACCGTCGCCTCCAGCGCCGTCAACGGGACCGCCACATCCGAGGGATGGGTCGCGAAGCACCGCTGCCCGGTCCCGAGCACCGCGTGCCCCCGGTGCGACCCGTCGATCGCATCGCAGCCCGACCCGGGATCGCGCTTGTCGCAGGCGCTGGCGGGATCCCGGAAATACGAGCACCGCACCTTCTGCATGAGGTTGCCGCCCATGGTCGCCATGTTCCGCAACTGCGGCGACGCGCCCTGGAGCAGCGCCTGTGACAGGAACGGATAGCGTTCGGCCACACCGGATTCCGCCGCCACCTCGCTCATGGTGGCGAGCGCGCCGATGCGCAGCCCGCCGTCGGCGGTGTGCTGGATTCCGCCCAGCGGCAGCCAGGTGATGTCCACGACATTGTCCGGTTCCAGCGCGCCGGTGCGCAGCAGGTCCACCAGTGTGGTGCCGCCCGCCAGGAAAACCGTTGCGGGCCTGGAGGTCACGGTGCTCACCGCCTGTTCGACGGTGGTCGGCCGGGCGTAGGAGATGGGCTTCACGGCAGCTCACCGTCCTCGCGCCGCAGGGCGTCCCGGCCCCGGCCGACGGCCTCCCGGATGTTCTGATAGGCCGCGCACCGGCAGATATTGCCGCTCATCCACTCCGCGATCTCGGCCTCGGATTCGGCGTGGCCCTCCTCGATGCATTTGATGGCCGACATGATCTGGCCGGGAGTGCAGTAGCCGCACTGGAATCCGTCGGCCGCCAGGAACGCCCGCTGCACCGGATGCAGCCGGTCCCCGTCGGCCACGCCCTCGATGGTGGTGATCTCGCGGCCCTCGGCGGCCAGCGCCAGGGTCAGGCAGGCCAGCACCCGCCGATTGTCGATCCACACCGTGCAGGCGCCGCAGGCGCCCTGGTCGCAGCCCTTCTTGGTGCCGGTCAGGTGCAGGTGCTCGCGCAGTGCGTCCAGCAGGCTGGTGCGGGGTTCGAGCACGGCGTAGTGGTCGTGGCCGTTGACGCGCAGGGTGGTCATGGTGCGGGTGGGACCGATGAATCCGGCCGGCGCGGAGCCGGTCCGTTTCGATGGTTCGACGGTCATATCGCGCCTCCTGCCTCGCGGACTCGCCGGGAGCGCCGCGATGGTTGCGGACTGCGGATTGGATATGAGCTGGCAAAAGCCTAGCAACGGACCCGCGGCGGTGTCCGGCGAAGAGCGCTCCCGGATGACCGGCGGAGCCGCCCGCGCCTGCCCGGTAGGCTCGATTCGGCAGTGCCGGAAGCGAGCAGGAGGCGGGTCATCGAGGAGCGGGCAGTCGCGGCGACGGAGTCGGCGCGCATACTCGGCAGGATCCTGCCCAACGGGGTCGCCGCAGCCGAACTGACGGCATACCCGGAGGATCTGAAACCGCACCCCGGCGAGGAGCACCTGATTGCCCGCGCGGTCGAGAAGCGGCGCCGGGACTTCATCGGCGCGCGCTACTGCGCCCGGCTGGCGCTGGCCCAGCTGGGGGAGCCCGCCGTCGCCATCGGCAAGGGCGGCACCGGTGAACCGGTGTTCCCGCGCGGCATCGTCGGCAGCCTCACCCACTGCGACGGCTACCGGGCCGCGGCGCTCGGCCACAAACTGCGCTTCCGGTCCATCGGCATCGATGCCGAACCGCACGGTCAGCTGCCGGACGGCATCCTGGACTCGGTGAGCCTGGCGCCCGAGCGGCAGTGGCTGCGGACCGTGCTGCCCGGCACCGATCTGCATCTGGACCGGCTGCTGTTCTGCGCCAAGGAGGCCACCTACAAGGCGTGGTTCCCGCTCACCGGCCGGTGGCTGGGCTTCGAGGACGCGCACATCACCTTCACCGTGGACGAGGAGTCCGCGGGCCGCGGCGTGGGTACCTTCCATACCGAGCTGCTCGTCCCCGGCTCGGTCACCGACGGCGGCAGTCCGCTGACCTCCTTCGACGGCCGCTGGCTGATCAGCGACGGCCTCATCCTGACCGCGATCGTGGAGGCCTGATGGGCGCGGTGCAGGCCAAGCGCGAGAAGCTGCCGCCGCTGGTCGACGCCTTCGGCGGCCTGCTGATCGTCGACAAGGACGGCGGCTGGACCAGCCACGACGTGGTCGCCAAGAGCCGAAGGCTGTTGCGCACCAAGAAGGTCGGGCACGCCGGCACCCTCGACCCGATGGCCACCGGGGTGCTGGTGCTGGGTGTGGAACGGGCCACCAAACTGCTGGGGCAGCTGATCCTGACCACCAAGGCGTACACCGCCACCATCCGGCTCGGGCAGTCCACGGTGACCGACGACGCCGAGGGCGAGGTCACCGCGACCACCGCGGCCGGGCATCTCACCGACGCCGAGATCGCCTCGCACATCGCCACATTGACCGGCGACATCCAGCAGGTGCCCGCCACCGTCAGCGCCATCAAGGTCAACGGCGAACGCGCCTACGCGCGCGCCCGCGCCGGTGAGGACGTGGAGCTGGCCGCGCGCCCCGTCACCGTCAGCCGCTTCGACGTCCTCGCCCGCCGCGATATCGACACCGGCACAACCCGATTCGTCGATCTCGACGTCGAGGTGGAGTGCTCCTCCGGCACCTACATCCGGGCCCTGGCCCGCGACCTCGGTGAAAAGCTCGGCGTCGGCGGCCATCTCACCGCACTGCGCCGCACCCGCGTCGGCCCCTTCACCCTCGAGCACGCCCGCACCCTGGACCAGCTGGCCGCGGCCGCCGAGGCGGGCGAACCGCTGCTGAGCCTGGACATCGACACGGCCGTGCGCGCCGCCTTCCCGGTCCGCGACATCACCGCCGCCCAGGCCGAAGACCTGCGCAACGGCCGCTGGCTGGACCCGATCGGCCTGCCCGGCGTCT
Source organism: Nocardia sp. NPDC004711 (assembly GCF_053601595.1). Taxonomy (NCBI): domain Bacteria; kingdom Bacillati; phylum Actinomycetota; class Actinomycetes; order Mycobacteriales; family Nocardiaceae; genus Nocardia; species Nocardia sp. NPDC004711. The sequence continues at coordinate 14,617 of NZ_JBSGCB010000071.1, read as the reverse complement.
ACGCCGCCGTCGATCCCGAGGGGCACGCCATCGCGCTGCTCCAGGAATCGGGCAAACGCGCCTCCTCGGTCATGGTGGTCCGCCCCGCGAATCTCTGAGGCGGCCCGGTCTGCCGGCGTGGCACGACCGATCCCGTCTGGCATGGCACTGACTGATCTCTTCTGGCATGGCGCTGCCCAATCGCCGACATCGCGCTGCCCAATCCCTCACGCCGCGTGGGCGACCGGGCGCACCATGGAGAAGGTCGCCCGGCCGCGCAGAGGAGGCGAAGATGCCCACCGACCTCTCCCTCGAATCCATGAAGCAGTTCGTCGCCGACCATTTCGAGGAGTTCGTGAACCGGCGCAATGCCGCTGTCATCCATCGCAATATGACCCCCGACTTCGTCGACCACGACGGTCCCGGCGGCCGCCCCACCGACCTGACCGGCGACGAGAAGATGATGCTCGGCATGTACGAGGCCATGCCCGACCTGCACGTCACGGTGGTGGAGATGCTCGCCGAGGGCGACCGGGTGATGTGCCGCAACATCTGGCGCTGGACCGACCGCGCCACCGGGCAGCCGCTCAGCTTCCAGGGCTTCGTACTGTGGCGCTTCCAGGGCCGCCGCATCGCCGAACGCTGGGCCACCGTCACCTCCCCCGCCCCGATCCCGGGCTGGGCGTAGCGCCCCCGAATTCCGAGGCGATTCCGGTGCCCGGCGGGTTGTTCGCGCGGCCGCGTGGCCGCCTACTCTTCAAGGGTGGAATTGCGGCAGTTGCGGTACTTCGTGGCGGTGGCGGAGGAGTTGCATTTCCGGCGCGCGGCGGAGCGGTTGTTCATCTCCACTCCGACGTTGAGCCAGCAGATCCGGGCCATCGAACGTGAGGTCGGCGGACCGTTGCTGATCCGCGGCAGTCACGGCGTGGAGCTGACGGCCGCGGGTGAGGTGCTGTTGAAGACGGCCCGGAATGTGCTGGAGGCGGCCGAGACCGCGCTGCGCGAGACCCGCGCGGTCGCCCAGCCCGGCAATGCGGTGTTCCGCCTCGGCATCGTGAACGGCGCCCCCGCCTGGCTGCCGGGGCGGCTCGAGGCGCTGCTCAAGGCCCGCCAGCCGGGGGTGCGCATCACGCTGTCCACCGGTACCAGCGGCGACCAGGCGCGGTTGCTGGATCGGGAGGAGGTCGACCTGGCCGTGCTGCGCATGCCGGTCCGGCTGGCCGATCACCTCACCTGCACCCCCATCGCCGACGAGGAGCTCGGCATCGTCATGTCCCGCGAACACCCGCTCGCGGCGGCGGTTTCGGTGGAACCGGCGCACCTCGGCGACCACGAGCTCATCATGTTCGCCCGCGACGCCGCCCCCGAGGTCCACGACTCGGTGCTGTCGCAATTGCGCGAGCGGGGTGCGACCGTCGTCCTCAGCGACAGCGCCATGAGCCACGCCCAGATGCTGCAGCTGCTCCCGCTCCGCCCCGGGGCCATCGGCGTCGGCTCCGCCCGCACCGCGACGGTCCCCGGCCTGGTCTGGCGGCCCCTGCAACCCCGCCCCCTGGTCATCACCTACGCCGCCGCCTGGCGCACCAGCACCCGAAACCCCCTGCTGCACACCATGGCCGACGCCCTCGCCGGCGGCCTCCGCCTCGGTTCCAGCTGACCGCCCAGGCCTCGACTTCGAGAAACGGCCACCGCGCCGGAGGTGGCCGCGTTCGCCGACCCGGACCAGCGGGCGCCGGCGGCCATGCTCGCGGCATTCCCGCCCTGGCGGACGCGGGCGGCCTGCGGTGTTAGCCCCGGCCTCACGGCTGTTCGACCGCGCGTCGTGGACGCGGGGTGTGCGCCGCCGGTTTGCTAGATGGCATGACAGACAACGGATTCGGAACACAGGTCGGACGGGCGGTCGTGGTGGGCGGCGGCTCCGGCATGGGCCAGGCGATCGCCGACGCCCTGCTGGCGGCGGGCAACGAGGTGATCATCATCGGCCGGTCGGAGCAGCGGCTGGCCGACGCGGTGCGGGAGCTCGGGAATGGGAAGGTGAGTGCCTTCGTCGCGGATGTCGCTGACGAGGAACAGGTTTCGCGGTTGTTCGAGACCGTCGGGACCGTCGATCATGTGATCACCACCGCCGCCGATCTGGCCGGGGCGTACGGACCCGTCGCCACCTTCGATTTCGAGCACGGGCGCGGCTTTCTCGAGACCAAGCTGATCGGGTCGATGCTGCTGGCCAAGCACGCGCGGTTGACGGAGAACGGCTCGCTCACCTTCATCTCCGGAATCGCCGCCTACCGCCCGGCGGTGGGCGGGGCCATGGTGGCGGCGGTGAATGCCGCGCTGGAGGGGTTGACGCGGGCGCTGGCGGTGGAGCTGAGCCCGATTCGGGTGAACGCGGTGTCGCCCGGCTGGGTGCTGACCGACATCTGGGAGTCGATGCCCTGGGAGGACAAGCAGGAACGGCTGGCGGCCATGGCCGAGAAGCTGCCCGCCAGGCGGTTGGGGCGACCGGACGACATTGCGGCCGCCGTGCTTTCGGTCATCGGCAACGGTTTCGTCACCGGCACCGTGCTGCACGTGGACGGCGGGCACCGCCTCGTCTGATCTCGGCGCCGGTGGTTCTCCGGATGCTGCCCGATTGCCGACGCGCCGATTCGAGTAGCCGAGTACTCATGCCCTTCGGGTCGGACCGGCTCACCCTGGAGAGGGGCGAAACGGGCCCATCCATACCGGCCTCGGGGGTGAGGGGGCTGTGGCTTCTCGCGGCCTCCGAATTCCTTCTCCGGCTGGGTCATTCGATGATCCCGCAATTTCGACCCTGCTGGAAACCGCCCGAAGAGGAGACCACCGCAATGAGCACATCACGCGACAACGAGAACTACGTGGTCGGATCCGGCCCGGCCGACATGGCCGGCGTCGAGGCCGGCGAAGAATACTGGACCCCTGAACGCCGAGCCGCGGCCATCCCGGTTCCGCTGCCGCGGGAGCGTAAGGCCGCACGGCCCCGGCAGTCGATCGCACCGCAGCCATCCGGAAAGGCCGGACATACTGCGGCGGGTCACAATGGAACCGCACGCGCGCACCGAGATTCGGGCCGTGGCGGCACCAGCGACGCCGACCCGGTACTGAACCCGCTCGCCTACCCGTACACCACCTGCGGCAAGCTGTTCTTCACCCAGGACAACAGCAACTTCGCCGGATCGGCGGCGTTCGTCGCGCCGAACGTCCTGCTCACCGCCGGCCACTGCGTCTTCGGCAATGGCAACTGGTCCACCAATCTGGCGTTCTTCCCGTCCTATCCCAGTCGCGCCACCTCGGACCCGGCCTACAGCTTCAACTACAACTCGGCCGCGGCCTGGACGGCGTGGACTCAGAACGGGGACCGCGCCTTCGACTACGGAATGATCTGGTTCGACAGCGCCCCGGGAAATCAGGTGGGCTGGCTGGGGCTGTTGTGGAACGCCGCCACCGCGGGCCGGGTCTGGGACGCGGTCGGCTACCCCGCGACACCCAGCCCGCCGTTCGACGGCAACAAGATGGACGAGGCCCTGGGCACGGTGCAATCCAGTTCGACCACCGGCACCATCGGGCTGAGCAACGACAATATGGAGCACGGCAGCAGCGGTGGACCGTGGATCACCGATTTCAACGGTTCGGCGCGCCAATATGCGAACGGGCTGCAGAGTTTTCACATCAACGACGGCGACACCGTGGAATACGGGCCGTACTTCACCCAGGACGTCAAGGGCCTGCTCGACTGGATCTCCGATCCGGCGAACCGCAGCCTCGTGCGCGCCTGAGAACCAAGGGGGAGACATCATGAGAAGGCATTCGCTCGCCTGCATTCTGCCGCCCGACCTGCTGGTCTCGCTGGCGAGGGAGGCGACGCACGAGCAGCGGTTGGCGGTCTTGACGGCCTTGGACCGGGACAGTTCGTTCAGGCAAGCTCGTGCCGAGGTCGCCGCCCGGCTCGTCGCGCCCGTCCGGCTCGCGCTGGCCGCCGCCGGCGGCACCCCGCACCGCTGGATCTACGACCAGCGGCACTCGGAGAGCCCGGGTCCGGGCACACTGGTCCGGCACGAGGGCGACCCGCCGTCCGGGGACGCCTCCGCCGACGCGGCGTGGGACGGCTTCGGCGCCACCTACTCGCTGTATTGGGATGTGTTTCAACGAGATTCGATCGACGGCCAGGGTATGCCGATCGCCGGGCTGGTGCATTACGGCACCGCCTTCGACAACGCGTTCTGGGACGGTCAGGGGCACATGTTCTTCGGCGACGGTGACGGCCAGATCCTGACCGACACCACCCGGGGAATCGACGTGATCGGCCACGAGCTGACCCACGGCGTCACCCAGCACGAAGCGAACCTGATCTACTCGGGCGAGTCGGGTGCGCTGAACGAATCGATCTCCGACGTGTTCGGGTCGCTGGTCAAGCAGTACCACCTGGGCCAGAACGCCGCGCAGGCGGACTGGCTCATCGGCGCCGATATCGTGGGGCCGTTGCTGACACCGGCGCTGCGCTCGATGGAAGCACCGGGCACCGCCAACAAGCACGACAATCAGCCGGCGGACATGGCCCACTTCGTGCAGACCACATCGGACAACGGGGGTGTCCACATCAACTCCGGAATCCCCAACCGCGCGTTCGCCGTCACCGCCCTCACGATCGGCGGACCGGCATGGCAGGCGCCGGGCACGATCTGGTACGAAACCCTCAACGACCCGAGGCTCAAGCCCAACAGCACCTTCACCGGCTTCGCGACCCTCACGCTGAAGAACGCGCGCACCCGCTTCGGTGCCACGAGTACCGAAGCGGACGCGGTGCGGGCCGGCTGGGACGCGGTGAAGGTTCCGGTGCAGTGATCGCATCGGGACTACGCTCGTTCGTATGTCGCCGATACGCATCGCCTATCGACGGTCGGGTGGGCTGGCCGGTCTGGACTTGACCGCCGAGGTCGATGCCGCCGACCTGCCGCCCGGCGATGCCACGATCGCGGCGGGGCTGCTCACCGGCGACCCCGCCGGATCGGCCGGGACCGGAGTTCCCGATGGGTTCAGCTACGAACTCACCGTCAGCGACGGAACCCGGACTCGGACGTATCGATGGAGTCAGCCGTACGTGCCCGCCGAGGTCTCCTCGCTGCTCGCGGCCCTCACCTCCCGGGCGACTCCGGCCGCGCCCGCCTGACCGCGACAGAGTTGCCGGCCGCCCGTTCAGTGCGCTTCGCTGAGCCAGATCGCTTCGGCCGCAATGCTTCCCAGGTCGATCGTGCGGTCGTCGACCTGCACCGCGATGGTGCCCGCGAAATCGCGCCGCTCCACCACGGCGATGGGTGTGTCCAGCGCGATGCCGAGCGAATCGAAGTAGCGCAGCATGGCCGGATCGGAGTCGGAAATCCGTGCCACCCGGCCGGATTCGCCGGCGCCGAAATCACTGAGCTGGCGGGCCGGGGGAGTGGGCACCGCGCCGTCCACCGAGGGAATCGGATCACCGTGCGGATCCCGGTCGGGGTGGCCGAGCTTGGCGTCGATGCGATCCATGAGCGTCTCCGAGACGGCGTGCTCGAGCACCTCGGCCTCGTCGTGCACCTCGTCCCAGCCGTAGCCGAGTTCATTGACCAGGAAGGTCTCGATGAGCCGGTGCCGGCGCACCATGGCGATCGCGGCGCGGCGGCCGTCCTCGGTGAGCGTGATGGCCCCGTAGCGGGCGTGTTCGACCAGCCCCTGGTCGGCGAGCTTGCGGACGGCCTCGGACACCGTGGAGGCGGAGACGCCGATCTTCTCGGCGAGCAGCTTGGTCGACACCTTCTCCTGCGACCACTCCTGCGCCGTCCAGATCACTTTCAGGTAGTCCTGGGCGACCGAGGACAGCACCGGGGCGACGGTCGCGGTCTTGCTGTGGGGTTCGGAAGGTGCGGACGGATCGGCCAGCTCGCGGCGGGTGGCGATGTCTCGTTTTCCGGGCACGTACCCGAGCTTAGGCACACCTCGCGCGGTTTCACACATCGGCGCGCTCGCTGGTAGGGAGCACGGTTCGGCGGGCGGGTCCGCTATCGCGCGACGTGGATCGGCACACAGTGGACCGCGTTTGCCCCGTACCCCAACCGATTCCATGCGGGCTGGTCGGGCTGGGTGTGGCCGGCCGCATCCGTCGCCCGCACCCGCACGGTCGTCGTTCCGGGGGCATCGACAGCGGTGACGAGATCCCATTCGCGCCAGCTGTCCGGCAGTTGCTTCCCCCGCAATCGAGCCTGCTGCCAGCTCCCGCCGCCGATCGAGACCTCGACGCCGGTGATCGGGGCGAGCCCGGACCAGGCGACACCCTGGATGGTGAGCGGTCCGGGGCGCACAACGGCGTTCGACGCAGGAACCGTGATCACGGACCGTACTTCTTGCAGGCGCACCGGCTCGGTGACGACCTGCCCGCCGCGCTCCCACTCGTAGCAGTACTTTTCGGTCTGGAAGAACCCGGCGAACCGATGGTCGAGGACCTCGATGTCGGTGAGCCACTTCACCGATGCCACCCCGTACCAGCCCGGAACGACCAGCCGGAGCGGACGGCCGTGGAGGGCCGACAGCGGCTCACCGTTCATGGCGTAGGCGAGCAACGCCCCGCTGTGCCGGGCATCGGTCAGGTCGAGGCTGCGCTCGAAGCGGATCGTTCCCGAATGTTGGTCGACCGGCCCGCTGTCCGCACCGCGGAACACCACCTCGCAGGCTCCGGGCGCGGGACCCGCCTGCGCGAGCACGTCGAGCAGGGGCACTCCGGTCCATGCCGCGGTGCCGACCGCGCCGAGTCCCCACTGCTCTCCCGGCGTCGGTGGATCCAGGGCCGATCGGCCGTTGCCGGCGCACTCGAGGGTGACAATCCGCGTCTGCGACGGCATTCGGCGCAGGTCCGGCAGAGTCCACGTCGACGGATGTGTGACATGCCCGGCGACCCGAAGCCGCCAGTCGGCCGGGTCGAGATCCGGAATCCGGAAATGATTCCGCTGGTAGAACCGCACGTTCGGAGTGACGCCGCCCCCCAGCTCGGAAACCGGCGTCTCGGCGTTGAGCGGGTCGGGGCACATCACGACCAGGCCCGCCGCCACGGCTTGTCGGTGGGCCGACCGAGGGCTGATCCAGGGTATGACCGGGCCGGTAGTCCAGGTCATCGAGGCACACTCCTGACCTTTGGTTTCACTTCCCGCAGGCCCTAACCTACCGGCGCCGGAACGATCCGGATGTCGAAATCGCGGCCTTCGAACATCGATGACCGACGGCGTTGCCCGCGATCACGCCGCGGCGGCGGGGGCCAGGTGCCTGGCCGGGTCGAACGATTCGAACGCGGCTTTCGCGACGACGAACACGCCGCGTTGCGGCAGCCAGAAATCGCCGAGCTGCTGCTGCTGTGGCAGCGGAGCGGGCGCGCCGAGATCGGCCCCGCGCAACCGCGCCCGGCTGGCGGAGACGAGCCACATCAGCATCGGTCCGGCCGCGAAGTGCTGCCCGTTCGGGGTAGTTCCGCTCATGCGGATATGCCCGACCCGCAGCATCGGGCCCACGCTTTTGGCCATGATCCGGTGACAACGGTCGCTACGCCATACCGCGGCCGGGGTGTGGCGTCCCACGGCACTCAGCAGGCGGGTACGGCCGGTGGCCTCCAGGTCGATCCGCCACTCGAGAATGCCGGGAATCCGGACCTCCAAGGAGTACGGGCCGATCCACTCGATATCGATCGGGGTGCGGACCGTGGTGGCCGAGCCGCCGTCGGAGAAGTACCGGGCACAGCTGAATTCCGGCGCCACGTCGGAGTAGAAGGTCCATTCGCCGGCCGGGTTCCGGTGCCACACAGCGCGATAGCCCGAACCGATCGACGTGGCGGCGAAATGCCGCAGCGCCAGGTAGTCCCCGGTTTCGAATGGCATACCCATCACGCCGTAACCGGCGAGCCGTTCGTCCGTGCCAGGCCAGAGCGCCGGTCGGTCGAGCGTCGCCTGCGCCGCGGCTCTGGGGTTCTTGATGGTCGTCATGCAACGATCGTCGTCGGGACGGCCCGGGTGGTCATGAGGCATTCGCCCCTTTTTCCGGTTCACAGTGACACCGGGCTGACCATGCCGTGCTGCGTCGCGAACAAGCTCGCCCCGACCCGGTTCGTGACACCGATCTTGCTGTAGATGTGTTCGACGTGATTGCGGACCGTCTTCTCCGAAACGCCGAGGGCCTTCGCGATCTCCCGATTCGATCGACCCCAGGCCACGTTGATCAGTACCTCGGTCTCCCTGGGGGTCAGACCGGACGGGCGTGCGGGTCGCCGGGACCGCCGGTGTCCAGCGGCTTCCAGCACCGTCTCGACCGCGGTCGGTTCGAGGTGCCCGGCAGCTGCGTCGCGGCGCAGCCGGCGAGCAGCCTGATCGGGGTCGAGGGCCACCCGATACGGTCGCGGTTCCCGCGAGCTGTGGTATTCCACCGCGGCTGCGAGCAGCCGGTCGTTCACGGAGAGCGCACCGCCGGTGAGACCGTTCGGGTACCCCGAGCCATCCAGGTGCTCATGATGCCGTTCCGCGACGGTCCGGACCGCCTCGAGACCGCCCACGCGTCTCAAGATCCGGCCGGTCAGGTAGGGGTGCATCTGCGCGCGTTCCCATTCGGAGGCGGTGAGCGATCCCGGTTTCTCCCAGATGTGGTTGGACACGCCGATGCGGCCCAGATCATGGACATACCCTGCCCGGCGCATCAGGTCCGCATCCGCCGGGCCCAGTCCGGCGCAGCTCGCCGCGGCATGCGCCAGGTCGGCCACCCCACGCGAATGACCAAGGGTGAAAGGACATTTCAGGTCGACGAAGTCGCCGAGCGCCTGCAACAGCGTATCGAGTTCGGCGCAGGTGACGATCCGATCCGGATCGGGCAGTGCGGCCGCGGCCGCCGACCACGCGTCGTCCGGCAGGCCGAGCAGGTCCCGTGCCGAGCCGGCGAGGACGGACACCAGTTGCGGGTCGAGCTGTCCGCCGCTTCGGCTGCGGGCCACCGTGATCGCCGCGTCGACGCCGTCGGCGCGATGGGGCACCTCGACGACATCGGCGAGCTGGACGACCCGCATCACGATCGGGATGTCGGTGCCCGCAACTCCGTTCGGCAGTCCACGCCCGTCCCACCGTTCGAAGGCGAAACGCAGCGCGGCGGCGACCTCCTCGCCCAGGCCGAACTGCTCGGCCAGCAGTGATGCGGAAGCGCAGTGTGACCGCACGAGTTTGCCGAGGTTGCCCCTGGCGTCCTTGATCAGCGTCGCGCCGATCTGCGCCCGCTTGCCCAACGGCAACCCGCGTCCGACATTGCGGAGCAGGAAACGGAGATACGGCAATCCCGACCAATCCACCGCGAAGCTGTCGTGGCGAACCGTGATGTCGTCGCCGAACCAGTGCGCGTACTCGTGCGAATCGGCATGGCATCCGATCCACATCAGCAGCGAGGTATGAAAGACGGCCGACCGCTCCTCCTCGGTCAGGCGCAGCAGATCGGCAAGCCGGGTCCCGATGACCGCGGACCGCAGCATGTGCTCCATCGGCTGGCCCAAGCCCAGATCGATCGCAATCGAAAGTGCCGCCAGGACCTCTCTTCTGGAAACAAACGGCGCCACGATCGTCTCCTGTCGTCGCGCCTACTCACGCTACGCCGACGCTGTTTCGGAGACGACGCTCCGCCCCCGCCGGTAGCACTCCCGAAAATGGGACAAATTCCTCATGTTCGACGCTCGCGGCGCGACTCTACTTGGTGCTGAAAGGGCTTGATCACTTGGTGCTGAAGGGCTTATCGGAGCGGCCTCCACCGAGGAGACGGAGAGGAGTCTCGATGACTTGCATCCATACCGGCCGCGGTGCCACCGATCTGACCCGGTTCGCCGGCGACGTGGACGCCCTGGTCCACGGCAACAGCGACGAACACCGGCTGACAACTCTGGTAGCCGACCGGCTTCGGGCGCTGTTGGCTTCGGATGTCACCCTTCCGCCCGAATTCACGCAGCCGCATGCGGACCACTATGTGGTGTACCCGCTCCATGTCGCGACCGATGGATCGTTCAGCATCGTGTCGGCGGTGTGGAATGTCGGTCAGACCACGCCCGTCCACGGACACGAGACCTGGGGAGTGGTCGGAATCTACTCCGGTGTCGAACACGAGACCCGCTATGTCAAACCCGCAGCCCCGGACATCCCGCTCGTGGCGACCGTGGAGCACGACTGGCATCGCGGTCAGGTGACGATCTGCTGCACCACCGACGACGACGTCCACCGAGTCAACTGCGGGAGCGAGACCCCTTGCGTCGGTATCCATGTCTATGGAGCCGACGTCGGAAGACTTCCACGCCGATGGTACGAACCCGATACCGGCCGCCAGCACTGGTTCATCTCCGGGTGGGCCACGCCGGCGGGCGGTCCGGAGTGGTGAACGCAGGGTGACGGACATGCTTCCGGCCGTGAAGATCCGCACCGCCGAATATTGTCTGTGACGCGCTTTGCGTAGGCTTCCCGTGTGCAGAGATGGCGAAGTCTCGAGGAGATGCCCGCGGACTGGGGCCGGTGTGTCCTCACCATCGGGGTGTTCGACGGCGTGCATCGCGGTCACGCCCAGCTCATCAGCCGTGCGGTGAAATCCGCTGCGGTGCGGGGCGTTCCGTCGGTGCTCATGACGTTCGACCCGCACCCGGTCGACGTGGTGCGGCCCGGTGCGCATCCGGCGCAGCTGTCCACCCTGGACCGGCGCGCGGAACTGGTCGAGGAACTCGGCATCGACGTGTTCGTGGTGATGCCCTTCACCCGCGACTTCATGAAGCTCACCCCCGAGGAGTACGTCGAGGAACTGCTCGTGGACCGGCTGCACGTGGCCGAGGTCGTGGTGGGCGACAACTTCACCTTCGGCAAGCAGGCCGCCGGCACCGTCGACACCATGCGCGAACTCGGCAGCCGCTACGGCTTCGACGTCGACGGCGTGCAGCTGCTCGGCGAGCACGCCGTCACCTTCTCCTCCACCTACATTCGCGGCTGCCTGGCCGAGGGCAATGTGGGCGCGGCCGCCGAGGCGCTGGGCCGCCCGCATCGCGTCGAGGGCGTGGTCGTGCACGGCGACGGCCGCGGCAAGGGCCTGGGTTTCCCGACCGCCAATGTGGCCCCGACCATGCACGCCGCCATCCCCGCCGACGGGGTGTACGCGGGCTGGTTCACCGTCCTCGAACCCGGCGACCCGCTGGCCGGCGAGCGCCACATGGCCGCCATCTCGGTCGGCACCAACCCGACCTTCGACGGCCGCAACCGCACCGTCGAGCCCCATATCCTCGACTTCGACGCCGACCTGTACGGCAAGCACGTGGCCGTGGACTTCGTCGAGCAGCTGCGCGGCATGCGGAAGTTCGGGTCCATCGAGGAGCTGGTCGAGGCCATCGGCAAGGACGTCGACCAGGCCCGCAAGGTGCTCGACGACGAGACCGGCGAATAGGGCTCCTCGGGGCCGATTTCCGCTACCACGGGCGCTCCGGTAAGCTCTTCCGTCGGGTTTGCTGTGGTCCGCGGCGGCGCCCAACCGGATTCGTCCGGTCCCTCGAGCGCGGACTGAAACAAGGAGTATCTGTGGCTCTCACCACTGAGCAGAAGTCGGCGATCCTCGCCGAGTACGGCGTGCACGAGAAGGACACCGGTTCCCCGGAGGCGCAGATCGCGCTGCTGTCCAAGCGGATCGCCGACATCACCGAGCACCTCAAGAAGCACAAGCACGACCACCACACCCGCCACGGCCTGATGGCGCTGATCGGTCGTCGCAAGCGGCTCTCGAAGTACCTGCAGGACAAGGACATCGAGCGTTACCGTTCGCTGATCGAGCGTCTCGGCCTGCGTCGCTGACCCAAGCCGCGGACCCTCGGCGCGGCGAGGTGACACACCTCGTCGGCAGAGGTAGTTGACGAACCGGCCAACGAGGAGGCATAGAATCTCCTCGTTGGCCTTTCGTATATGTGGCCGTGTATCCCCACGAGGGGGAGGATCGGCCGGGTATACGCCAACACGAGCCGTATGCACCCGTCGCGTGGCGTCGGTCTTCGGTAGTGGCTTTTCGGGGCGCGAAGTGAGATGAACCATGCGCGCCCGGAGGGCTTCGATCGATGACCGCCTCCGCGTCGCCGTATCCAAGGGGATAGGGCCGGGTGTGCGCGCTGTGGCCAGGAGGGCTGCCGCGCGCCCATGCCGGGTACGGCTCATGAGCCGGGTCGCACGTGATCGATGCGTGCTGGACCCGGCGAAGACGAGAGGTTGAGATAACAAAGATGTCCGACACCCAGACCAGTTCCGCCGCCGAGGTCGAGCCCGGCGTTTTCGAGTCCGTCGCCCTGATCGACAACGGCAGCTACGGCACTCGCACCCTTCGTTTCGAGACCGGCCGCCTGGCCAAGCAGGCCGCCGGTTCCGTCGTCGCCTACCTCGACGACGAGACCATGCTGCTGTCGGCCACCACGGCCTCCAAGCAGCCCAAGGACCAGTTCGACTTCTTCCCGCTGACGGTGGATGTCGAAGAGCGCATGTACGCCGCGGGCCGTATCCCCGGCTCGTTCTTCCGGCGTGAGGGCCGCCCCTCGACCGACGCCATCCTGACCTGCCGCCTGATCGACCGGCCGCTGCGTCCGTCCTTCGTCGACGGCCTGCGCAACGAGATCCAGGTCGTCGTCACCGTCATGTCGCTGGATCCGAAGGATCTGTACGACGTGGTCGCGATCAACGCCGCCTCGGCGTCCACCCAGATCGCGGGCCTGCCGTTCTCCGGCCCGGTCGGCGGCGTGCGCGTCGCGCTGATCGAGGGCCAGTGGGTCGCCTTCCCGACCGTGGAGCAGCTCGAGGGCGCCGTGTTCGACATGGTCGTCGCGGGCCGCGTGGTCGACGGTGACGTCGCGATCATGATGGTCGAGGCCGAGGCCACCGACAATGTGCTCGCGCTGATCGCCGACGGCGCCTCCGCGCCGACGGAAACCGTTGTGGCCGAGGGCCTCGAGGCCGCCAAGCCCTTCATCGCCCGCCTGTGCAAGGCGCAGTCGGACCTGGCCGCCCTGGCGGCCAAGCCGACCGAAGAGTTCCCGATCTTCCTGCCGTACCAGCCCGACGCCTACGAGGCCGTCGAGGGCACCGCCAAGCGCGAGCTGAACGAGGCGCTGTCCATCGCGGGCAAGCAGGAGCGCGAGGAGAAGATCGACGAGATCAAGCTCTCCGTGCTCTCCGAGCTGGCCGAGTCCTTCGAGGGCCGCGAGAAGGAACTGGGCGCTGCCTTCCGCTCGGTCACCAAGAAGCTTGTGCGCCAGCGCATCCTGACCGACAGCTTCCGCATCGACGGCCGCGGTCTGGCCGACATCCGCGCGCTGTCCGCCGAGGTCGCCGTGGTGCCGCGCGCCCACGGTTCGGCGCTGTTCGAGCGTGGCGAGACCCAGATCCTGGGTGTCACCACCCTGGACATGGTGAAGATGGCGCAGCAGGTCGACTCGCTCGGCCCGGAGACCTCCAAGCGCTACATGCACCACTACAATTTCCCGCCGTTCTCCACCGGTGAGACCGGTCGCGTGGGCTCGCCCAAGCGCCGCGAGATCGGCCACGGCGCGCTCGCCGAGCGCGCGCTGGTGCCGGTGCTGCCGTCGCAGGAGGAGTTCCCCTACGCCATCCGTCAGGTGTCGGAGGCGCTGGGCTCCAACGGTTCCACCTCGATGGGTTCGGTCTGCGCCTCGACCCTGTCGCTGCTGAACGCCGGTGTGCCGCTGAAGGCCCCGGTCGCCGGTATCGCCATGGGCCTGGTGTCGGACACCGTGAAGAACGACAAGGGTGAGGACGAGGTCCGCTACGTGGCCCTCACCGACATCCTGGGCGCCGAGGATGCCTTCGGCGACATGGACTTCAAGGTCGCCGGCACCCGCGAGTTCGTCACCGCCCTGCAGCTGGACACCAAGCTCGACGGCATCCCGTCGAAGGTGCTGGCCGGTGCGCTGAACCAGGCCAAGGACGCACGCCACACCATCCTGGACGTGATGGCCGAGGCCATCGCCACCCCGGACGAGATGAGCCCCTACGCTCCGCGCGTCACCGCCATCAAGATCCCGGTGGACAAGATCGGCGAGGTGATCGGACCCAAGGGCAAGGTCATCAACCAGATCACCGAGGACACCGGCGCCAACATCTCCATCGAGGACGACGGCACCGTGTTCGTCGGCGCGACGGACGGCCCGTCGGCGCAGGCTGCGATCGACGCGATCAACGCCATCGCCAACCCGCAGCTGCCGAAGGTCGGCGAGCGCTTCCTGGGCACGGTCGTCAAGACCACTGCCTTCGGCGCGTTCGTCTCGCTGCTGCCGGGCCGCGACGGTCTGGTCCACATCTCGAAGCTGGGCAACGGCAAGCGCGTCGCCAAGGTCGAGGACGTGGTCAACGTGGGTGACAAGATCCGCGTGGAGATCGCCGACATCGACAACCGCGGCAAGATCTCGCTGGTGCCGATCGACGAGGATTCGGACAACTCCGAAGCCTCTGCTGCGGCCGACGCGAACGCAGAGTAATTATTTCTCTGTGACGAAGAAGCAGTCCGCGGCGCGCGCGGGGTGCGCGCCCGCCGCGCCAGACACCGCCCCCGTGGGGCGGGCTAAGGGGCC
>NZ_JBSGCB010000070.1:0-38311 GCF_053601595.1 Nocardia sp. NPDC004711 | reverse complement strand
CACCACGATCAACTCGAACCCGACGCCGAACATCACATCGGCAACACCAACGACGACTCAGCCCCCGAAATCGTCATCCCCAATGACGCTCAACACCCTCGGGGAGCTGCCGATATCTTTTCTGGCATGGGCGAATAAACGTCGAAATGGGTTTCGACGTTTCGAGTAAAGTTGACTTGTCGGGATCCGGGGGTTGGTCAAGGGCTATCGGCGACAGACTCGCAGTTGGAGCTGCTACAAGCGACTGGTATGCGATCGCAAATTCTGATTCTTTATGCGAATAGTCTTTTCATACTTTTTCCTGGATCAGCCGAGATTTGCTGCTGCGTGGGGCCCACGAGTGACCAGCTCATTGGTGGTATTGATGACGGCGGGCGTCACGGGTCTTGTAACCATGCTGACCGGCGCATTGATCGCCACCCGATCATGGTGGTGTCGAGATGATGCTCAAGCGTCGAGCTTGGCGGCGGTTTTGCGACGTCGTGCTGTAGTTATCGTTCCACCGTGAGCATGCTGGCCAGTAGGGTGTGGAGGTTCTCTGCGGCTTGCCACAGTTCTTCGATGTGCTGTGCGGTGTGTCGGGCTCCGGGAGCGCCGAGAAAGAAGAAGTGGTTTCCCGGTGTGAATCGCACGAGCTCGGTGGCTAGTCGCTGGCTGTGTGCCTGAAGTTGCGTCCAGGCTCCGTCTGAGAGTTCTGTGGCATCGAAAAGGGTCCAGCCCAGCGCCCAGGCGGTGATTGCAGGCCAGGTGAGGTGGTCGCTCAGGGCGTGCCGGGCGTCTTGGGCGCTCTGCGGGACGATCGCGGCACAGATGGGGAATTCTGTCCACTGTCCTGTCCCGGTCTCGCGGATCGCAGCTTCGGTGTCATAGATACTGGCTTGCCCGTTCCAGCGCTGCGCCTCACCACGCAGACCGATCGAGTGCCGACACAGATAGTGCCGTACATACTCGTCACGTGACATGACCGGCCGGTCTTGTTCCGCCTGAGCAGAGATCTGCCCGAAAAATTCGTCCAGTCGTGTCGGTGGATGCTGCAGGATTTCCCACAGGCCGTCAGGGGTCAACGGCTCGCCTGCGGGACGGACCGGCACGAGTCCTGGCAGCGGAGCCGAAGCCGCGAGCGAGATGAAGCAACGCAGATCGAGATCAACTCGCTTGCAGACCTGGGCGAACGGCTGGACCGTCCGTCCAGCCATGCTCCAGCCGCACAAGATGATCCCAGCCTGGAGCTGGTGCTCGGTCACGATCCGTTTGGTGAGTATCGCTGCCGCTGCAGCCCACTGGTCGACGGTCAACTCCGGGTGCGCTGCGGGAAAGACCGGGTGGTCAGACGGATACGACAGCGCAAGCACCGTGAACCCACGTGCCGCCAACCAGTGCGCGAGAAAGTCTTCTTGGCGAGCACCCGGGTGCCCGTAACTGACCCGAGCCAGGTGACCACCACCTGGCAAGAACACAATGACCGGCCGACCGGGATCGCCCAAACGCAGATAGGTGAGAATCGGGAGCCCCTCACTGCGCTCGAGGGACTCACCGTCCACCCACTGGCGGACCGGCTGCTCAATGGCGGGCCTTGACATGTTGAGCCTTGCCTCTCTGCTTCTTGATGATCAATTTGAATGCTGCGGAGTCTGGTCAACCGGGCAATGGGGCCAAGGCCCCGGCTCCTGGTCAGTACGGCCAGAGGAACTCCACGGCTGGCGTATCGGTTTGGTCGCGGGGGCGAGACCAGTAGCATCTGAAAGTAGTCGCCCAGCTGCCACCGGACTTCGACGCAACGTTGCTATAAGTCGATCCGTATTCCGTTGGCGTCGAAGAAATGAAGCCGTTCGACATCGACGGACAGGCTCACGGTCGCGGCCGTGGTGGTTCCTGCTGGCAGCCGCGCTTTCAGTTTGTGGCCGCCGACGAGAGTGACGTGGGTGAGCTCCTCGCTGCCGAGCAGTTCGATGAGGCCAACCTGGCCGGTGAGAGTGGCCGTCGGGCGGCTCGCCGTGGTATCTACCGTTCGAAGGTCCTCTGGTCGGATGCCGATGCACGCAGTCGCGGCGGCCGCCGGTGTCCGTAGCTCGACGATCGGCGTACCGTCATGCGTTCGGAAGTGTCCGTCCTGCACCGTGCCGTCGAGAAGATTCATTGCTCCGAGGAACGAAGCGGTGAATTTGTTAGCCGGGCGGGTGTAAACCTCGCGCGGAGTGGCCTGCTGCTGAAGCTGTCCCTCGTTGAGGACGGCTACTTGGTCGCCGAGTGTGAGTGCTTCGGTCTGGTCGTGGGTGACATAGACGACGGTTGCGCCGAGTCGCTGAAAGAGTTCGTGCAATTCTGTGCGCATGTCGACACGCAGCGCGGCGTCGAGGTTCGACAGCGGTTCGTCCATCAGCAGGACAGACGGTCGTCGGATCAGCGCCCGACCGATGCCGACGCGCTGTCTCTGCCCACCGGACAGCTGGGCGGGCTTTTTGTCCAGATGGTTCGTCAGCCTCAGCAGCTTGGCGATCTCGGTGACGCGCGCGGCGCGCTCACTGCGAGGGACCTTGGCCATGAGCAGCGGGAACTCGATGTTGGCTGCGACTGTCTTGGACGGATACAAGGCGTAGTTTTGGAAGACCATCGCGGTGCTGCGCGACTTCGGATCGACGTAGGTCATGTCGCGTCCGTTGATCCAGATCGCCCCGCTGGTAGGAGTGTCCAGCCCGGCGATGCAGCGCAGCAAGGTGGTCTTACCGCAGCCGCTGGGCCCGACCAGGGTGAGCGTCTCACCGGCCCGGCACGATATATTCACCTGCTGCAGCACCTGGTCGGCCGGACCGAACCTCTTGGTCACGTCGACGCAGTCGATTCCTTCAGCCGTTGTCATGTCGCGGCCAGGATTTTGTTGACCGCGCCCTGGGCCGATGACTGGGGACGCCGCCAGAAATCGGTCGGCGTACGATGTGCGCGGCGTCACGACATCTCTCCGGCTTCTGCGCCCAGGGAACTATAAAGCTCCGGACGCCGTGCCTGGATGAAGCGCATCGCTCCGTCGCGGATCTGTGCACAAAGCAGCGGGTCAACCTCAGCGAAGGCCACCTCCTCACGGTCGCCGCACTCGGCGAGGACCCGTCCCTGCGGATCGATGATCATCGACAGCCCCGGGTAACGGAGACCGGTCTGCACCGGCTGGCCCAGTACAGGACCGACCTTGTTGACACCGGCAACATAGACGCTGTTCTGGAAGGCCATCGTCTGCAGTTCGGCCTTCCATAGCTCGTCGATGATGGAGTCGCGGTACGACGCGGTCGGCACGAAGATCAGGTCTGCACCGAGGAGCGCGTAGGAGCGGCTCCCCTCGGGAAAGTGGCGGTCATAGCAGATCGACGTACCGACCGACAGCCCGGAGATCGGGCGGGGAAGCATGTATGGCTCGTCGCCGGCGGTGAAATAGAAGCTCTCGTTGGCGCCCACCGTCTGGCCGTTGTCGTCCCCAACCCCCGGCATGTGCAGCTTCCGGTACTTCGCGTGCACACCGCTGTCCGCGCCGATGTAGGCGACGGTGTTGAACCGCTTGTCATTGTCTACTTCGTAGAAGGGGAGCAGCGCACTTGTGCCGGTGCGGCGGGCGGCTTCAGCGACTGCCGTGACCGTAGGGCCGGTGATCGGCTCGGCGAGATCAAAGTACTCGGTGCGGCCGTCGTCGTAGCAAAAATAGTTGGTCGTGGCCAGCTCATGGAACATCACCAACGATGCACCGCCACGGGCGGCTTCCTCGACCAGGCGAACGAGAGTTTCCCGGTTCTTCGCGACGTCAGCGTCACTCTCGAATTGGGCGACGGCGACTCGAGTGTTTGTCACTGCACTACTCCTCGATTTGTTTGCTCCGGGCAAAGCGAATGAATCTCGCAGGTGGCGCCGGCTGGGTCGGTCAGCCCGACCGTCTTGGTCACCTCGACGCAGTTGAACCCCGCAGGCTCTGTCATTTCGTCCCCAGGATCTTGTTGACCGTGTCCTGCGCCTCAGCGAGCGCCTGCTTGGGGGATTTGCTGCCACTCAGGGCCTGGACGATGCTGTTCTGGAGCGCGTCGTTGACCTCGACATCGTGGCCACCTGGGTAGGTCTGCCACTGGCGCAGATAGGGGACCGCGGCCAACGCCGGCTGCTGGTTCTGCTGTTCACTGAAGTACTTCTGCAACTCCGGACTCTTCCGCGCGGTGGAGTTGACCGGCAGGTAGCCCCGCGCCAAGGTCAGCGCGGTACTCGCGATGGGACTGACCAGTTGCTGGATGACCTTGAGGGCGGCGGCCTGGCGCTGGGGGTCTTTGGTGAGCAGGACGATCGTGGAGCCGGCGGCGGGTTGAGTGCGTGTACCGCCGTCTGCGATCGGGACCTGGCCGGCGAGCACGGGGAACTTTGCGTTGGCGTTGATGGCGCCGATGTTTCCGCTCGATTGGATCAGCATCGCGGCGTCACCGTTGACGAATGCCTGCACATTCGGGCTGGTGACATCTGTGCGGGCAAGCAGCGGCATGGCGCCGTCCTTCACGAAGCGGCCCCAGTAGTCGAGCACGGCTTCGCCTTGGGGGCTGTTGAAGGTGGCGCTGGATCCGTCCGGGGTGAGTAGCGCACCGCCTGCGCTGGTCAGCTGCATCTGGAAGTCGAGATTGCTGCCTCCGGTCCAGTCCATCACGATGCCGTACTTGTGGTTGGCCGGATCCGCGAGCCTCGTGGCGACCTCGCGCAGCTGTGTCCACGTTGTCGGCAGGTGCGTGGGGTCGAGCCCGGCGGCTTTGAACATGGCCTCATTGGCGTAGAGGATCGGCGTGGAGACGCCGTACGGGATCCCGTACTGCTTGCCGTTATATTGGGTGAGTTCCAGGATCTTCGGGTCGATGTCCTTGGTGTTGAGGCGCCCGTCGGCGATCGCGGGATCCAGCGGTTGTGCGATGCCGAGGTCGGCCAGCCCTCGCAGGTTGTTCAGCCCGATCAGAGCAGCGTCGGGCAGGCGACCTGTGGCGGCCTCGCGGCTGATCCGCTGGTTGAGCTCGTTGTAGTCCTTTCCTGCGAGGGCGAGCTTCACATGCGGGCCGCCCGCCTGGTTTTCCAACGGTTGGACCGCAGTTTTCAGAACGTCGGCGTACACGCTGGCCGACGGGTAGTAGACAGTGACAGCGGCATCCTGGCCGTTCGGTGTGCCGCAGGCAGTCACCGCGGCCAGTAGCCCTATTAACGCCGTCAATGCTGCGGTGGTTCTCCATCGCATGGTCTTCTCCTTCAAGATCGGGTATCGAGTGGCCGCTCAGTCCGGCGCGTTCGCCAGCACGAGTCCGCGGACGAAATGACGCTGGGCGAGTAGGAATCCGGCCACGAGTGGAAGCATCGCCATGGTGGCGACGGCCATCTGGGCGGCAAAGTCGCTGCTGTCCGAGCTGGCGAACGCGGCGATACCGTAGGGAACGGTCACTGCGTTATCGCTGGATAGAACCAGGCTCGGCCAGAAATAGTCGTTCCAGTGGGAAACGATGCTGAAAACCGCGAACGCGATCAGCGCCGGACGAGCCATGGGCAGAACGATCCGCCACACCGTGGTCCAATTGCCTGCCCCATCCAGACGCGCGGCGTCCAGGATGTTCTGCGGGATTCCGAGAAAGAATTGGCGCAGCAGGAATACGCCGAACGCGCTGGCAAGAAATGGCGATATCAGTGACAGACGGGTATCCAGAAGGCCCGCTTTCGCGAACGCCAGGTACAGGGGCACAGCGACGACCTGCGTCGGCAGCATGGTGCCCACCAGGACCAAACCTAGCGCCAACCTGCTCCCGCGAAACCGCATTCGCGCCAGCGCGTAGGCGGCCGGCACAGCCAGAAGCACCTGACCGAGGAAGATCAGCCCGGTCACCATCACACTGTTGATGAAGTACTGTGCCAGCGGCACCGTGTCGAAGACTCGTCGATACGCATCGAAGGTGGGGTGCTGGGGCAGCAAGTCGGTGTTGTAGATCTCGTCGTCGGGCTTGATAGAGCTGAACAGCATCCACGCGAACGGCAGCACCATGATGACAGCGCCCACGGCCAAGAGCAGGTGCCGCGGAAGGTCGCTGGTGACGAGCCACCGCAGAACGCGCCCGCGCCGAGCGCCGTGGTCGTCGGCTGACCGTGCTGGCACCGGCAACGAACGACCGGCGGTGGGCTGGGAGTCCGTGTTGGTGATCATCGGGCACCCGCCACGCTCAGTCGGCTGCCGAAGGACCGCATCTGCACGAGCGTTACCAGCAACACGGTCAACAACAAGACAACGCTGATGACCGACCCTCCGCTGATGTCCTGATAGAAAATCCCGCGTCGGTAGAGCTCGTAGCCCAGCGTCGTGGTGGCGCCGACCGGTCCTCCTGCGGTCATCATCGCCACCGTGTCATACACGCGCAGTGCGCTGATCGTGCTGATGACAACGGCGAACACCGTTGTAGGCCCAAGAGCGGGCCATTGCACATGCCAGAAACGATGCCAAGCGTTGGCGCCATCGAGACGGGCCGCCTCCAAATGCGCTGTCGGCACATTGGCCAACCCAGCCAAAAACAGCACAACCGCGTACCCGAGCTGGTGCCACACGCCCACGACAGCCACTGCTGGAAGTGCCAGCCACGGGGAACTCAACCAGTCCGTCACCCCGAACATGGTGCCCATGGTCGAGTCGATCAGCCCTCGATTGGGGTAGAACATCCACTTCCAGACGATGCTCATTGTCACAAGGGTGCTGGCGAACGGCAGGAAATACAGCGTCCGCCACAGAACCTTGCCGCGACGCAGACTGTGCATGGTCAGCGCGATCAAAAGACCGAGCACCGTGATAGCCGGCACGGTGAAGATCGAATACAGCAGAGTATTGATCAACGCTTGGCGCAGTTCATCACTGCCCAAAACCCGCCGGAAGGCCTCCAGGCCGGTGAATCGCGGACTGCCGCCGACAAGGTGCCATTCGAACAGCGACAGCACCAGCGTCGACACCGTCGGAAGAATCACGAAAACCCCGAGGAATACAAGAAACGGGCCGCACAGCATATATGCGCCGATGCGTTCCCGGAGTAATGCGGTCCAGGCTCCACCGGCGGGTGCAGCAGCCACCGGTGGATGGAGAGAAACAGTCACGTGGCCAGCCTTGAGCGGAGGGACGGATCAGACGATAGGGAATGAAAGTTCCTACACGGAGATTTCTACAACAACGTCGTTGCGCGCGGCTACCGGCGTCAGACGATGTTCACCGGGCATTCACATGGCGATTGTGTACTGCCCCCGCACCCGCAGATGTGCATGAACCGATCGCGGCTCTGGGTGCCCCAGCCGGCGCATGATTTGCGGCTGAGCAGCGCGCGGGCCTCACCAGGCGTCGTCACGCTCAGTGCATGGACACCGCGCGCATCGGCTCGAATCACGGACGGTACGCCGAGTCGGCACGACGAGCAGGCGCTACGGACTGTATCGCTACCTGGCTCGGCTGGTCACATTGTCGGCGCCCGCCCGTCGTCGACAGACAGTCGGCGCCGACAGTATGTAGCCCCCACTGGAAGGAGTGAGGGCTACATCAGCATTGTGGAGGGGTCTGGGTGCTTTGCGCACCTGCTTGCTCATGGCCCGGCCCGGCCCGGCTCCGGGAGCATCGTGTCAGGCGAGCCTTTATATGTTCATGTCTCATTCATGCGGTGGCAGGGTGGAGATGATTTCCAGGCCGCGGCGCACCTGGGTCCGGTCGAGCGGGGTACTCAGCGACAGTCGGACCCGTGCTGGGACCGGGTGGTTGTCGACGGCGAACATTTCGGCTGGTCGGACCAGTACGCCGTGTTCTGCGGCGGTGGTGGTGTAGCTGTGTGAGGTGTGCCCGGGTGGCACGTGCAGCCACAGGTGCATGGATGCGTCCTGGGTGTCGAAGCGCAGCCCGTCCAGGAGTTGTGCGGCGAGGTCTTGTCGGGCGGCGGACTCTCGGTGGATGGCGTCGGCGATGGTGGTGGCGTGACCGTCGTTGATCCAGCGGCGGACGACTTCGGCGGACAGCGGGTTCGCGACCCAGTACGACAGCCGGGTAATGGGCTGCAGCAACGCTTGCGTGTCCGGCCCGTCGGGGCCGAGAAGGTAGGCCACGCGAAGGCCCTGGGTCAGGGATTTGGTGAGTCCCATCGAGTACCAGGTGAGCTCGGGAGCCAGTGTCGCGATCGGTGGTGGCGTCTGGGGGTGAAGTGCGCCCAGGACATCGTCTTCGAAGATCGGTACTCCGTACTGGCGTGCGACGGCGACGATCTGGTGTCGGCGTGCCAGGCTCATCGTGGTTGTGGTCGGGTTGTGGTAGCTGGGGTTGCAGTAGATCAGGCGGGGTTTGAGCTTTCGGCATGCCGCGGCCAGCGATTCGGGGACCATGCCGTCGTCGTCGAGATCGACCGGGTACAGGCGAACCCTGGCACGCTCGGCCAGGTTGCAGATGACCGAATACGTCAGGCCTTCGGTCAGCACGACATCCCCAGGCGAGGCCAGGTGCCGCAGGACCAGCAGCAATGAACTCTGCGTTCCGTTGGTCAGCAGCAGCCGGTCGAGTTCGGGGGCGGGTATGCGCCGCGCCATCCAGGTGGCGGCCGCGGCGCGGTCTTGGGGACCTCCGCCGGGTTTGGCCTCGTGAACCAGCATCCCGGCGCCCGGATCGGCGGCGATCTCTTTGAGCGCGTGCTCGAGTGCCGCCCCTACTTCGGGTGGGGCTGGGGGGATGGATCTGGTGAAGTCGGCGACGATATCGCGCTGCATGGGGTCTCCTCTCGACGCGCCAAGACTAGCCGCCAGACAATTTTGTTGCTACAAATACCGGTGACTAGGGATTGGCATTGCCTCACAGGGCATCGATCGGAAGGAAAGCAGTATGGACGTGGTATCGGCGGGCTGGGAGGTGTTGGTCTGCGATATGGCGGGTACCGTGTTCAGCGACGACGGCCTGGTCATCGAGGCTTTCCGTGACGCTCTGCGCGAGACCGGCGTTCCCGATGGTCCGAAGCTCGACGCCGCGATGGCGTTGTTCGATGGCAACCGCGGGCGGAGCAAGATCGACGCTTTCCGTGAGGTGCTGGCCGAGCCACGCGCACAGGCGGCGAACAAGGCGTTCGAGCGGCGTTACGAGCAGATCGTCGCCGAGGCCGGGGTCAAGGCGTTTCCCGGTGTGGAGGATTTGTTCGGGCGACTGCGCGTGGCGGGGGTGCGGGTGGCGCTGATCACGGGTTTCGCCGAACCCACGCGGGAGGTGCTCATCGATGCGCTGGGGTGGCGAGACACGGTCGATCTGGCGCTCAGCCCGGGCGGCACGGTGCGTGGCAGGCCGTTCCCGGATTTGATTCTCACCGCAGCTCTTGGACTGCAGGTCACCGACATGCGTGCCGTCGCGGTTGTCGGCGACACCGTCAGTGACCTGGTCGCGGGATGGCGCTCCGGGGCCGGGCTCGTGGCCGGTGTCACTACCGGGGCCCATGATCGCGCAACGCTGGAGGGTGCGCCGCATACTCATCTTCTCGGTTCGCTGACCGAGATCGAGACTGTGCTGGTGGACCGGTGATCGCGCATCGTCCCGCGGTCGGCGGGCGCAACGGTGTTGTCACCTCGGCCCATCAGCTGGCCACCCAGGCGGGCCTGCGGATGTTGTGGGACGGCGGGAACGCCGTCGATGCGGCGGTGGCCGTCGCCGCAGCGCTGAGCGTGGTCGAGCCGTGCAGTTTCGGGCCCGCGGGCGTCGGATACATGCTCATCCGAGCCCCCCGCGAGGCGGCGCCGGTGGTGCTCGACTTCGTCGGGCCCTCGCCCGCCGCCGCGCACCCCGACCGGTTCACGACCCCGGGCAGCAAGGATGTCGGGATCCTCTCGGCGCTGGTTCCCGGCGCGATCGCAGGCTGGTCGGCGGCCCTGGAGCGGTACGGGACCATGGATTTGCAGGCGGTGCTGGCGCCGGCCATCGGCTATGCCGAACAAGGTTTCCCGGTCTCGCGTTACCTGCACCGTTACCTGAATGCGGCCCGTCCACGCCTGGAACTCGCCGCCACCAGTAGGGAGATCTTCCTCCCGAACGGACGCATCCCGCGCCCGGGTGAGCTGCTGATTCAGAAGAACGCTGCCACGACCCTGCGGCTGGTCGCCGAGTCCGGTGCCGAGGCGTTCTACCGAGGTCCCATCGCCGAGGAGATCAGCCGCTACTGCGCCCGCCACGGTGGCCTGTTGACGGCCTCGGATCTGGCCGAGTTCGTTCCTCGCTGGCAGGAGCCGATCTCGGGCACTTATCGGGGGTTGACGGTCTACTGCCCGCCGGCGCCCAGCGCCGCGCTGGAGTACCTGGTGGGTCTGCGCATGCTCGAGGAGTTCCCGCTCGCCGATATGGTGCGCGACAGCGACGAGTACCTGCACCTGCTGTCGGAGACGTTCAAGGTGGCGATCGAGGAGCGAAAGGCCCACCTGTCGGATCGCTCGCCCCAGCACGCCGAGTTGTTGTCCGACGCGCATATCGCGGCGGCGATCGGGCGGCTGGACCTACGGCGTGCCACCGTGTCCGCGGGTGAGCGTCATCAATACGACCCCGGACTGGAGTGGACGCGGGCGGTGTTCGCCAACAAGGAGAACACGACCCACTTCGTGACCGCCGACGCGCAAGGATATGTGGTCGCCTGCACCCAGACCCTGGGTGGCGCGTTCGGTTCCGGTGTGGTGGCCGGCACGACCGGGTTGCTGCTCAACAGCTTCGCGTCCTGGTTCGATCTCGATCCGGGCAGCCCCAACGTGATCGGGCCCGGGAAGAAGGTGGAGGCCTGCCTGGCCCCCTCGCAGGTTTGGTCGGAGGGTGAACCGTTCCTGGTCGTGGGCACACCGGGATCGCAGGGCATCCTGCAGACCACACCGCAGATGATCGTCAACGTCGTCGACCATGGCCTCGACATCCAGGAGGCGATCGAGGCGCCTCGGATCCGGGTCGGACGCGGCACACTGCTGGGTACCGAGAGCAGGTTCAGCGCGGCAACTCTGACCGGGCTGGGTGAACGTGGACACCAGGTGCACGATCTGGGCGCCTGGAGCCGGGTGGTGGGCGGTGGGCACGGCGTGGCGTTCGATCCCGATACCTCGACCATGTGGGGCGGGGCCGACCCGCGCCGCGACGGCTTCGCCCTCGCCTGGTGATGAACGCTCCTGTGAACCTCCAAGGCAGCATCGATGTTCACGCACACTTCCTGCCGCAGCGGTATCGAACCGCTTACCAACAGCTCGGAATGTCGGGCCCGGACGGGTTGTCTGCGTGGCCGCAATGGAGCGTCGGTCAGGCTCTGACCACAATGGACGAACTCGGCGTCGACGTCGCTATCTTGTCGGTCTCATCGCCCGGCGTCCATTTCGGCGACGACCGCGCCGCGACGGTGCTCGCTCGTGGCGTGAACGAGGACGCGGCAGCGCTGGCCGCCGGTCACCCTGGCCGGTTCGGGTTCTTCGCCTCCCTGCCGCTGCCCGATGTGGACAGCGCGCTGACCGAGATCGACTACGCACTGGACCAGCTCGGGGCCGACGGCGTGGTTCTGCTGACCCATTATCACGGGGCCTACCTGTTCGATCCGAAGTTTCGTCCCGTCCTCGACGAGCTCGACCGCCGAAGCGCTGTCGTGTTCGTCCACCCCACCTCGCCACCGTGCTGGGAACACACCGCGTTCGACCAGCCACGCAGCCTGATCGAGTTTCCCTTCGAAACCACGCGGGCGATCACCGGCCTGATTCTGACCGGTGCGCTGGACCGATACCAGCGGCTGAGCGTCATCGCCCCGCACGGCGGCGGTGCCCTGCCTTCACTCGCCGACCGGATCCACACCCTCGGCCAGCTGACCGCACGGCAGCGCGGCGCCGACGCCGTCGACGCTTTGGCCGCCCTGCGCCGACTGCACTACGACCTGGCCGGGTTCCCGCTCGACACACAGCTGCCCTCGTTGCTGCGCCTGGCATCGCCGAGCCAGCTGCTCTACGGGACCGACTGGCCATTCACTCCCCAACCCCAGATCGCGGAGTCCGCCGACCGCATCGCACAGACCCCTCTGCTATCGGGCGGCGACCGTCACTTGATCCGGCACCACAACGCTCGGCAACTCTTCGACCGCTTCTCACAGCCTCACCCACCCAACAACCCCTTGGAAAGTGCCCATGACTACAGCGCCTACCGCCCACACCGATGACCTCGACCGCTGGCGAGGACTGTCCGCCGGCACCGTCTGCGACTGTCTCAACCGATTCCAGGCCATGCATGCCGCTATCCGGCCGATCGTCGGTAGCACGCTGCTGGGACGGGCATGGACCGCGCGCAGCATGCCGGGTGAGAACAACACCCTGCTGCGCGCCATCGAGACCGCACCCGCCGGCAGCATCCTCGTCGTCGACGCCGGTGCCTTCGTCGACCGCGCGGTATGGGGCGAGGTGCGCACCGCCGAAGCCATCCAGGCAGGGGTGATCGGCCTTGTCGTCGACGGCGCGGTCCGCGACGTCGAGGCCATCCGCGAGCGAGGCTTCACCGTGTTCGCGCGCGGCATCTGCGCGGCCGGGCCGAACAAAGGATGGGACGGCGATGTCGGCGGACAGATCCAGTGTGCCGGGGTCGTCGTCAACCCCGGCGACCTGGTCGTGGCCGACACCGACGGCGTCGTCATCGTCCCCCGCGACCGGGAAGAACAAGTCCTCATCGACGCCCGCAAACGCCAGCAGGAAGACGCCGAACTCATCGCCCAAGCCACACAGAGCCGCCGATAACCCCGACTTATGCCGGCCGGGCATCATCGCCCTGCCGCGGCCACTGTCCTTGATGGTGCTCGACTGCCGAGTGCTCGGAAGCAACCGCAGCAGCAGTGCCCAACCGGTGAGATCGTCCGCCACGCCGGCAACCTCGAGTGGCTCGATACCCGTCAAACCCAGCCGCGTAGCACCAGCCACGGGGAATCGACAGGCCCATCTTGTTCGTCCGTGAAGCCTGCGGACCAGTTCCGATGAGGGGAAAGACGAATCAGTGCTCGCCACTGGCAGAGCCCCCGTTGGTCATGAACAGAACTACATTCCACATTTCGAATCAGGAGCGTCCGGGTGGGATTCGCAGACCACCGCTACACCGTCAACCTGTCCATCCTCTTCACAGAACTTCCGCTTCTCGAGCGCCCCGCGGCTGCCGCAGCGGCGGGATTCACCGCGATCGAGCTGTGGTGGCCCTGGGTTGACTCACCCACGCCCGAGCAGTCGCAGCGCGACTCCCTGAGGGAGGCGATCGAGGACGCGGGTGTGCAGCTCACAGGCCTGAATTTCTACGCCGGCCGACTGCCGGGCCCCGACCGGGGCGCGCTGTCGATCCCGGGCGAGGAGTCGGAGAAGTTCCGCGTCAACATTGATGTAGCCGTCGGCTTCGCGGAGTCTCTGGGTTGCACGGCGCTCAACGCGCTCTATGGCAACCGCGTCGAGGGCGTCGCCCCGGCAGAGCAGGACGCGCTCGCGCTGCAGAACCTGGTCCGGGCAGCCCAGGCCGCCGACCGGATCGGCGCGATCTTGTTGATCGAGGCGCTGAACAAGCCCGAGTCGCCCCGCTACCCCCTGGTGTCGGCTCCGGGTGCCGTCGAGATCGTCGACACGGTCAACGCGGTCACAGGGCTCGGCAACACACGGTTGCTGATGGACCTCTACCACCTGTCCATGAATGGAGAGGACCTGCCGCAGATCATCGGGCAATACGGGGCCATCACCGGTCACGTCCAGATCGCCGACAACCCGGGCCGGGGCGCGCCCGGCACCGGCACGCTCCCGCTCGAAGACCTGCTCGACCAGCTGACCGACGCGGGCTACGACGGCCGGGTCGGACTGGAGTACACGCCCGGGGACCGCCCGAGCGCGCAGACTTTCGGCTGGCTGCCACCCGGGGGGCGCGCCGCCCGCTGACCACCACACCACCCAGGCAGCCCCCCGCAGTTGCCGTGAAAAAGGGACTCCACTATGAACAATCCCGCAATTTCTCCCCGCCCGCGCCCGTCGATTGCCTGGATCGGCCTGGGCATCATGGGCTCCCCGATGTCGGAGAACCTGATCAAAGCGGGGTACGACGTCACCGGCTACACCCGCAACCACGACAAGCTCGACTGCCTGACCGCCGCGGGAGGCACCGCGGCCGGATCCGTCGCCGCCGCCGTCCGCGGCGCGGACGTGATCATCACGATGGTGCCGGCCTCCCCGCAGGTCGAACAGGTGGCCTACGGCCCCGACGGCATTCTGGACAACGCCCGCCCCGGCACCCTGCTGATCGACATGTCCTCGGTCACCCCGCAGACATCGATCGAGCTGGCCGCGGCCGCGAAGCACAAGGGCATCCGGGTGCTCGACGCACCCGTCTCCGGCGGGGAAGCCGGGGCCGTCGAGGCCGTCCTGTCGATCATGGTCGGCGGTGACCAGGCCGACTTCGACGAGGCCAGGCCGATCTTCGAGGCGCTGGGCACCACCATCGTGCTCTGCGGTCCGCACGGCTGCGGCCAGACCGTGAAGGCCGCCAACCAGCTGATCGTCGCAGTGAACATTCAGGCATGCGCCGAGGCGGTGGTCTTCCTGGAGAAGTCCGGCGTGGACCTCGCGGCGGCCTTGGAGGTCCTCAACGGTGGCCTGGCCGGTTCCACCGTGCTGACCCGAAAGAAACACAACTTCCTCAACCGCGACTTCGAGCCGGGCTTCCGCATCGACCTGCACCACAAGGACATGGGCATCGTCACCGACGCCGCCCGCGCCGTCGGCGCGGCACTACCGGTCGGCGCCGTAGTCGCCCAGCTGATCGCGTCACTGCGCGCCCAGGGCGACGGCGGCCTGGACCACTCGGCCCTGCTACGCACCGTGGAGCGCCTGTCCGGCGCCCTCGTATAGCCCCCAACTCCTCTCGCCTGAAGCCCCCGATGTGAGGCCAACCGGCCGCCGTTTCCCTCTCACTTCCCGCTGGATGGAGCTCTATGACTCAGCTGATCAACGCACGACTCATCGATGGCACCGGCGCAACGCCGGTCGACAACGCGGTCATCGCCATCGACGACTCCGGCCGCATCACGCATGCCGGACCCGGCCCCGGACCAGCACCGACGGCGGGCGAGACCATCATCGATCTCGGTGGCCGCACCGTGGTGCCAGGCTTCATCGACTGCCACGTGCATTTCGGTATCGGCCACGTCAGCGAACTGCTGGAGCCACCCCGGCACTGGGCGTCACTGGCCGCCTTCCAGACCGCGCAGCGCCTGTGCCAGACCCTCGCAGCCGGCGTCACCACCGCACGTGACCTCGGCGGTCTCGACGCCGGCTACCGAGAGGCAGTGGCGGGCGGCCTCGTGGAGGGTCCGCGGCTACACGTGGCGGTGCGGATGATCAGCCACACCGGCGGGCACGCCGACTTCACCCAACCCAGCGGAGTCGACGTCGATCCGCTCCGCCCGCAACCCTTGACCGAGATCGCCGACTCCGTCGGCGAGGCTCGGGTGGCGACGCGCCGTGTCATCCGAGACGGCGCCGACGTGATCAAGGTCTGCGCCACCGGCGGCGTGAGCAGCCCGGCAGACCAGCCCGACGACGAAGGGCTCGCAACCACGGAGATGGCCGCCATCGTCGAGGAGGCAACCCGCCACCGCGGCCGACCCGTCGCTGCCCACGCCCAGGGCGCCGCCGGCATCCGCAACGCCGTCCTCGCCGGTGTCACCAGCATCGAACACGGCTACGGCATCGACGACGAGACGATCGACCTCATGCTCGAACACCGAACCGTGCTCGTGCCCACACTCACCACCGCGGCCACCATCCCGAAACAGGGCACGGTGCCCGACTTCCTCTACCAGAAAAAGATCCGATGGTCGGCACTCGCGATGGAACGAGTAGCCCAGGCGATCGCTCGGGGCGTGCCCATCGCACTGGGCACCGACTCCGGGGTGAGCGCGCACGGGCAGAACCTGCGTGAACTGGGACACCTCGTCGACCTCGGCCTGTCCCCGATGGGCGCGATCCAGGCCGGCACCCGTGTCGCAGCACGACTCCTCGGCCTCGACACCACCCTCGGCACGATCGAACCGGGCAAACTCGCCGATCTCGTCGTGTGCCGGACCGACCCCCTCCACGACATCACCACACTGGCCGACCCGGACAATATCCTCCTCGTCATGCAAGCCGGCCGCACCGCGAAGGACAGTCTTTCCCGATACGTCTCTTACTAGTCCTGATAGGCAGGCCGTCGAAGTGTCGAGGCCCTGCTGATGCCTATCGCGCGGCTGTCGTACTGGGTCGCGAAGCCGGCGGCCGCCGAAGAGGGTCCGGCCGGTAGGTTCGCGACGTGCGGCTGTCTGCATACACGCTCGACCGGGCGCAGTTTTGACGGGAACAAGAATCGGAGATCTCGCCACCCAGCCGTCACGCGAGTGGTGGGCAAACATCGCCGACGCCCTTATAGCTCAGGCAACCGTGTTGCGTAACTGTCCCTGTGTGAATGACATTGATCCCTGATTTCGATCCGGGAAACTGCCTGCGCTCGTAGCCCACGGTCCACAGTCAATTCCGGGTGCGCTGCACAGCGCAAGCACCGTGAACCACCCGTCAAGCCGATAGGCGAGCAGTCGTCCGGGCAGCCGGCTGAGTGCCCGTATCAGAGCCACAACGCCCGCGCACGGGCGAGGCATAATGAGCGGCCGACCGCGAGTACTAACCTGCAGATACGCCAGGACCGGGAGACCTCGCTGTACTCAAGGGCTCACCATGGACCCACTCGCCCGGTCACAACGTGTGTTCAGCGTAGACGTCGGCGACCGAATCCAGGTACGCGCTCGACCGATCCGGATCACGCAAGGCGACTCCAACGAACAGCGCGTCGGTGATCGCCAGATGCGCGAGTCGGCTGGCCGCGCCCTCCAACCGGAAACCCTGCCGCGGGCTGCCGGCGACAAGCGGCGCGTCCGCGATATCGGCCAACGGCGAGTGGCGGAAGCTGGTCACTGCGATGACATAGGCACCGTGAGCTTTCGCGGTCTCTGCAGCCAGTAGCGTCTCGCGGGTCGCGCCGCTATGGCTCATCGCCAGGCAGACGCCTTGGTCGCCCAACTGCCGAGCCGCGATGTGCTGGGTAATCGCGTCCTGCGGCGCTGCCGTGGACACTCCCAGCATCCGCATACGGTGCGACGCATCACGCACAGGCGAGGACGACTGACCATTACCCACGAACAGCACCGACCGACGGGCGGACACCGCATCCAACGCACCGGCGAAAGCGACCGGGTCTACCGTGCTGATCGCATCAGCCACCGCGCGACTGCTGGCCGTGAGGATGTTGTGCAACACCTCCACCGCAGGCGAGTCGGTATCCAGCTCATCGGCGAACACCAGTTCTTCAGCTCCCCGCAGAGCCAGGTCACGCACCAGCGCCAGCTTCAGGTCCTGAAAACCCTTGAACCCGGCTTGCTGGCAGGCTCTGACCACGGTCGATGCCGCGGTGTCCGCACGAGCGGCGAGATCCGCGGCAGCGTATCGGGTGACCGCCTCTGGCTCGGTGAGGATCACTTGCATCGCGCGACGCGCGCTCGGGACCAGTGACGGCATCGCGGCCTGGATCCGAGCCAGGACCGCACCGCTGGTCAACGGGCCCGATGACTGCCCGTCCGGCTGCTCCTGTGGATCTGATGCCTTCGCGTCATCCCCCTCGTACTCCCGACGCCGAGCCACATTGACCGCCATCCCCACCGCCTCCACCATCTAGGGAATTCCGTTGCAGCGCAAGCCTAGCGCACGGAACAGCGCTTCATGAACAACATGAGTGCGTGCAGAAGCTGAAATATGGAACAGAGTTCCATAGTCGCTTTCGTGCTGAACGAAGCTCCAGCTCGCCCAGGGCAGCGACAAACTTCGCGAGATCGTCCGCCCCGACGCAGTCGACGGTAGGGCAGGCGTAGAGCTGTGCGGCATCGGCATGCGCGATAGCGGCGATGAACCAGCTCCGCCCAGCGGGCTCGCGGCTGGCGAGCGGCCTGAGCGACCGCGGCGGCCAGTGCCGTCACAGATCATGAACAAAGCCGGTCACCAAAGCAAACATCACGACGATGCTCGCTCCCATGCCCCAGATGAGCGTGGAACCGAGAATGTGTGAGGTAGGCGTTGTGCGTCGGCACGGCGGCGAGCCAGGCGAGGCCGACTGCCATGGTGAACGAGCCGGTGATGATCGGCGCGGGCGCCCCATACTTCGGCAGAAGCGTCTTGGAGGCGAGCGCGCCTACGGTGAGGACGATGCTCATCGGCACGAGAGTGAGTCCGGTCTGCAGTGGACTCAACTCGAGGACGCGCTGATGGTAGAGGGAAACGAAGTAGCCGGTGGCCGTCATGACCGCTGTTGACATTCGGTTGCGCCTACGCCAAATCCGCCCGATTTTCGGCGAATACTACGGTGACCCCAACAGTCTCAAATGAGCTGGGTGCGCTTTCGTAGAACGCTGAGCCAGTCGCGGAGCTCGACCAGTATCTGTTCAGTGACTTCGTCCTGGTTCTCCGAGCGCGCGATAAGCAGGGACGCCTCGCAGAGGGCTCCGTTGAGCATCTGGACGAGCGGTTCTACGGGTCGCTCGCCGAATACCCCGGTGGTAATGGCTTGTTGTAGTCCAGCTCTCAGCACGGCGATGGTGTGACGGTCTTCGATTGCGCGCAAGCGCTCCCAGCCCAGGACCGAGGGGGCGTCGAGCAGGGTGATGCGCTGAACACCTGATTCTCGGGATGCCTCGAGGAAAGCGCGAAATCCCGCTTCCAATCCGTCCTCGTCGTCCCGCCGGGCAGCGTGGGCGGCGATCGACAGTTCGGCGAGTCGCTGCTGCTCCTGCTCGTAGACGGCCGCGAAAAGCTCGAGCTTGTTCGGGAAATGGTGATACAGCGCGCCGGTGGTGACCCCCGCAGCTCGCACCACATCGTCGAGCGTGGTCGCGGCGTAGCCGTGCGTGGCGAACAGGTCGCGTGCGGCCGCGATCAGCTTTGTCGTCGTCGCCGTGGTGCGGTCATGTTGCGTACGAGCCATCAGCCAACCTTACATACTTGCCCTACGTATCTTCATTATGTTATTACATAATCATGTTACGTAATGAGGCTATGGAAATTCGAGCGCTCCGCAGGCACCACACTCGGCCCGCGCCAGCCCTGCCGAGAACGGCCAGGCGAGCGGTGGTGGGGTCGTGATCGCCATCTACGGCGCGACCGGCTACACCGGCCGACAAATCGCCCAGACATTGACCTGGTGCGGGTATCCCGTCATGCTTGCCGGCCGCACGCGTGCCGGTTTGGAGAAGCTTGCCGACCAGCTTGGCGGGCAGGCGAGCGTGCACGTGGCAGCCCTCGACGATCGTGGTGCGCTCGAGGCCCTGGCCGAACAGGCGTCGGTGATCGTCAACTGCGTGGGCCCGTTCGTCGCCAGCTGCCGCCCCATCGCCGAAGCGGCCATCGCCGGGCGTGCGCACTACGTCGATATCTCCGCTGAGCAACTCGGCAGCCGATGGTGCTACCGAGACGGCAACATTCGCGCCCGCGCTGCCGGGATCGCGTTGCTCCCCTCGTTCGGCTTCTACTCGGTACTCGCCGACCTCCTGGCGGCACGGGCGAGCGCGGACCTCGGTCCGATCACCGAAATGCAGGTGGCGTACTGCATCGACGACTGGCGGCCGATCGGAGCGAGCTTGAATTCGCGTTTCGAGGCACTCGGCCACGAATGGTTCGAACACGACCGCAGCGTGACACGTACCCGTCGACTCTTTCCCCGCACCAGCTTCTTCGAGTTCCCCGCCCCGACCGGCCGTCGTCGCGTCGGCCTGTATCCGGTGGCCGAGGCGTTCACCATTCCCTGGCACATCGACGTCGACCGGCTCACCACTCGGCTCACCACATCAACCCTCGCTCCGGTGCCGCTCGGGCGGTTCCTGCCCGCTATCGCCAATACCGTTGGCGCGTTGATGCGCACACCGGCTCGGCCGCTGATAGAGCGCGGAGTCGCCGTGATGTGGCGAGGGTCGGCCGGCGGCATCGCCGAAGAGGACCTCACCCGCTTTACGGTCGCCGTCCACGCCCGCGGACAAGCCGGGACCACCTACGGCTGGGTACGGGGCAGGGGCATCTACGACATCACCGCGCCGATCGCCGCCGAGACCGCCAGCCGGGTCAGCCGCCGAGAATTCACCGCAACAGGCACTCTCACACCAGCCCAGGTCCTCGACCTCGACCAGATCCTCGCGCTCGATGGGTTCGACCTCGAACACGGCGCCACCGGCGATCCGTCAGGAACGATGTCATGACCGACCAATCTGTACGTCCCGCAGACACCGCACGGGTGGTCGAGATCGCGCGTCGGTTGATCCGATTCGACACCACCAACCCGCCCGGCAACGAGCGAGCCTGTATCGAATACATCGCCGAACTGCTTCACTGCGTCGGACTTGGAACCCCAGATCGTCGCCAAAGGATCCCCAGCGGCCCAATCTCGTTGTCCGGCTGGAAGGTCGGCAATCCGATAACGGATTGCTGATGCACGGCCACGTCAACGTCGTCCCGACAACAGGCCAACCATGGGACGTGGCGCCGTTCGAGGCCCGCATCATCGATCACGCATGAAGGGCGGCCTCGCGATGATGCTCGAATCCCTTCTCCGGCTGCACGACAACAATATTCAGCCCCCGCACGACATCGCCTTCGCCGCCTTCACCGACCAAGAAGAGGGCAGCGAATTCGGCGCCACCCACATGCTCGACACCCGCCTGGACCTCTTCGAAAGGGTGCGTTACGCGATCGGCGAGATGGGCGGATTCTCCACCACCGTGTCAGGCCGACGGTTCTATCCGATCGCGGTGTGCGAGAAGCAATGGTGCACCTTGACGATCACCGTGCACGGCACACCAGGGCACGGGTCGGTCCCGGTTCTGGGCGCAGCGATGCCCAAACTGGCAAAGGTCTGACCCGGCTGGCCGAGCAGCGGTTACCCGTGCACGTCACCCCGACAGCACGAGACATGATCATCGGCATCGTCAGCTCCCGCTACCGCAGCGGATGGCCCTGCAGGGATTGCTGCGGCCGATCTTCACCGACCACCTGCTCCATATCGGTGGACGCGAACTGGCCGCGTTCGACGCCAGCTGCACAACACCGTCAACCCCACGCGCATTCACGTCAGCACCCGAATCGACGCCCTACCCGCAGCTACCACCGTCGACCTGGACGGCCGCGTCCTCCCGGTGCACACAGCCGCCGAACTCGCCGACGAAGTCCGACACGTACGCGGAACGGGCGCAACGGTGGAACTGACCGAAGTGTACGAAACTGCCGGGCCCCTCGACGACGGCATCATCAACGCCCTCGCCCAGGCCATCACCGATATCGACCCCGACGCTCACCTTCAACACTGGCTCGACGAGGTCCCCACCAGTGCCGGGTCTACCTCTTCCGCGCCCGTGGTCACCACTTCGAGCACCCCGCCGGAAGCTCATCAATCCTCTGCATCGGCTCCGCCGGCGGCCGTGAAGGTCTTCGAACCAGGCTGAGGAACCATCGAAAGTACAGCCGAGACATCCGCAACGGCGAGTTTCGCGGATACGCACGCTACGAATGGATGATCGCCCATCCGACACTCATCACCTACTCCCCCGCTCCCTCTGCAAACGACGATGCCGAAGCCATGGAATGCAGCCTCATCAGCACATTCGCTGACGCCTTCCGGATCGCGCCGCTGGCCAACGCCCGCTCGGCATGGCCGCCCAAGCAGGTCGCCAGCGTCGAGGAGTGAGAATCAGTTGCGGTAGTAAAGCGTCACGCTTTACCGTGGTGGCATGGCGAAACTGAACATCAGTCTTCCGGACGCGACTGCCGAGGCTCTGCGCGAGAGTGCGGGCGGCAACGTCAGTGCCGAGATCAACCGGGCCGTTCTCCAGCGGCTCGCGGACAAGGAGTTGCGGCGCATCGCCGCGCACGAGCAGCAGAACCCACCGAAGTACAGCGATGCCGACTTGCTGCGCATCGGCATGGGCATGCCCCTGTGAGGGAACTGCGCCAGGGCTACATCTACACCATCGCCGCCGGTGACGGCTATCTGACAGTGGTAATCGTCGATGGCCAGGCGCTTTTGCGTCATCGCGATGTCGCCCTGGCGGTGCCGGTGGTCGACTCCCGCGAGATGCCCGCGGATCTGCGGATCTTCTCGGTGGGCTGGGACGAAGGCCGCGTGCTCGCGGTGCACCGGTTCATTCCCTGCGTACGAGCGGTGCTGGAGGCCGGGACCTACGACGGGACGGTGACCTCCGAGATGCTCGACTTCATCAAGATGGTGCTCGCCGTCAGGTTCGACCTCTGACGGCAGGACATCTGACGGTTCCGCACCAGGTCGACAGCCGAGGCGCTCGGCAATCCACAAAGGGAGCGGCACAATCGGGCCGGTGCACTCGACGACGTAGGCGATTCCGTCGACGACCGAGCCCGGCCCGATCAGATAGCCACCGGTGTGGCGGCCGGGGCCGCGCACGTCGATCCCTGGCCCCAGGCCCGAGCTCGCCCCGGAGGTACTGGGCAGCGTGCACCCCGGCGGCGCCCGGAAATACAGGTGCCGCCCGCCCGAGGGCGTGCACACGGCGAAGGTTTCCGGCCACGGGCGGCCCAGTTCGGCGGCCGGGGCGGCGAGCGTCCCCGCGCCGTCGCATTCGACAGCGCACCCGTGCCCGGATGGCGCGCGGTGATCGACGCCCACAGCAACACAGTGCAACTCATCCTCCCTGGTGACGAGCTACTCCACGACGGGGACCTTATGTGCGAGCCGTCCTGGTATCAGCAGGTCGGCGAGTGCCAGCGTGAGGGCCGCGGACTCGTCGTGATCACCGGCACGGCCGCGCCCACCGAGACAGCCGCCCTGGAGATGATCGCCGCAGGTCTGGCCAGTTGGGTACGCGTGCAGATCGAACTGACACCCTGAGCCCTGCTCGCAGCGTCATCGGCGACGGCCGGTGCCATCCGGGGGACCGAGTGCGGGGCTGGGCACCGCGTCATTTCCAGCCGTCCGCTGTCGTTGCCCGTCGACACGGAAAACGACACGAGGCCCAGCCAACTGCCATCGGTCCTGTTAACCCATGCGCGTAACCGGACCGGTACGAACAACGTCAGCCGCTTGTAGGGACACGTGACTCATCGGCCGACTGACGGGG
Organism: Nocardia sp. NPDC004711; assembly: GCF_053601595.1. Classification (NCBI taxonomy): domain Bacteria; kingdom Bacillati; phylum Actinomycetota; class Actinomycetes; order Mycobacteriales; family Nocardiaceae; genus Nocardia; species Nocardia sp. NPDC004711. The sequence continues at coordinate 15,116 of NZ_JBSGCB010000070.1, read as the reverse complement.
CGCGGTCGAGCAGGCTGGTGATGGCAGGCGAGGCCGGTGAGGGTTTGAAGTAGCGGCGTAGTTGTCGGGCTTGCTGTGTAGGGATTCGGCCATCAGCTCCACACAACGACGCCGAGCCGCTGGGGCTCGCCTAGTGACCTACCAATGGCTTTGCCACAGCCAGAACCGCGTCGGTTCGACCCAGACCGAACGCAGGATAATGCCGCTGACCGCGCTGACCGAACTGGCCAGCGTGAGGCGCCGGCGGTCGGAACCTGGTGCGGCGCAGAACGTCAACTACTGCCGAATCCGTGCAGCGAGTGAGCCGGGTGTCGGGCGGGCGAGCCCGCGCATCGACGGACTCAGCTGCTCATTAGCTCTCCCAGTGGACACCGACCTTGGCGAAATCGTGGGCGGCCAGATCCTGTGGGGTGATGAAGCAGTAGAGGCTGCCCAAGTATCCCCACCCCAGGTTGATTTCGGGATCAGTGTCGAACTGGGCGAGCAGCAACGGACCCGACGGTTCGAAGTCGTGGTAGAAGTGTTGTTCGGCGGCCGTGCCGGGCAGCAGGCCGCGGTCGCGTTGACCCTGGATTTCGTTGGCCCAGCCACCGAGCTGGTGCCAGGCCCAGGAATGGGCGAAGAAGGCCTCGCCGAAGGCTTCGAATCCTTCGTACGTGTCGTCGTCGTGGTCGTTGCCATCGAGTAGGTTCTCTTCGAACCACTGCGCGTCGGGAATGGTCTCGACCACCGCGTAGGTCATGTCGACACGTCGGATGATGCCGTTGCGTTCCGCGAGGTCCGGCGGCAAGAGTATATCGTTCAGGACCGCGTTGTCCGGGAAGAACAGGCAAGCCCCGCCCATCCGTTCGTATCCCCGAAGACCGAGATCCTGCCAGAGGCAGGGAGATTCAGATCCAGTTTCGGCAGGGTGGCGAGATCGATAGTCGCGACGTGCTCGTAGCGGCCGTGATCGGCTCCGGGCCAGGCGAATCCGTCCGGCAGCAGTGGCAGCCCACCGAAATAGCCGATGATCACGTCATCCTCGCGAGCGTGCCGCAGCCGCAGCCCTTCACGGATCGTCAGCTCGATCTCCGAGTGCAATACCTCGGGGATGTGCAACCGCATCAAGGTGCGGAGGTCGGGCTCAGTCACGGCCACGATCGAGCCAGCACCACCCGACAACACCCAACGAGAATCCATTCGCCGAACATCCGCTACTGCCGCTGATCGCTCGATTCGGGCAGGGTTCTACGGAGAAGGCTGTTCGGCGACGGTCTCGAGACCACGTCCGGGCAGCGAACTCACCGAATGTCACCGAGCACCGAAAGTCGGATAGCCTGCTTACCGTGGCATCGACCGTCCGATACGAATCGCGGGGCTGGACATGGCATTTCGGTGAAGCCGAGCGCCGAGGCAACGGCGCCAACGGGATCGTGGTGAAACACAGCGACCTGGCGGCAGCCAAGGCAGCGGACCTGGCTCGTGAGCTTCGCCGCGTTATCGCCCAGGAGAACGAAGGCGAGCGTATCCTCATCGACTTCGACCAATCCAACGAGTACTTCCCGAAAAGTACTGTCGTCGAACACATCTCGTTCGAGCTGTTCGACAATCGCCTTGCGGTGCGGTTGAGCGTGCAGACCGCGGATCGTGTGGACGACGATCAGCTCGTGTCACTCGTCGGTAGCGCCGTCGGGCCCCTGATGAGACGAGTCAAATACACCCTTGTGGAGGCGAACGCCAACCGGTACAGCAACACGGGACCGTTCCTGCACCGACTGTGCTTCACGGTGCCGACGCGCGGGAAGACGTTGCAGGACATTTACGAAGTCGCCGAGAAGATTAACCTCTTGTTCGAGGCGACAGACACCGGTGTGCTCTGCCGTGACACCGCGTTGGAGCTCCTACGCGCAGGTCATGCCGGCCTTCTGATCGGACATCATGAAAGCGACTGGCTCGATGTGAAATCCGACCACTACGACCTGTCCACGGACCGCGGCAGGATCTCCCTTGCCAGCGCTGTCGCGCGATTCTGCAACGCCGAAACCGGCGGCATCGTGCTGGTCGGCATGGACACCAAGAGGATCCCGGGCGGTGAACTGATCAAATCGATTCGCCCGGTGCCGATCGACACACAAACTCTGCGCCGGTACCGACAAGCCATCGAGAACCGCCTGTTCCCGTTCCCCTATGCGATGCAACTCGACACCGTCGAAACATGTCCCGGGCAGGGGCTGGTGATCGTGTCGGTGCCGCCTCAGGAGGAGGAGCTGAAACCGTTTCTCGTTCATGGCGCCATCGTCGACGGCCGGGTCGAAGGCGCCTACATCAGCATCGTTCGCCGTAGCGGCGAGGACTCGATTCCCATCAGCGCACAACAGATACACAGCACCCTCGCGGCGGGACGGGCGTTGCTGAGGCGAGGGCAATTGCGGATCGACGACGATCAACCCGGTTGAGCAGGCTCCGATCGTCGATGACGGATCTCTGCATGGTGGCGCGTAGATCTGCATCGGCGCCCGCCCCGCTGTCGCCGCCACACATTACGCGGTCCCCAGTCCGCTCTAGACGGTATGAGGGCCCACTGACCGCCGACAGAATTCACCAGCAACCGACGCCCGTTTTCACCGTCCTAGCCACCGCGCGGCCTGATGCGTCGCGGTACCTCGCTCTGGTGGTGCGAGGTTTTTGTGCAGGATTTCCTGCAGGTCGCGGAGCCGATGGCCTACCGGAACGCGGATTCCCTCTCGGCCCTGCAGATGAGCGCCGGCTGGCTAAAACACTTTGACATTGTGGGATATTCTAATTCCCTTGCTTCAGCCGGGCGAGGTCCTGGAAGAAAACCACGATGGCACTGCTCCCCGGCCAACCCGCTGCTACGGATCCGGATGTGTTTCCGATTCCAGCCACCGATGGCCGGGATCAGATGCGCCGAAAGTTGCGCGCTCTGGCTCGCCCGATCAAGGACGTCTGGCTGGCGACAGTGGACAGCGATGTCGCGATGCATCCTGGTCACTTCCATGTCGACGTCGAGGCCGTCTCCATCGAAGCTGCTGATGCGGTGACGGTGACGCGCACGATAGATACGCTATTCACCGAATTGCTCGCTCCGGCGGACAAAGCCCGCTACGAGTCGATCCGGGCCAGCGATCCCGATGGGCGGGTCGAACGCGGGCTGCTACTGATCCGCAACTCCGAGATTCACCTGCACACCCTGATCGACATGGACAACGACCGACTTGTCAGCGGGATCGGCAACGCCGGATGGTGCACCTTTCTCCGGCGGAAGGGCTATGGCGACCTTCCTGCGGATGTCCAGAACAATACCAATACCAGCCCAACTGCTCATCAGCGCTACCAGGATTCGGTGGCGGGTCGGTTGGTGATCGAAACGCTGCTGGATGTCATGCGGTTCTTCGACCGTTGCGATCCGTCGCTCACCCACCGCGGCGACGATGGAGACATCGAGGGGTTCCCCTTGCCGCCGTTCATCGAGCACACGTACGAGCGCCGACACCCGTATGCGCTGCGAGAGGAGGAGATTATGAGATCAATCACTGTCAGCGTTGTGCGGACCAGCGAAAACAACAGTCAGCAAGGAGCCTTCGACAATAATCTATTGGTCTCCAATGCGACCCCAACTACAGCATTCCCAAGTCGATGGCTACGCCGAGGTGCGCGTAGACCGTGGGGCTGCCGGTCAAGACCGGATAACCGGTGACCTGAGCTTCCCAGGCAACCTGGGCAACATCCGCAGCAGTCGGCGCGGTCGTGGTCTGCGCGACCAGAGCAATACCCGGGACGACGGCATGGCTGAACGGGGTGACCGTGAAGCCATGGGCATCGAAGTCGGTCGGGTCAGCCCCAGCCATAGTGGCGACGTAGAGGCTGGTCGCGGGAATGACCAGCGGGCGCCGTTCCTGGAAGCTGAACCCGATCACGGTCTGGGCATAGATGCTGCGCAGCAGCGCGAGCAGGGCGGACGCGTCAAGAATCGTCCCAGCGGCGGTGGGTCTCACGCGGCACCGTGACCGCGTAGGCGGTCGTCGGCGCGATCGAACAATGCACGCGCCCGCACCTCGGCGGCAGCAACCTGTTCCGCGGTCCGTTCGCCGTGCTCAGCACGCCACCGCGCGATCGTCTCCTTCACGATCGTGCGGGTCTCCCCCGAACCGGCCGCGGCAGCGATATACACACTCACCGAGCGCGCCTGCCCGTTCTTGACGGCGTTCTTGGCCCACGCCACCAACTCTTCGGGCAGGGTCAGGCTCACCTTCCGTGTGGCCATACGGTCGATCCTACCTTTATCGCACCACCACACTGGCGGCGCATCGAGTTAAACGGATCCCCACCCCTCGACGGTTCATGCGGTTCGATCTAGGCATCTACCAGTATGTTCGAGCACTTGGTGTGGCAGGGTTTTGGCCGCGAATTAGTGGCCAACCCTCGCGCAAGAGGGCATCGGCTGGCCAGCCAGACGAACTGGCGACCTGTGGACGGCTATGGAGCCTCTCGCTGACCTGCACCGTCACGCGTAGATGCTCACAGGTCAGAGGGCCGGGGAACGCGACAGCAGTTGGAGAGACGCGAAGCCAGCCGTTCCCCGCAGTTCTCACGGAGTGGTAATTGAGACAGCCCTTTACCGGACGAAGTCGACCAACAGCCCACAATGAACTCACACCCGACCCAGCTAATCGATTACGCCGTGCCCACGAAGCCAACCAAGGTGTGCAATACTCTTGGCATGCGCACAGACCGATTCAAGAATAAACGACCGGCCGACGGTTTTGAACGGTTGATATTGCACAACTTCCGCCAGTTCGGATTGGTAGATATCAATCTCGACCGTCGACTGACTGTCATTACAGGAGCGAACGGCGCAGGCAAGACCACGATACTAAATATCCTGGGCAACCATTTCGACTGGCCATCCCACTTCCATAGCCTTCTAGCCTCCATTGACGACGACGAACAGTACCAGGCTCTGCTTCGAGACATACGCGCAGTCGATGCCGACAGACTAGAGTCGATATTCGGCACTGAAGACTTTATACAGACCATCGGACAAATAGTCGACTCAAAGAATTCAAACCGAAATTCCGCCCAAATGGCAGTAGTCGGAAAACTGAAATACAGAAAGTTCCCGTGGACAGACTTGCGCGTTCTGCTTCACGAAAGAGAGTCGGAATCCTACACTGTCGACCCCGAGAACTGGTGCAGGCTCGACGGACTTTTTCTGCCTGCTCATCGTACTATAAGTGCGTATCAGCCGGTGAGACGGATACCCGCAAAATTTGAAACGACCGAGGCGATTTTACGTGAGTACATCGCAGAGTTGAAGGAAGCATACACCGGCCACAAGAATAAGTATTCCCAACCCAAAATTGTCCTAGCCAGTGAGCGCCCCACGCCGATGTTGCGAATGAAAGAGGCACTTCTGGCTGCCGCACTATACGGCGGGGGAAATTCCTCAGTGAAAGGAAATCGCGACGCACTGGAAGTATGGAATGGATTCCAAAACGTACTCGCTTCAATTCTGCCACGAGAGTTTGGGTTCACTCGCCTTGAAGCTGACCCTCCCGATATTATCATTCGCACGGAGACAGACCGATTCGCAATTGACTCTGTCTCTGGCGGTATAAGCGCAATCTTGGAGCTTGCATGGCAGATTCATTTACGTTCTATGACTAAGTCTGTCTTCACAGTCTGCATCGATGAGCCGGAAAACCATCTACACCCTTCGCTCCAGCGCACCCTGATACCAGGGATGATGGAGGCGTTTCCGGAAGTAAATTTCATCGTTTCCACACATAGCCCATTTGTAGTCACCGCTTCTCGCGACGCTCGAGTCTATGCACTTCACTATAATAGCGAAGGCAAAGTCGACTCCTCCGAGCTAGACTTTTCGAACAAAGCGCAGTCTGCTGACAAGACTCTAACAAATGTTCTAGGAGTGCCCACAACAGCGCCGCTATGGGCGGAAGCCCTGTACAACAGTATAATTTCAAGATTCACCGAGCGCGAGTTCGACTCAAACGCACTTCGCCGATTGAAATATGAACTTGAAGAAAATGGACTCGGCCACCATTTTCCGCAGGCTGTCGAACAAATGATCGTCGAGGTCCCCGATGCGACGACTGACTAAAGGACCTAAGCCTTCTATCCTCGAAAGAAATGAACACAAATGGACAGAAGAGTACAAGAAGGCGGTCGCAGACTCCGTCAAAAATAAACCATCTAGGTGGAGGCATCGCGAAGTCAAGGCCGCGCTCAGGATTGAAACCGACAATCGCTGCGTATACTGCGACTCGGAGATGGCTGCCGTCTATCCCGGAGATGTCGAACATTTAGCACCTAAATCGATATTTCCAGAACTCGTGGTAGATTGGAAAAATCTGACTTTGGCATGCTGGGAGTGCAATAACACGAAGCTAGACTACCACTCCGAGAGCCTCCCACTTATCAACCCTTACGAAGACGACCCACGTGATCATTTCTTGTTTCTTGGCCCGATGATACTCCCACGCCCCGGATCGAATCGCGGCGTTATCTCGGTCAGAAAGCTCAATCTATCTCGTCTAGACCTGGTTGAACGACGTCGAGATCGTATCGAATCAGTACATTCGTTATTGACGTCCCTTGCTGCTGCTTCCGAGCCAGAGCTGAAGGAAACACTTCGCGATATAATCATCGAAGACTATGAAAAAGGTCCGTACAAAGCTACGGTTCACGGGCTGCTGGTCACGGCCGGAATTCTGACAAACGATGTCCCGATAGGTTAGAACGAGCGCTACCGAGAGTCATGGTCAGGCAGCTGGGGCGACGCACAGAGTACGCCCCAGCATCACATCGATCCCTTATTCACACGCGACAGCCAACTAGGAAACTGCTGGACGACGGCGTCTACAAGACTATCCGCGCGTCCGACCCCGGCTCCTCACCCCGACAGCCGACCGAGTCGTTGCGCACACGGCTCGCCGACCGACTGGACTCATCGCAGCTGATCTACCTCTCCACCCGAGAAGATGTGTGCCAGAAGGTAACTGATGTATCGCCAGAAAGTTGTTATCGGTACCCAGGCCATGCTGGTAGCTGTCGATCCGCTCTCGAAGGTCGTGACAGCCATCTGCCTTTTGGCCCTGGTGGGGGTCGGCGTGCACAGAGAGGCGGGCAGGCACCGCCTGCCCGATAATGCCTGGCCTTTTCGCTTAGAGGCTCCAGGGTCAAGGGTGGCCGGCAGGACATCGGCGAAGCCGACGCCGCCGGGCGCCCTTGACACTGGAGGGGCGCGGAAACACAATGCAGGCCGACCCCCACCAGGGCCACGCGGCCAACGGCTGCGCAGTTCTTACACGAGCATCGCCTGTGGACGTGTGCGCCCGTCGCCCGACCCATCGGCGACAAAACAATGGTGCAGGATCTACCGCAGTCCGTGCCTGTGCTGCGAACTCGCAGAGGTCGGCCATGGAATCCCTCGACGATCACCGCCATGCTCCGGAATCCACGGTATGCCGGCTGGAGCATGCTAGATGGCGCCATCGTTCGCGACGCGGCAGGCAGTCCTGTTCGAGGGCAATGGGATCCGATTGTCCCCGATGGCGTTTGGCTGGAAGTCCAGCGGCGCCTCGATGAGCCTGCCCGAAAGTCGAATCGTGTTGGTACCGAACCGGTCTCTACATGTGCGGCATCTGCAACGCACCGGTGAGGGCGCACAACGACCGGTATCGGTGCGCCGGCCACCTCAGGCGCTCGCGGGCGCAGATAGATGACATGGTTCTCAAGTTCGTACGGGGCCGGTTGGCAAAACCTGATCTTGCAGATCTCCTGGTTCACCAGGATGACGAACGAATCGCTTCGATCGCGGACCAGCTTCAGACGAAACGCGACCAAATCGTGCGTGCCAGGGCGGATTACAAGAGCGAGTTGATCGATGGGAACTTCTACAACGAGATCAGATCAGAGGCCGAGGACGAGATTGCGCGCCTTGAAGCGGAGCGGATAGTTGTTGTCGGTACCCAGGCCATGCTGGTGGCTGTCGATCCGCTATCGATCTCGCCGCCGCAACACTCCGTGGTACCCGCCCCGGACCGCCTTCGTACGCTGGGACGCACATCCGGCGCCACGATCACCGCCAATCAGTACATGCCGACACAACCGCTGGCCCCGACACGGACCCGGCGCACCGGTGTGGCCACCGTGGCAGTCCTGGCCGTCGTGGTCGGCATCGTCACCATGCCGCACCACCAGACCGCTCGCCCTACTAGAACAAGCCAGCTCGACATCCCGCTACCGGATACGCAGCCCCAGCAGGCCGAATCACCGTCCGCCCCCGCCCACCGAAGCGTCGACTACCCGCCGATTTCCGCCCGGCTGCTACCCGCTGCAAACCGACTGCTGAACAGCCTGGAAGCCTATTCTGGCTCGGGACAACGGTATTGGACTTCGGCCTCGAAGACCTCGCGCACCTTCCTGCGGGTGAGGCTGCCTTCGCAGCTGACCAGCCACCGTTTCGGGATCGTCCGGTTCTTCGTGACGTCCACCGTCATCCCCGGTCGCGGGTCGCCCCCTTCCAACAACACGGTGAGGTCGGTGGCGGGCGCGTTGGCCAGCTGCAGCACCGTGACATGCGGCAATGCCGCATTGTCACGGCTGTTCGACACAATCAGCACCAGATCCGGACCCAGCGACGAGGGGGCCGTCCGGCCCGCGATCGACGGAGTGAACGCCCACACTTCACCCTGCCGCGGCCCCGCGGCATCCGGGTGTGAGTAAGTCACCAGGCAGAGTCGAGTTCGGCGAAGGCGGCCGCGTCCTCAGCGGCCAGCGCCTCATAGGCTTCGTCGCTGTCCAGCCCGTTTTCGTGATACCAGGCGGCCAGCACGGCAGCGCTGCTACCGGCTGCGCTCGTCGACGTGCTCGCGGTCATGGCATCGATGGTAACCCAGGCAATCACCCAGCCGCCCTACTCGTTTGCCCGGTTGGCGCGGGGTCGAGCAGCTCGCCGATCCAGGCAGGAAGTGGCCGGATCGGTACATCGCGGTCGACGCGATATGTCGCGCCGCCCACGATCGAGACTGGGCCGATCAGATAGCCGCTGGTGCGGCGGCCGAGGCCGCGCACGTCGATACCGGGCCCGCGCGGTGACCGGCCGCCGGAGACACTGGCCACAGTGCAGCCGGGCGCGATACGGAAGTACAGGTGCCGCCCGCCGAAGGGCGTGCGCACGGTGAAGGTGTCGGGCCAGTCCCGGCTCAGTTCGGCGGCGAGCGTGCCCGCGCCGTCGCCGTCGACATCCAAGCCGACGGTTCGGAAAGCGCGGCAGGCGATTCCGATGTTGTCGCCCTCGCGCCAGCGCCGCCGTACCTGGTCGGGGTGTCCATACAGCGGCGAAGCCAGCCGACCGCCGCGGGCCGCCGTGCGCCCGGCGGCAGCGCGAACACCGCCAGGCCGCGCCGGGTCAGAGCGGCGGCTGCCGCCAGTGTCGAGGGTGTGAGCAGGTCAGCAGACACAGTCGTAGTCCGAACTCGCGCCGCAGTCGCACTCTTCGGGCTCGTCGAACTCCGCTATGTGCTCGTGGTGCCGCCAACCGGTGCATCAGGTTTCGCAGCCGCAACCATTCGGGCATTCCGGGCACACCATGTGCATCGTCCAGCCGCAGACCTCTCACAGCTCTTGGTTGGCCGGGTCGTCGCGTTCCTGCTTGAGGTAGGCCACCGCATCGCGGTAGGTGTTGATATCGGAAAACGTCTCGAGGTACTCGCGCAGGCGCGCCCGGTCACCGTGGTCGGGGTGGTCCAACAGCGCGATCGTGTCGGCGTGCTTGATGCCCAGCTCGCTCTTGAGTTCGGCGAGAGCTTCTTTGCGGGCGTGGTCTTTCGGCATCGCGAATTCCTTCGGCATCGACCCCTTGACTCGCTGCGCGGGAAGCGTTGGTCGAGTGAGCAATACGAGAGAACGACTCGGTGCGAAGCAACTTCGGCGCTGGCATCCGGTCACGGGCCGAACACCCCTCCGGGCCGCGAGCCGGGCCCACGATCCACCGACCGCAGGACCGAACTCTGGCCCACCCCGCCGATACATTCGGGCCCGACATCCCGAGTGCCGGACGCGTCACCGCAAAAGCCCAGCACAGGAGGAGGTTTCGCCGATAACCTCGAGCACGTGCGGATTCCTGACTCAGCCCTCAACCCGGGCGATCCGGTCCCCGACGACATCGACGATGCGGAGGTGCTGGCCGGGGAACCGGTGCTGATGTTGCTCACCTGATTTCGTGTCGCCCATCTCGCCGCAGACGGCGTACTCGTCTCCGGTGACGCACTGGAATCCGCCGTCCGGGCCCGGGGAGCCCGCCCGCTGGTCGATCTCGGATTCGATGCCGCGCCGGTACCAGGCTGGCGCGTGGTAATCGACACGCGCCGCAGCACAGTGCAGATCATCGACCCTGAGCACCAACCTCTGCACGCCGGAATCCTCGTGTGCGAGGTCACCTGGTTCCAGCAGATCGCCCAACGCCAGCTCGACGGCCGCGGCCTTGTCCTTTATCGCAGGCGCCGCCGTACCCACGAAGACGCCGCGCTCGAAATGATCAGCGCCGGACTCGCCAGCTGGCTGCGCGCACCAGTCGAATTCATGTTCTGACTCCAGCCGACCGGGCTCGTTGCCAGGTCGCCGACTGCCCCCATCGGTAGAGGAATTCCCTTGTGCAGCAATGTTTCCGGATGCCGATTCGGCACATCAGCGGCAGCTCCAGCGGTCAGAATTGTCGGTGTGGCGCGGTAACGTCGCCGACCACAACCAGCTGTTCCAGACATGCAACGTTAGGGGGACGCACATGTCGAAGAGCCGTCGCAATCGCGAGAGCCGCGCCGCCGCCACGAAATCGGCGCGACCACAGCCTCACACACCTGTGGCCCCCGCGGCCGGTCTCTCGGTGCGAGTTCGCCATGCCACCAATGCCGACCAGCTCGCTCAGTTCGAGAAGTGGGCCAGCATGGCCGATGCCCGCGGGCCACTGACCGCGCGCAAACTCATCGAAATGCACACCCGAGGAGTTCTGGCCACCGCACTTGATTTTCAGGCGCGCGGCGGAGCCGACGAGCGTGCGTTGCGAGCCGGTGGACCCAGACAATAGCCTGGGCGCACACCTTCGCGCTTGTCGCTGTCGATGACGCCGGCCCGGTCGGTGGGCTACTCGCCCGACCGTCGGACTACTTCCTGTCCCATCTGCCACGACAGTTCGGACCGCAACCGGTGCCCAAAGGGATTCTGCGGAGCTCGAAACTGCACTTCGTATCCGTCGATCAGCCCCACCGCCGCAGCGGCGCCGGATCCGCGTTGGTGGCGACCGCGCTCGACATCGTGCAGCGCTTACACGCCGATCTGCTCTATGGCCAGTTCGAGGCCGACGACCAGGGGTTGGAGCACTTCTACCGCAAGGCCGGATTCACCCTCTACCCCACTGGCGCCGGACTCGATTTCTCGCCGATCTTCGGGTTCAGTTTCGGCCCCGCACCGATGCTCAACGAACGCTTCTTCACCAAGCGATTCCACTGACCGAACCGTCGCCGTCTTCGCGCGTAACTCGGGCACTCGGTCGAAATGCGCTCGAAGGACTACCCGGAAATCGGATCGAGAACCCGAGACTATAGTTCGAGGCTTGCTTCTAGAGCAAAATCGCAATCGAAGGTGAAGATCAACACTACGAACAGGGACACAACAAGGACAGCCAACCCCTCAAGTCGTGGCGCACTCGCCTCTGCTGTTTTGCCGAGAATCCGTGCGAGCCGTGCGGCGGCAACTTCGAGTGCTCCCATCATCAAGATTGCCAAACACAGCCCCAAACAGTCGACTGCTGTAAGCAATAGCGGCTTATGAATCCGGAATACTAGGCCAACAACGGCTGCCGACATTCCGACTATCGTCAGTATTATATAGATGACGGATAGACCAAACTCGAACACTGCGCGGAATTTCAGCGTGTCGTCGTCTAACCCCGCTTCAGTATCTGAAGCCATCTTGTCGCGGTCGGTGATCAGAAACGATATAGCAAAAACGGGTAGTACCAATAGCGTAATTTCGCAGACCTTGCGCGCCTGCTCCTGGGTCACATGCCAATCAATCAAGGGTATTCGTCTGGTCTCACGGCTTCCCCTCGAGGCCGCCGGACCATAGTCTGACTGATTTTCCGGGAATCGACGCAGATTTCGGAGAGCCGAAGCAGAGGAGACTGGTCGGATTCCTATTCGGTGACGGTGATCTGCGGACATCTTGGGGAGCGCCCAGCGAATCAGCATTTTGGCCACTACACGGTTGTCCATACCCGGCTGTGCCGTAGTCGGTAACCAACCGTCGACGGGTTCCTCAGCCACCTGCTCACGGGGCCTTGCGCTGGACCAGCGGTTGTGCGGGTGTCCTTGCCGCAGAACCCGAGAATGAACTGTCATCATCGCTGTCGGCCCGATGAGTGGTCCGCTGATGGTTCTTCACGGTGGGTGAAGTCGAGGAGGCGTGGGCTGGCCGGGTTCGTGCTGGCGTGGGCGTCAGCCGGATTAGTAGACGGCACCACCCGCAACGACGCCAACCACCCGGTTCTGTCGCCAGTTCAACCTTCGCCGTCGCGTTGCGGCGCCCCTTCACAGAAGACGACGGTCTCACTGTCGTGGTAACCGAAATGGAGCATTGGCTCCACCCAGACGCCCCAGATGTCACCCGCCACCGCTCGATCACTGTCGTCGCGCACCAGGACCCGTCGTCTCGTGAAATGACACAGAAGCTACTGGACCCCGCCGAGCTCGAGAGGTGGCTTACCGAGTACCCCTGGCTCTCGGAGTACCCCTGACTAGAGCAGAGGGCGTTCAGCGTGAAGCAGATGTAGCCCCCCGGGATTGGGCGTCGCGTTAGCGAGCGGTTCACAGCCGCGATTCCAGCGGCGATTCCAGTTTCATAGCGACCAGCGCCAGCAGATGCCCGAGCCACTCGAGCAGACCATCCCAGTCACCGGCCTGGGCGAACAAGACTCGCGCGGCCTCGAGGTCGTTATCGGCTCGAGCGACCACCAACCGCATCGCCCATAGGTCCGCCTCGCCGAGAAAAGACAATTCCGCGGGCAGTGGTTCGGGCAGCGAGAATCCCCCGGCCGGTGGAGGGGTCACAGCGAACATCTCATCGATCCACAAACCCGCAGCCTCGATCACCACCACATGCGAACCCACTCGCAGCACCTCACGCAGACCCAGTCGCATCGCGTGCGCGTCGTGATCGATAGCCGCGCCCAGTGCTCTGCGCGCATGTCGCCGCCACAACGGCTCTTTCCGCTTCGTCACCACGAACCCCCTGTGAAAGCCGTTCTCGGGCTCCGTGATTGCGACACTACCCCGGGTGGCAAAGCGATTTCGGCCGACGACTGCACAGGGGGATCGCCTCGACGCCAACGAGATTCGATCGCCAGCCTATGCCCGCGCGGCCAGGACCGCCTGCTGATAAGCGATCTGGTCGGTCGCTACCTGCCCTCGGCGCCGACCCGGGTGCCTCTGCGGCCAGACCGCCAGTGGTGCGCAAGAATCCGCCTGTGGTGGATGACGACGACATCGACTTCGACGAATGGCCCTGGGCCGAAGCAGCGCTCGCGGGACAAGGCCTCGACCGGCTCACTGCTGATGAGCGTGACGTGATTTCCGCATACGCGCACAACGGATTCGCCGACGTCAACAATGCCCTGTGGGGCCTTATCTCGATGACACCTGCACTGGCGCGGCGCATCGCCCTCATCAGATCCGGACTCGCGAAATACCCGCCCCCTGAAACAGTCCGGGTGACCCGCGAAGCAGACGGGCAGGTCTACGGCATCGTCGACGAGGAATCGGCGGCCGCTCTGATCGACGCACAGTTCACCCACGACGGGTTCCTGTCGACCAGCGGCGTAGCGATCCCACCGCGCTCGATGCGCCACCACGACCCGGTGATCCTGGATCTGCTCGTCCCCGCTGGCACCCCAGCCTTGCGGTTGGGCGAATTGAGCCCTGTATCCCTCGAGCACGAGGTGCTTCTCATTGACGCTCGCAGCTATGTCGTGGTCGGCACGAGGATGGACCCGGCGCGTAATATGTGGCGCATCCAGGCAATCGTGAAAGGAGGCGACCAATGAGTGCGTTGACGCAGGAAACGGGGCGTGCGCGCAGAGACAAGCTGACCCCTGAACAGGTCGAAGCGAATCGCCGCGAAGCCGAGAAACTCCTGGGCCGCAAGCTCCCCCCGCGCCCCACCCCGGCCACAGCTGGCAAGCGCGACCAGTAGCCGCCAGGGCAAAGGACGCCTTGCGGGGCTGACTCCGCCAGGGTCTTTCACAGGTCCGCCCACACACGCGACGAACCCGGCCACCGAGTTCAGACTGCCGAATGCCGGCGCACAGACTTGCACACGCTCGGACTCGAATGACCGCTCCCGACTAGCGTGAGATTCCGCCGTCGCGGCCCCTAGCACGATTTATGTCACTGCGTCGGTGCATGAGGAGCGCAGAGGGATCCTCATGCGGCATACGGGGTTTGGCCGCCGCCTTGCCCGGGCGCTGCTGAGACCCCGCCTGCGCCGCTTCACGCTCCGCCGCAGCGTGGGTGAGCTTGGCCCGATTCAGCACGCGTCGGGCCCTTGACCACACTACGTCACGAAGCCTGATCAGGCGGACGCGCTCGCTCTCGGTCCAATCGCCGATCTCGACCTGGTGATCGCCGATCTCGACCTGGTGATTGAGCAGCCGTAACTGCTTTCTGATCTTTTCCAGAGGTAGTAGCGAGGGCGCTCGACCCGAGCACGGACGGCCCCTGGACCTCACGGTTCAGGGGCCGCAGGTGCCGAAGCTCGGTGAGGACGACTTGTGTAACCGCAAAGCGGGTTCGACACCGCTCATGGCCATCCTCGCCGGGCAGCGTGAAATCGTCATGATCGCCTGGGGGAATATCGACACTTGCGAAACCCTCACGAAGTTCGCTCAGGCCGCCCTGCCGAGGCTCAGCAGCTGACAAAACGACTGCCGCCCCGGGCAATACGGAGCCTTTTTCATCCTCGTGCGGCGTGAATTTCGCGGTCCTGCAGAACGTGGATGGCCTTGGCCAGTGATCCGGCTCGGTGCGGGCAGCAACGCA
>NZ_JBSGCB010000069.1:0-39518 GCF_053601595.1 Nocardia sp. NPDC004711 | reverse complement strand
ACCCACCACTATACCCCACCGCAACAAAAAACTAACATAAACATTGCTGATGGGGTGGCACCGCTGCGCGGTGCCACCCCATCACTCACTTCGAGACACAACCTAGCTCCGCGCAACGCGGATCGGAAGGGTGCAGGCCGTGGTCAGAACGGCCCGTCGGCCCAGGCATTCAGCACGATGCCCTTCTTGCCCTCGCCGTTGCACTCGATCGTCATCGGGATGAGCGGCCGCGGCGAATCGCCCACGATGTAGGTGGGGGCCTGGTAGCCGCTGCCCACCTGCCGGGTGCCCAGGCACTCCACCACCGCGGCGTACCAGGTGTCCGCGGGGCAGGTGAAGGTGGCGGTGTCGAGCGTCCGGTCGATGCGGCAGACCGAGTCGGCACCTGCGGCCGGCGCCGACACCGCGATCAGGCCCGCCGCACCGATGCCGAGTGCGGAACCGATCGCGAGCGACCGGCGGCGCGGGTGGAGATGGTGATGGTTCGTCATCGATCAAGCTCCCTCGTAGACGGACAGATCAAGCGAAACAGTTCGTCCCATACTGACCGCGAGACCCCGCTGGACGGCCGAACCTCGCGGAGATCGTTGTTCCGGCGTGGCGAGTCCGCCGGGACGCGCTGGCGCTGCCGGGCCGCGCCCGGGCTAGGCGACCAGCAGCTTCGGCGCCGAATTCGCCACGGCCCCAGCGCGGATCGGCAGCGGCGTCGTGTGCTCGCGGTAGTCGCCGTAGACGACGATCGGCCCGGCGGCCTCGGCAGGCACCGAGACCGCCACCAGCGCGGCGGCGGCCAGGCAGACCGCCCCCGCGATGGCGAGCGAGCGGCGGCGCAAGCGCAGTCGGATCATGGCGGTCCCGCCAGGTGGATGATCTTGCGGATACTTCGTCGCCGTGACCGCCGCGGATGGTCGCCCGCAGGCCCGGCGGGTGTGTCGGAGGCCTTGGCCGCCTGTCGGGGGCACTGACTAACCTGGAGCCGTGGCAGATCCCGCGACCTACCGGCCCGCACCGGGCACCATTCCCGTCGAACCAGGTGTCTACAAGTTCCGGGACAAGTTCGGGCAGGTCATCTATGTCGGCAAGGCGAAAAGCCTGCGCCAGCGCCTGAACTCGTACTTCGCCGACGTGGCCGGGTTGCACCCGCGCACCCGGCAGATGGTGACCACGGCGGCCGGGGTCGAGTGGACCGTGGTGTCCACCGAGGTGGAAGCGCTGCAGCTGGAATACAACTGGATCAAGGAATTCGATCCGCGCTTCAATGTCCGCTACCGCGACGACAAGTCGTATCCGGTGCTGGCGGTCAGCCTCGACGAGGAGTATCCGCGGGTGTTCGTCTACCGCGGCGCGCGCAAGAAGGGCGTGCGGTACTTCGGCCCGTACGCCCACGCCTGGGCCATTCGCGAGACCCTGGATCTGCTGCTGCGGGTGTTCCCGGTGCGCACCTGCTCGGCGGGAGTCTTCAAGCGGCACAGTCAGATCGGGCGGCCGTGCCTGCTCGGCTACATCGACAAGTGCTCCGCGCCGTGCATCGGCCGGGTGAGCGCGGCCGAGCACCGGCAGATCGTGGACGACTTCTGCGACTTCCTCTCCGGCAAGACCGATCGCCTGGTCAAGCAGCTCGAGCGCCGCATGCACGAGGCCGCCGACGAACTCGACTTCGAACTGGCCGCCCGCCTGCGCGACGACGTGCAGGCGCTCAAGCGCGCCCTGGAGAAGCAGGCCGTGGTGCTGGGCACCGGCACCGACGCCGATGTCATCGACTTCGCGGTGGACGAACTCGAGGTCGCGGTCCAGATCTTCCACGTGCGCGACGGCCGGGTGCGCGGGCAGCGCGGCTGGGTGGTCGACAAGTCCGGCGACGCCCTGGACCCGGGGCGGTCAGGGCCGGAGGCAGCAGCCGGCGTAACCACGGAGGGCCCCGGCCCAGGTCCGATCGACCCTGCCGTGGCGGAATCCGGTGGTGAGCTGGCCGCCCTGGTCGAGCAGTTCCTCACCCAGTTCTACGGCGAGCAGACCGCGGTCGCCGCGCAGAGCGGGGACGCACAGCCCGGAGCCGTCGTCCCGCGCGAGGTGCTGGTCCCGGCCCTGCCCAATGATCATGAGCAGGTTCAGCAGTGGCTCTCGGACCTGCGCGGATCGGCCGTGCAGCTGCGGGTGCCGCAGCGCGGTGACAAGAAGGCACTGGCCGAGACCGTGCAGCGCAATGCCCAGGAGGCCCTGGCCCAGCACAAGCTCAAGCGCGCCGGCGACCTGACCGCGCGCTCGGCCGCGTTGCAGGAACTACAGGACGCCCTGGACCTGGACAGCGCGCCGCTGCGCATCGAATGCGTGGACATCTCGCATGTGCAGGGCACCGATGTGGTGGCCTCGCTGGTCGTGTTCGAGGACGGCCTGGCCCGCAAGTCCGAGTACCGGCACTACGCCATCAAGGAGGCCGCCGGCGAGGGCCGCTCCGACGACGTCGGCAGCATCGCCGAGGTGACCCGGCGGCGCTTCGGCAAGCTGCGCCGCGACCTGGACGCCGCCGAGGCCGCCGAGCTCGAATCCGGTTCGGACCCGGTCGAATCCAGCCTGCCCGGCATCGATCCGAAGACCGGTAAGCCGCGCCGTTTCGCCTACCCGCCCAACCTGTACGTGGTGGACGGCGGCGCGCCGCAGGTGAATGCCGCCGCCGAGGTGCTCGACGAACTCGGCATCACCGATGTCGCGGTCATCGGGCTGGCCAAGCGCCTGGAGGAGGTGTGGGTGCCGAACGAGGCGGATCCGGTGATCATGCCGCGCACCAGCGAGGCGCTGTATCTGCTGCAGCGGGTCCGCGACGAGGCGCATCGCTTCGCCATCACCTTCCACCGCTCCAAACGCTCGCGGCGGATGACCGAATCGGTGCTGGACTCGGTGCCCGGGCTGGGCTCGGCGCGCAAGACCGCGCTGGTCACGCACTTCGGATCGGTCGCCAAGCTCAAGCAGGCTACGGTGGAGCAGATCACCGAGGTCCCGGGCATCGGCGTGGCGACGGCCAAGGCGGTCCTGGCCGCCCTGCAGCAGCCGTAGCAATCGTGCGCGGACCCATCGGTTTGCCGCGATGGCGCGTCCGATCGGGACGCACCGGGTAGAGTGCGACACGCCGAATAGCAAAACTGCGACACGCCGTGTGTGCAGGTCGGGAGCAGAAATCACAGCTGTGTCTCGCTCCCGTCGTGTGCCTGCCGCGTTTCGGGGCGTCGGTGCAGGATGATCGAGGGAACTCCAGACACGAACCGGTAGGACATGACGCGCGTCGAAGCCAGTACTGATACGGCCGAAAACAGCAAGGCAACCGATACAGGTGAGTCCCAGCCGACCGCTCGCAGCGGGCGGTCGGCGCCCGAATCCGCACCGGTCGAGGTCGTCATCGTGACGGGCCTGTCCGGCGCCGGGCGCGGCACCGCCGCCAAGGTGCTCGAGGATCTCGGCTACTACGTGGCCGACAACCTCCCACCCGAATTGATCGGCCGCATGGTCGATCTCGGCCGCGGCGCCGAACCGCCCATCCGCAAACTGGCGCTCGTCATGGACGTGCGCAACCGCTTCTTCACCGGGAACCTCGCCGCGGTCGGCGAGCAGCTACGGGCCGCGGGTGTGCGCACCCGCATCCTGTTCCTGGAGGCCTCCGACGACGTGCTGATCCGCCGCTTCGGGTTCGCGCGCCGCCGCCATCCGCTGCAGAGCGAGAGCGCCGACGGCACCCTGACCGCCGGCATCGCCGCCGAGCGGCGGCGCCTGGACCCGGTGAAAACCGCCGCCGACGTGGTCATCGACACCACCGCGCTGTCCATTCACCAGCTGCACCGCAAGCTCGAGGAGGTCTACGGCGGCGACGCCGCCACCGTGCTGCAGCTGACCATTCAATCGTTCGGTTTCAAATACGGAGTCCCACTCGACGCCGACATGGTGTTCGATTTGCGGTTTCTGCCGAATCCGCATTGGATTCCCGAACTCCGCGAAAAGACCGGACAGGACGCCCCGGTCAGCGAGTATGTGTTGTCGCAGCCGGGCGCGCAGGACTATCTGGGCACCGCGCGGCATCTCGTCGACCTGACGACCGAGGGCTACCGCCAAGAGGGGAAGCGATACATGACCGTGGCAGTGGGTTGTACCGGCGGCAAACACCGCAGTGTGGCGATAGCGGAGGCGCTGGGCGAGGCGCTGGCGGGCAACGAATCGGCCCCGGCCGGCAACGACTCGGGTGACGTGGTGCGGGTGGTCCATCGGGATCTGGGGCGGGAATGAGTGAGAACGACTCCGTCCGCACCACCAATCCGGCCATCGTGGCCCTCGGTGGTGGGCACGGCCTGTATTCGACGCTGACCGCCATCCGGCGGCTCACCCGCAAGATCACCGCGGTGGTGACGGTCGCCGACGACGGCGGCTCCTCGGGACGGCTGCGGTCCGAGCTGGGCATGCTGCCCCCGGGGGATCTGCGAATGGCCTTGGCGGCCTTGGCCGAAGAGGCCGACGGCATCTGGGCGCGAACCTTGCAACACCGCTTCGGCGGCACCGGCGCGCTGGCCGGGCATTCGGTGGGCAATCTGATTCTGGTGGGTCTCACCGAGGAGCTGGGCGATCCGGTCGCGGCCCTGGACGAGGCCGGAAAGATCCTGCGGATCACCGGCCGCGTGGTACCCATGTCGCCCATCGCGCTGACCATCGAAGCGGATGTGTCTGGGCTGGAAGGCGATCCGCGCGTGAGCCGCTGTATCCGCGGTCAGGTGGCCGTGGCGACCACGCCGGGCAAGGTGCGCCGAGTGCGGCTGATCCCCTCGGATCCGCCCGCCTGCCCCGAGGCGACCTCGGCCATCGAGCACGCCGACGTGGTGGTGCTGGGCCCCGGAAGCTGGTTCACGAGCGTCATCCCGCATGTGCTGGTGCCCGAATTGCACGAAGCGCTGCTGTATACGCGGGCACGGAAAGTGCTGGTGCTCAACCTCGCTGCCGAACCGGGCGAAACGGCCGGATTCAGCGCCGAACGACACCTGCATGTATTGTCCCAGCACGCACCGGATTTCACAGTCGACCATGTTCTGGTGGACTCCGGTTCCGTACCCGAGGGTAGGGAACGCGAACATCTGGCAAGAGCTGCCGAACAGCTGCGTGCGCGAGTAACCTTCGCTGATGTCGCCGAGGCGGGGACGGACCGGCACCACCCCGGAAAGCTTGCCGCCGCACTGGATCAGGTGATCCGGCAACCTCGGCCGGAATTGGCAGGGCTTCGAGTCGAAGGACGGCATATGGGCCAACGTGTGCGGTCCGGGTTGGGTGGAAAGGAGCGCGTCTCGTGGCGATGACAGCGGAAGTGAAGGACGAGCTGAGCCGGCTCTCTGTATCACAGGTGAGCTCGCGCAAAGCGGAATTGTCCGCGCTACTGCGGTTCGCTGGTGGATTGCACATCGTCGGCGGTCGAGTGATCGTCGAAGCCGAGGTGGACATGGGTTCCATTGCACGTCGGCTGCGCCGAGAGATCTTCGAGCTGTACGGATACGGCTCGGACGTGCATGTCCTCGGCGCCGGCGGGCTCCGGAAAACCTCCCGGTACGTGGTGCGGGTTTCCAAGGAGGGCGAGGCGCTGGCGCGCCAGACCGGATTACTCGATGTGCGCGGCCGCCCGGTGCGCGGGCTGCCCGCCCAGGTGGTGGGCGGCAGCATCGGCGATGCCGAAGCCGCTTGGCGTGGAGCGTTTCTCGCGCACGGCTCGCTCACCGAGCCGGGCCGCTCCTCGGCCCTGGAGGTGAGCTGCCCCGGGCCGGAGGCGGCGCTGGCCCTGGTCGGCGCCGCGCGGCGGATGGGCATCTCGGCCAAGGCGCGCGAGGTGCGCGGCACCGATCGCGTCGTGGTGCGCGACGGTGAGGCCATCGGCGCTCTGCTCACCCGCATGGGTGCGCAGGACACCCGGCTCACCTGGGAGGAGCGGCGCATGCGTCGCGAGGTCCGGGCGACCGCCAACCGACTGGCCAATTTCGACGATGCCAACCTGCGTCGTTCGGCCCGCGCGGCCGTGGCCGCCGCGGCCCGCGTGGAGCGCGCGCTCGAAATACTGAGCGAGGATGTGCCGGACCATCTGGCCGCGGCGGGCAAGCTGCGCGTGCTGCACCGGCAGGCGTCCCTGGAGGAGTTGGGCCAGCTGGCCGATCCGCCCATGACGAAAGACGCTGTGGCGGGCCGGATCCGGCGGCTGCTGTCGATGGCGGACCGGCGCGCCAAGGAACTCGGCGTGCCCGACACCGAAAGCGCTGTCACCGCAGAGCTGCTCGAAGAGGCGTGAAACACCCACGCCGCCGCATAAACTGACGAACACCGCACGGTGATTCCGTCCGGAAGCGCCGCAACCCCAAGGGTCGCGGCGCTTCCGGTCGTCTGTGACGAAAGTGAACGTTTCGTTGTTCACCGTGGCGGGGGTGTGTCCGTGATGTTTCCGTTACAGGTCTAGGGTTAGCACCGCAACGGAAACGATCCGCAAAGCTGAGGAGCGAAAACGTGACTGTCCGGGTAGGGATCAACGGCTTCGGCCGCATCGGGCGAAACTTCTTCCGAGCCGTCGAGGCGCAGAAGGCCCTCGGCACCACCGACATCGAGATCGTGGCGGTCAACGATCTCACCGACAACAAGTCGCTGGCGACCCTCCTGAAGTACGACTCGATCCTCGGCCGCCTGCCGCAGGACGTTTCCCTGGACGGCGACGAGACCATCGTCGTCGGCGACCAGCGCATCACCGCGCTGGCCATCAAGGAGGGCCCGGCCGCGCTGCCGTGGGGTGACCTGGGTGTCGACGTCGTCGTCGAGTCCACCGGTATCTTCACCGACGCGACCAAGGCGAAGGGCCACCTGGCCGCCGGCGCCAAGAAGGTCATCATCTCCGCGCCCGCCAAGGGCGAGGACATCACCATCGTGATGGGCGTCAACGACGACAAGTACGACGGTTCGCAGAACATCATCTCGAACGCGTCCTGCACCACCAACTGCCTGGGCCCGATTGCCAAGGTGCTCAACGACTCCTTCGGCATCGAGCGTGGTCTGATGACCACCGTGCACGCCTACACCCAGGACCAGAACCTGCAGGACGGTCCGCACTCGGATCTGCGTCGCGCCCGCGCCGCCGCGCTGAACATCGTGCCCACCGGTACCGGCGCCGCCAAGGCCATCGGCCTGGTGCTGCCCGAGCTGCTCGGCAAGCTGAACGGTTACGCGCTGCGCGTGCCGGTCCCGACCGGTTCGCTCACCGACCTGACCGTGGACCTGGCCAAGACCGCCTCGATCGACGAGATCAACGCCGCGATGAAGGCCGCCGCGGACGGCCCGATGAAGGGCATCCTGAAGTACAACGTCGACCCGATCGTCTCCTCCGACATCGTGACCGACCCGCACTCCTCCATCTACGACGCGCCGCTGACCCAGGTCATCGACAACCAGGTCAAGGTCGCCTCGTGGTACGACAACGAGTGGGGCTACTCCAACCGTCTCGCCGACCTGGTCGGCCTCGTCGGCAAGTCCCTCTAAGCGCCGATGACGATCAAGACTCTGCAGGATCTGCTGACCGAGGGTGTCGAGGGCCGGGGCGTGCTGGTGCGCTCCGACCTGAATGTTCCCCTCGATAACGGCGTCATCACCGACCCGGGCCGCATCGTCGCGTCCGCGCCGACCATCAAAGCGCTGGCCGAGGCCGGCGCCAAGGTCGTCGTGACCGCGCACCTCGGCCGCCCCAAGGGTGAGCCGGATCCGAAGTTCTCCCTCGCGCCGGTCGCGGCGCGGCTGTCGGAGGAGCTGGGCCGCAATGTCCAGCTCGCCGGCGACGTGGTGGGCCAGGACGCGCTCGCCCGCTCCGAGGGCCTCACCGACGGTGATGTGCTGCTGCTGGAGAACATTCGCTTCGACGCGCGCGAGACCAGCAAGGACGACGCCGAGCGCACCAAGCTCGCCCGTGCCCTGGTCGAGCTGGTCGGCGACGACGGCGCGTTCGTGTCCGACGGTTTCGGTGTGGTGCACCGCAAGCAGGCGTCGGTGTACGACGTGGCCAAGCTGCTGCCGCACTACGCGGGCAACCTGGTCGCGACCGAGACCGAGGTGCTGAAGAAGCTCACCGAGAACCCGGAGCGTCCGTACGCGGTGGTGCTCGGCGGCTCGAAGGTCTCCGACAAGCTGGCGGTCATCGAGGCGCTCGCGCCGAAGGTCGACACGCTGGTCATCGGCGGCGGCATGTGCTTCACCTTCCTTGCGGCGCAGGGACTTCCGGTGGGCACCTCGCTGCTGCAGGCGGAGATGATCGAGACCTGCAAGGGGCTGCTGGACAAGTACGCCGACGTCATCCATCTGCCGGTGGACATCGTGGTGGCCGACAAGTTCGCCGCCGACGCGGACTCGAAGACCGTGCCCGCCCACGAGATTCCCGACGGCTGGATGGGTCTGGACATCGGTCCCGACTCGGTCGCCCGCTTCTCGGCGCTGCTGACCGAGGCCAAGACCGTGTTCTGGAACGGCCCGATGGGTGTGTTCGAGTTCGAGAAGTTCTCGGCCGGCACCCGCGGTGTCGCCGAGGCGATCGCCACGGCGACCTCGAAGGGCGCGTTCACGGTGGTCGGCGGCGGCGACTCGGCCGCGGCCGTGCGCACCCTGGGTCTGCCCGACGACGGTTTCTCGCACATCTCCACCGGTGGCGGCGCGTCGCTGGAGTACCTGGAGGGCAAGGAACTTCCCGGCCTCGCTGTCCTGGAGGACTGAACCATGGCACGTAAGCCTTTGATCGCCGGCAACTGGAAGATGAACCTCAATCACCTCGAGGCCATCGCTCTGGTGCAGAAGATCGCATTCGCGTTGCCGGAGAAGTACTTCGACAAGGTCGACGTGACGGTGATCCCGCCGTTCGTGGACCTGCGCAGCGTGCAGACGCTGGTCGAGGGTGACCGTCTCCTGATCACCTACGGTGCCCAGGACGTGTCCACCCACGACGAGGGCGCCTACACCGGCGAGATCAGCGGCTCCATGCTGGCCAAGCTGGGCTGCAGCTTCGTCGTGGTGGGTCACTCGGAGCGGCGTCAGTACCACAACGAGGACGACGCCACCGTGCTGGCCAAGGCCAAGCAGGCACTCAAGTACGGCATTACCCCGATCGTCTGCATCGGTGAGGGCCTGGGCGTCCGCGAGACCAAGACCCACGTCGAGTACAACCTCGAGCAGCTCCGCGGCTCGCTCAAGGGCCTGACGCCCGAGGAGATCTCGAAGATCGTCATCGCCTACGAGCCGGTCTGGGCCATCGGCACCGGCAAGGTCGCCACCCCGGCCGACGCGCAGGAAGTCTGCGGCGCCATCCGCAAGGAACTCGCCGAACTGGCGAATCCCGAAGTGGCGGCCGCTGTCCGGGTCCTCTACGGCGGTTCGGTCAACGCGAAGAACGTCGGCGAACTGGTCGGCCAGACCGACATCGACGGCGCTCTCGTGGGCGGCGCGTCCCTGAAGGGTGACGAGTTCGCCACCCTCTCCGCGATCGCCGCGGGCGGTCCGCTGCCGTAACGGTTTCCGCTGCACAGGGCCGGGCATCCGCAGGATGCCCGGCCCTGTGCTGTCTCCGGGCGAGAGCGTGTGGTCGTGGCCGGCTGACGCCGCCGCGCCGGGAAGCTCCCCTCGGCGGAAGTACTCATACAGAAGAATGATCGGTATGAGCGACTGGAATACGAACATCATCGACGAGTTCCGGGCCAACGAGGGACGGGTCGGCGGGCCGTTCGAGGGGGCGCCGTTGATTCTGGTGCACCATCGGGGCCGCAAGACCGGGCGGGAGCTGGTGACGCCCATGATGTACCTGGCCGATGAGCAGGATCCGGCGACCGTGTACGTTTTCGCGACCAAGTCGGGCGCGCCGACGAATCCGGACTGGTACTACAACCTGACCCAGGCGGGGACGGCCGAGGCCGAGGTCGGGACCGAGACCTTTCAGGTCGAGGTCACCGAGGTGACCGGCGCGGACCGCGACCGGATCTTCGACGAACAGGCCCGGCGATACCCGGGTTTCGGCGAATACGCCGCGAAGACCGCCGGTATCCGCACCATCCCGGTGCTGGCGCTGCGCCGGGCCTAGGCTCGCGGCCGCAGGGCGCGGGTGCTCGGCCCGCGCCCTGGCAGGCGTCGGCGCGGGGGTGCGTTAGACGGGTGAATGGTCGCGGTGTTTGCGGGGGATGGTGGGCGCGGAGATCGATCCCCAGTAGGCGACGGCCGGGGTTCGAGGTGGGTTCGAGGGTAGTGGTGGCCTCGTTCGTTGGTGGGAGGCCGGGAGCGGGGTGGGCCACCGTGTCCATGAATTCATTTGCGGCGGTAGGGGAGTCGGCGGGGGAGTGACGGCCGCCCAAGTGTAGGGGCGGGTCTTTCGAGGGCGAATGGATCGCCGGATCTTGCTGGTCAGGACCTTGTCGAATGCTGTCCGCGTTACTGACAGGAAGTCCCTTCTTGACAGTAACTGTCATATCGGCAGATACTCGCTCTAACGAAGGAGGGCGACGGATGTCATTGCGGGAGCGGCAGCGCCGGCAGGTGCGCGGCGAGATTCAGCGGGCGGCGTACGAGTTGTTCGCGGAGAAGGGCTTCGGGGAGGTGACGACCGAGCAGATCGCCGCCGCGGCGGGTGTGTCGGCCAGTACCTACTTCCGGCATGTGCGGAGCAAGGAGGATCTGCTGCTGGATCCGGTCCGCGAGGGCGGGTCGGGAATCGTCGCGCTGCTCGAGGAGCGCGACGGCGACGAGCCCGCGGATGTAGCGCTGGCGCAGTCGATTCTGGCGCGGTCCACCGCGCTGGCCCCGGCGGAGCTGGAGCAGTGGCGGGCCGCGTTCCGCACCGTGCCGCATCTTCTGGAGCGAGTGGCTCTGATCACTCCGGAGCATCGGGCGCGCCTGGTCGAGCTGGTCGGCCAGCGGATGGGCCGAGACTCGCGGCGGGACAGCACGCCGGGTTTGCTGGTGCATCTCATGCTGGCGGCGGCGGAGTTCGGTTACTTGCAGTGGCTGCGTAATTCGGCGCAGCCGGAGATGTCGCTGGCAGTGTGCGTCGAGGGCGCGCTCGACGCCGTGGCCGGGGAACGCTGGCGGCGTCACGGCTGAAAGCCGTTGGCATGCACTCGGATAGCTACAACAGAAAACGAAGATAGAGGAAACATGCAGCACGACAGGGCAACTGACGAGACATTCGATCTGGTCGTCGTGGGGTCGGGGGCGGCGGGCATGGCCGCGGCGCTGACGGCCGCCCACCACGGACTGTCCACAGTGATCGTCGAGAAGGCGCGGGCATGGGGCGGATCCACCGCGAGATCCGGTGGCGGCGTGTGGATTCCGGGCAACGCGGTGCTGCGCCGTGACGCCCCCGCCGATGACCTCGAGGCCGCGCGAGCCTATCTGAAACACATCATCGGCCCCGGGGTGCCGCCCGAGCGGATCGACACCTTCCTCGACCGCGGACCGGAGGCCTTCGACTTCCTGGCCGCGCACGCGCCGCTGCGCATGCGGTGGGTGCCGGGCTATTCCGACTACTACCCGGAGGCGCCCGGCGGCCGCGGCCACGGCCGCTCGATCGAGCCCGTGCCCTACAACGCCACCGGTCTCGGCACCGAATTGGCCACGCTGGAGCCCGATTACGTGAAGGCCCCGAAGAATGTCGTGATCACCGCGGCCGAGTTCCGGCAGCTGCATCTGGGCCTGCGCAATCCGTGCAGTCCGCTGGCGGCCGTGCGCGTCGCCGGCCGGTGGCTGACGGCGGCCGTGCTGCGCCGGCGCGTCCTGGCCCGCGGCCAGGCGCTGAGTGCCATGCTGCGCGCGGGCCTGCTGGAGGCGAATGTGCCGCTGTGGCTGGACACTCCGCTGGTGGACCTGCGCACCGAGGGCGGCCGGGTCACGGGCGCGGCGGTGCTGCGGGACGGGCGCGAGCAGGTGCTCACCGCCCGCCGGGGCGTGGTCATCGCGGCCGGCGGCTTCGAGCACAACGAGGCGATGCGCAAGCAGTACCAGCGCGAGCCGATCGGCACCGACTGGACCGTCGGCGCGCAGGCCAATACCGGTGACGGCATCCGCGCGGGCGAGAATGCCGGTGGCGCGGTGGAATTCATGGCCGACGCCTGGTGGGGCCCATCCATTCCGCTGCCCCGGCTGGCCTGGTTCTGCCTGGCCGAGCGCAATCTGCCCGGCAGTATCGTGGTCAACGACCGCGGCGAGCGGTTCATGAACGAATGCCTGCCCTATGTCGAGGCCACCCACCGCATGTACGGCGGCGAGCACGGGCAGGGCGCGGGCCCGGGCGAAAACCTGCCCGCCTGGCTGATTTTCGACCAGCGCTACCGCAACCGCTACCAGTTCGCGGGTGTCCCGCCCCGTCAGCCCCTGCCCGGCCGCTGGTTCAAATCGGGCGCGCTCACCCGCGCCGACTCGCTCCCCGAACTCGCCGAGCAGATCGGTGTCCCGGTCGAGAAACTCCGGGCCACGGTGACCCGATTCAACGAATTCGCCGCCGCCGGTATCGATCCCGACTTCGGCCGCGGTGACAGCGCCTACGACAACTACTACGGCGACCCGCGCAACCGCCCCAACCCGAATCTCGGTGCGCTGGCGACGGGTCCGTTCTACGCGGCGAAACTGGTGCCCGGCGACCTCGGCACCAAGGGCGGCCTGAGCGCCGATGTCGACGGCCGGGTGCTGCGGGCGGACGGCTCGGTGATCGAGGGCCTGTACGCGGCCGGCAATGCGAGCGCTCCGGTCATGGGCCACACCTACGCCGGACCCGGCGCGACCATCGGCCCCGCTGTCGTCTTCGGCTACCTGGCGGCCCGCCACGCGGCCGGCCGGTAGTCCCGGCGCCGACCGGCGCGCCGCTGGGGGATCCGTCCGGTGTCCCGCGGCGGTGCGCCACCCGACGTCCGGGTCAGGCCAGGACCGCGCCGCCGTCGAGGGGCAGCACGGTGCCGGTGGCGTGGGGCTGGGTGAGGAAGAAGACGAAGGCCTGCGCGATATCGTCCACTTCGGCGATGCGGCGCAACGGTGTCGTGGCCGCGGTGTCGGTGTAGAACTGCTCGCGCAACTCTTCGGGGAAGTTCCACAGCGGCGACCGGACCACACCCGGCATGACCGCGTTCACCCGGATCGGCGCCAGTTCCACCGCCAGCGCCCGGGTCAGGGTCTCGATCGCGCCGCAGACGCTGGACGTGACCGTCGAACCCGGGACGGGGCGCGGCCCGGCGGTACCGCTGGTCAGGGTGATCGACCCGTCGGCCCGCAGCCGCGCCGCGGCCGCTTGTACCGCGGCCAGCATGCTGAAGTAGCGCAGCTCGAAGAACTTCCGCGCGGCGTCGAGATCCAGTTCGGCCAGCGGGGAGAGCAGCAGCGGCTCGCCGGCGGTGTAGACGAGGTGGTCGAGCGCGCCGAGTTCATCGAATATCGCGCGAATCCGGTTGGTGTCGTTGAGGTTCGCGACCACGCCGGTGACGCCGGCCGGGAGTTCGGCCACCGCGCGGTCCACGTTCTCCTGGCGGCTGGAGACGACGGTGACCTTCGCGCCCTGTGCGGCCGTCGCGGCGGCCACGGCGTAGCCGATTCCGGAGGTGCCGCCCAGGATGACGACGTGCTGTCCGTCGAGAGACATCGGATTTCCTTTCGGGGAATGCTGTACGTGTGTGCCTGTCCACCTTGGGTTTCGCGACCCGCTCCCGTCCAAGACCTATACCGCCGCCTGTAATACCCTGAAGGCATCATGAGTGACGTCGATCTGCGCAAGCTGCGCTACTTCGTGGCGGTGGCCGAACACCTGCATTTCGGCCGCGCCGCGGAGCAGCTGTTCATCGCGCAACCGGTCCTGTCACGCCAGATTCGCGCGCTCGAGGAGGAACTGGGCGCGCAGCTGTTCGCCCGCGATCGGCGCGGGACCGCGCTGACGTCGGCGGGGGAGCAGCTGCTGGCCGACGCCAGACCGCTGCTCGCGGCCGCGGAAGCCCTGCAGCGCAGGGTGATTCGGGCGGTCGAGGGGACACAGCGCTTCACCGTCGGCTTCATGCCCGGCCTCATCGTGACCGCCGCGGTGCGGACGCTCACCGAGCGCCACCCCGGCCTCGCCGTCGATCTGGTGCGCACCGGCTGGTTCGATCAGGTCGAGGTGGTCCACGACGGCCGCGTCGACGTCAGCGTGGTCCGGCTGCCGGTGGACCCGCACGGTCTGGTCGTGCGCCCGCTCTACACCGAGCCCCGGGTCGTGGTGCTGCCCGCCGACCACCGCCTCGCGGGCAAGGACGCGGTCGCCGTCGGCGATCTCGCCGACGAGCACCTGCTCCAGGACCCGGACACGGTCCCCGAATGGAGTGCGGTGGCAACCGAATTGCGCACCGACCGCCCCGCCGTCCCGGTCTTCCACAGTGTGGAGGAGAAGCTCGAGCACGTCGCCGCGGGCCGGGGCATCATGTTCCTGCCGCTGTCGGTGATGACCTTCTACACCCGCCCGGACATCGCCTACGTCCCGGTTCCCGACCTCGCGCCGCTGCAGGTGAGCCTGGCGTGGTCGTCGGCGCGCCCGGTTCCGCTGGCCGAGGAGTTCGCCGCCCTTGCCGCCCAGTGAGATTCGATCTATGGCGTCCACTCCGGAGTGATCTCGATTCCGGGCGACGAATGCCGCGCGAGCGGTTACCGTCGATGGTGTGTTCGGCATCATCCGGCCCTGCCGTCATCGGCTGGGCGAGGAACTCGGGCGGGCCTGGCTGGCGCAACTGTGCGGACTCTGTCTGGCACTGCGTGACGACCACGGCCAGAGCGCCCGCATGGCAACCAATTACGACGGGCTGATCGTCTCGGCCCTGGTGGAGGCACAGTCCACGGCGCCGCCCACCCGCCGCGCGGCCGGGCCCTGCCCGCTGCGCGGCATGAAACGCGCCGACGTCGCCACCGGCGACTGCGTCCGGCTGGCCGCCACGGTCTCGCTGGTGCTGGCCGCCGCCAAGGTGCGCGATCACGTGGCCGATCACGACGGCATGGCGGGCGCGGCCGGATTCCGGCCCGCCGCCCGGCGCATCGCCCAGCGCTGGGCCCGGCAGGGCGAATCCACCGGCGCCGGACTGGGTTTCGACACCGGAGTGCTGGTGACCGCGGTGGATCGGCAGGGTGAGGTGGAGGCCGCGGCCATGGTGGGCACCCCGCTGCTGGAGGTGACCGAACCCACCGAGACCGCGACCGCCGCGGCCTTCGGCCACACCGCCGTTCTGGCAGGACGCCCGGGAAACCAGGCAGCGCTGTCGGAGGTCGGCCGATTGTTCGGCCGCATAGCGCATCTCGTGGATGCCGTCGAGGACCTGGACGAGGACCTCGCACGCGGGAAGTGGAATCCCCTGGCCGCCACGGGAACCGAGGTGGCCGAGGCGCACCGCTTGTGCACCGACGCCCTGCTGGGTATCGAATTGGCGCTGGCCGATGTGGAATTCACCGATGGGCGGCTGATTCACAAACTGCTGAAGCACGAGCTGAACCGGTCGGTGACAAGGACCTTCGGCGGTCCCGCGCACACCTGCGCGAATCACGGTGCGCCCACCACGCCGCTGAGCCGCTGGCGTCGCCGGGGTCCGGGGCCGGGCCCCTGGGGTCCGCCGCCGCCCGGCTACGGTCCGCCTCCGGGCTACGGCCCGGGTCCCGGCTATTACGGTCCCGCCCCGCGGCGCCGCAGTGGCTTCTGCCTGCCGTGCTGTGAGGGCTGCGTCTGCTGCGGCGAAGGATGCTGCTGCTGTGAGGAA
Source organism: Nocardia sp. NPDC004711 (assembly GCF_053601595.1). Classification (NCBI taxonomy): domain Bacteria; kingdom Bacillati; phylum Actinomycetota; class Actinomycetes; order Mycobacteriales; family Nocardiaceae; genus Nocardia; species Nocardia sp. NPDC004711. The sequence continues at coordinate 23,754 of NZ_JBSGCB010000069.1, read as the reverse complement.
TCCTGTTGCTGCTGTGAGGAAACCTGCTGCGACTGCTGAGTCACCGCGAGGGGCGGGCACTGCGGATTGCCCGGCCCTCCCGGCCCGATGATCCCGCCACCTCCGGGTAGACGGCTCACCGATGCCGGATCGGCTAGCTGGAGGCGGAGGCGGAGCCGGACGAGAGCAGACTGCTGCCGCTCGCGCTGCCGCTGATCAGATTCGACAGGCCCGACGAGCCGGTGTTCGTGGTGGTGGTCTGCAGGGTCCAGGTGCCGCAGCCGCTGGTGAAGAAGGCGACGTCGGTGGACTTGATCTCGACGGTGACGGTGCCGTTGACCGCGCCGCCGGCCTGGATGGTGGCGTTGGCGTCGGGGGTGATGGCCGACAACCGCGCCCAGGCGCACACGGTGGCGGCTGTCGTGGTCTTGTAGACGCCGGGCTGGATGTCGACGCCGACCTTGAAGGTGGCATCGGTGCTCATGCTGTTGCCGACGGCATTCGCGGTGCCGGTGGAGGCCAGGATGGCGGCCGCGGTGAGTGCGAGGCCGTTGGCCCAGACTGTCTTTCTCATGATGTGTCCTCAAGGGTGTGAAACGAGAGCGTTTCGGAGAGTAATGGGCGCCCGGGTCACCGGGGTGCGTTTTCCATAACCTGGCGTAAATGGGCATCCGGACTATCCGGCCATCGAACATCGGATGCCGGAATTGCCGCGGGCCGCCATGATTGGTTGCGTGGCAGGACAATTCGTTCCCATCCCGGATTGGTTCTCAGCGGACAACCAGGATTGCGGTCTCGCCATCGCCGATCTGAGCGGCGACGGCACCCTCGACGCGGTGGTCCTCATGGTCGACAATCCGCCAGGTCAGAACACCGGAAACTATCGAGTCGGCCACGCCCTGGCGGCCGACGGCACCGTCCGCGAGTGGGGCCCCTGGCTGCAGGTGCCCGACTGGTGGGGCTGGGAGAACCAGGGCGCGGGCATCGCCATCGCCGACCTGGACGGCAACGGCCGCCCGGACATGGTGGTGTTCCTCGTCGACAACCCCGCCGGCCAGAACCAGGGCTACTTCCGCATCGGCCGCGACCTCGCCCCCGACGGCACCGTGACCGGCGGATGGACTGCGTGGCAACAGATTCCGGACTGGTATGGCTGGGAGAACCAGGGCGCCGACATCTGCCTGACCCACCTGGACGGGCAGCCGGTCCTGGTCGTCATGACCGTCGACGATCCGGTCGGCCAGAACAGCGGCCAGTTCCGGCTCGCCAAAGGTCTCGGCGCCGACGGCTCCGTCGCGGAATGGACACCGTGGCTGGCGATTCCGGACTGGTGGGGGTGGGAGAACCAGGGCGCGGGCATGACCGTCGCCGACCTGGACGGGGACGGGCGGCCCGAACTCATCGTCTTCACCATCGACCACCCGCAGAACGGCAATGCCGGGCTCTACACCATCGGCTGGGGCCTGGACGGCACCGGGCACTGCGTCGACGGCTGGAGCCGCTGGTCGCAGGTGCCGGACTGGGGTTTCCGGGAGAACGAGGGCGCGGCGGTCGCCCTGCTGCCCGGCGCCGGCGGACTGCCACAGCTGGTGGTGTGCGCGATCGACCATCCCCAGGGCGGCAATGCCGGATACCTGCGCGTGCTCGACCTCGACACCGATCTGGCCACCGCGGCCACCCAGGGCACCTGGCGCATCCTGGATTTCGACACCGAGATCAATCCGGTGCACGCCGCCCTGCTGCACACCGGCGATGTGCTGTTCTTCGCCGGATCCGGTAACGACCCGGATCGGTTGAACGCCCACGACTTTCGCACGCGGGTGTGGCACTACCCGAATTCGGGGCTGGACGCGCCCGCGACGCCCTTCGACATGTTCTGTTCCGGGCAGGCGTTCCTACCGGACGGGCGGCTGCTGGCCGCGGGCGGGACCGAGCAGTACGACCCGTTCCTCGGGCTACGTGACGCGTTGCTGTTCGACCCGCAGTCGCTGACCTGGAACCGGCAGCCCGATATGGTCTCCGGGCGCTGGTATCCGACCCTGACCGCGCTGAAAAACGGTGCGGTGGTCGCGGTTTCGGGCCTGGGGGAGGACGGGTTCCTGTCGGAGACGCCCGAGTTGTTCGACCCCGCCACCCTGACCTGGTCGAAACTCCCTGTGCCCGGGCCCATTCCGACGTACGCACACCTCGTGCTGCTCGCCGACGGCCGGGTGTTCTACACCGGCGGGCAGTTCGGCACCAACAACGGCATGCGCCCCTCGATCTGGGACACCGCCACCGGTGCGGCCACCGAGGTGCCGGGGCTCGTCGATCCGGAGTCGCGCAGCCAGTCCACCAGCGTGCTGCTGCCGCCCGCGCAGGCGCAGCGGGTGATGCTGATCGGCGGCGGCAGCGTCGACCCGCACGGTCCCGGCATGGCCTCCGCGGACACTCGGATCGTGGATCTGAGCGCGGCCGCGCCGGCGTACCAGGCCGGTCCCGCCATGACGTATGCCCGTATGCACGTGTGCGCGGTGATCCTGCCGGACCGCACGGTGCTGGCCGCGGGCGGATCGAGTATGGAGGAGATGGCGGATTCGGTGCCGCCGCACGGCGAGATCTACGATCCGGTCGCCGGAACCTGGTCGCCCACCGCGCCCGAGCGGGTGGCGCGGCTGTACCACTCGGTGGCGCTGCTGACACCGGACGGCAAGGTGGTGACCGCCGGATCGAATCCGCTGCGCAAAACAGAGGAACTGCGCATCGAGATGTTCTGGCCGCCCTACTTGTTCCAGGGTGCCCGGCCGGAATTTCAGATGTCCAGCGGCACAGCGGAATACGGCGCGACCCTGACGATCGCCACCACGGCCGCCGTGCGTGAGGCCAGCCTGCTGCACCCCACCTCGTGCACCCACTCCTGCGACAACAACCAGCGGCTGATCGACCTGCCGATCACCCCCGCCGCGTCCGGCGCCCTCACCGTCACGCTGCCCTCGAACCCGGCGCTGGCCCCGCCCGGCTGGTACCTCCTGGTCGTGGTGGACACCGACGGGATTCCCTCGACCGGGCAGTGGCTGCACCTGAATCCGGACGCGCCCGCACCGGTGTGAACCGCGAAATGCGGCAGCCCGGGCCGATACTCCGCACTACCGTGGAAGGTATGACCGCGGAGTACCGGCACCTACTCGTGAAGCGGGACGGCGACACCATCACCGTCACCATGAACCGTCCCGACCGCCGCAACGCGCTGTCCGCCGACCACCTGACCGAACTGCTGGCCGCGTTCCGCGCCGCGGGCGACACCGACGCCACCGGCATCGTGCTCGCCGCGGCCGGGCCGGTGTTCAGCGCGGGCCACGATTTCGCCGATGTGGCCGCCCGTGACCTGCTCGGCGTGCGCGACCTGCTCACCCTCTGCCAGCAGGTCATGACCACCCTGGAGACGGTGCCGCAGGTGGTGATCGCCCGCGTGCACGGCCTGGCCACCGCGGCCGGCTGTCAGCTCGTCGCGTCCTGCGACCTGGCCGTCGCCGCCGATTCGGCGGGCTTCGCCCTCCCCGGTGGCAAGGGCGGCTGGTTCTGCCACACCCCGGCCGTCCCGGTCGCCCGTTCCATCGGCCGCAAACGCCTCATGGAGCTGGCCCTCACCGGCGACGTCATCGACGCTCGCACCGCCGTCGACTGGGGTCTGATCAACTACGCCGTCCCCGACGCCGACCTCGACGACGCCGTCGCCGACCTGCTCGCCCGCGCCACCCGCGGCAGCCGCGCGAGCAAGGCGCTCGGCAAACGCACCCTCTACGCCCAGCTCGACCGCCCCGAGGCCGACGCCTACACCCTCGCCCGCGAGGTCATGGCCGCCGCCTCCCAATTGCCCGGCGCCCGCGAGGGAATGGCCGCCTTCCTGGAGAAGCGCCCGCCCGTCTGGCCCGACTGACCGGCGAGGCGGATGGGCGGGAATCCCACCCGGTCTCCACCCTGGGGTGGTGGGTGGAGGCGGTTCGCGGGGCGACCGTGGAGGCATGAACTTGCAGAATGCGGTGGTCGACGGCGCGGTCGCGGTGCTGGTGATCGGGTGGATCATGTACCGGCAGACCCGATGGCAGGTCCTCGACGCCAATCGGCTGTGGCGGGGACCGATCATTCTCGGGCTGGTGGGGTTTCTGCAGATGAAGTCCGTGGTCACCGGTGGCGGCCTCGGGGTCATGTCGGTGGCCCTGCTGGCCTTGTCGGCGGCGCTCGGTGTCGGGATCGGCGTGGTCATGGGGATGCTGTCCCAGCTGCGCCGCACCGCCGCGGGATGGGAGGCGCGGACCGGGTGGGCCGGATCGCTGCTGTGGCTGGTGCTGCTGGCGGCGCGCATCGGGGTGGACGTGGTCGCGCACCTGGCCGGCGCGGTGGCCGTCACCTCGGTCGGGGCGATCCTGCTGGTGGTGGCGCTCAATCGGGCGGGCCGGGCGCTGGTGCTGGCCCGGCGTGCCGAGCAGGCGCACCCGGTTGCGGCACACTGAGACCGATGTCCATCCTCGATCCACCCTCGAGCCTGTCCAGGCTGCTGCGCCTGGTCGGGCTCGTCGCCGTGGTCTCCTCCTCGGCGAGTGTGGCCCTGTTCCACCGGCCGTGGGTGGCGGCACTGGTGGTGCTGTCGTGGCTGGGCTGGGCGGCGTGGGTGGTGATGCCTGCACGGAAGTGGCGGCGGGAACGAATCTGCCTGTGCGCCATGGCCATCGGCGGGGGATCGACCGTCGCCCAGTCGGTCGGCTCCGGAATCACCGCCCTGGCCACGGTATTCATCGCCCTCGGCCTGCTGAGCGCGCCGCTGTGGTTCGGTCTGGCGATCGCGGTGTCCACCTCGGTGCTCATGTGCGTCTCCGTCCTGGTGGACGGTGCGCGTCCGGGGGCGCTGGTGGGATTGCTGGTCGGTGTGGTCGTGGTCGGCTTGGCGGGCTGGAGCCGCCGCCAGGCGCGGGTCGGCGCGGAGCGCAATCGGATGCTGGTGGAACAGAATCGGATCATCCGCGAGGAGCGGGATCGGGCCGCCGCCCTGGCCGAGCGCGGGCGCATCGCCCGCGACATCCACGATGTGCTCGCCCACACTCTGGGCGGTCTGGTGCTCCAACTCGACGCCGCGGACGCGCTGTTGGAGGCGGGGGAGACGGACCGGGCCGCGGAGCGGGTCAAGGCATCTCATCGGCTGGCGGTGTCCGGGCTGGCCGACGCCCGCCGGGTGGTGGGCACGCTGCGGTCGGGCGGCTTCGACGCGGCGGCCGAGCTGCGCCGGGTGGTGGAGGAGCACCGCGCGGCCGGCGGGCAGCTGGCCGAGCGATTCGATGTCGCGGTGGATCCGGCGAACGAGCAGGCGGCGGTGGCCCTGATCCGCGCGGTGCAGGAGGCGCTCACCAATGCGCGCAAACACGCACCCGGGCAGGCGGTTACGCTCACGCTGCGCGGCAGCGGCGCGTCGCTGGAGGCGGTGGTGTCGAATCCGACTGCCGCGCAATGGGTGCCGCTCGGCAGCACCGGTTCCGGGGCAGGACTGCTGGGTATGCGGGAGCGGATCGAGGCGGCGGGCGGACTGCTGTCCGCCGGGAAGGAGGAGGGTCGGTGGACGGTGCGAATCCTGCTGCCGCGGAAGTGATCACGGTGGTGGTGGCCGACGACCAGACCACCGTGCGCGACGGGCTCACCACGGTGTTGTCGCTGCTGCCCGATATGCGGGTGGTGGGGGAGGCCCGCGACGGCGCGGAAGCGGTCGAGCTGGTACGGCGGGTGAAACCCCGGGTGGCGCTGATGGATCTGCGCATGCCCGGCATCGACGGCGTGGCCGCGACCGCCGCCATCACCGCCCAATATCCCGAGACCGCGGTCCTGGTACTCACCACCTACGCCGACGACGCCTCCATCGCGGGCGCGCTGCGGGCGGGCGCACGCGGATATCTCACCAAGGACGCCGGTCGCGCCGAGATCGCCGCGGCCATCCGATCCGTCGCGAGCGGTCACACCACCCTGGCCGCCGATGTGGGCCGCCGCCTGCTCTCCGCCCTCGACGCGCCACCCGAAGCGCCCGCCGACCTCACCGACCGCGAGCGGGACGTACTGCGGCTGATGGCGCAGGGGCGCAACAACTCCGAGATCGCCAAGGAACTGTTCATCGGTGTCAGCACCGTGAAGACGCACATCAATTCACTGTTCGCCAAGCTCGGGGTGCGCGATCGCGGCCAGGCCATCGCCTTCGCTCATCGCACGGGTCTGGCCCGCTGAGCGAGGGTCCGGGGCTACCGGTCCTCAATCGGCTATCTGAGTCTGTAGATATTGCAATCTGAGCATGGACTGCCGGTATGACATCGCTGTTGTGACACCCGGACCATGAACCTGTTCAGAACAAACAGCTCAGAAGAGCGGTGCCCGCCATCGGACTTCGCCGCGGCTAGGGGGAAACCGCTTGCCCGAAGCGGGCTTCGAATGCGGCGCGGTTGGCTGAGATGGGGGAGCGGTCCCAGACGGCGAACACGACGCGATCGAAGGCGGCGCCGTGGATCTGGAGCGCCCGATCGAAGGCCTCGGCGACCTCGTTCGGGTCATTGCGGAACACGCCGCATCCCCACGCGCCGAGGACCAATTCGCGGACACGCTCGTGAGCGGCGACGGCGAGCACCCGCTCGGCGCGGGCGATCAGGATCTCGCGAACATCGACCCGTTCGCCCGAACGGTCCGCCAGTGCACCGGCATTCGGCGCGGGCGAGGTGAGGAACGAGGTGGTGAAGGTGCGCGCGGTGAGCGCACCGCGGTCGTCGCGGATGACCGGGACCTCGCGGGAGAAGATGACGCGGTGGCTGTAGCGCAGGTCGTCGGATGCGCGGTGGGCCTCGTAGTAGCGGGGCGTCTCGAGCAGGCAGCGGTAGAGCAGGGCGCTGCGGCACAGGTCTTCCTCCTGGGCGCGGGCACCGCGGAGGTAACCGCCGCCGGGGTTGCGGGCGGAGGCGAAGTTGAGGACGGCGATGGTTTCTCCGCCTTCCTCGTGTAGCCGGCGGGCGGCCTGCATGCTGCCTTCGGCCGTGACCTCGGGGCGTCCGGTGAATGGTCCGGGGTCACGGTTGCAGAGGTCCTCGTCGGGTTCGAAACAGTGGGTCCAGGCGCGCGCCTGGGACAGCGCGTCGGTGATGTCGACGAGGGTTCCGTCGGCCGCACGATAGGTGCCGAGGGCGGCGATCCGCTCGTTCTCGTCGGCGATTTGTTGTGGGCTGGTACTCATTTCAGTGACCATACGGGCCGGGCCCGGGGAGGGCATCCAAATTTTAGTCGCAGACACCAATACTGGGCTGTCGCGGTGCGCGCACCGGGTTTGTCCGACCGTCCGCCTACGATGTCGCCATGACCGGCTCCCAGCGTTTGCGGATCGTCCCGTCGCAGTTCGCGGTGGATCACCTGCCGAATTCCACCTTTCCGGAGGACGACGAGTGGATCGCCCTGGTGCGGGCGCCGGAGGGGCTCACCGTGATTCGCGAGGCGCCCGCGTGGGCCGAGGGTGAGACCTGGAAGGGTTTCTACGGTGTCGACGCGGGCAGCCTGAACGCGCCCGGCACGCTGGCCGCCTTGATCGGGCCGCTGGCGGAGTCGTCGATCCCGGTGTTCGTCGCCTCCACCTTCCACGCGGATCTGGTGCTGGTTCCCGCGCATCGGCTGGAGGAGGCGTCGGCGGCGCTGCGTGATGCGGGGCATCGCATCGCCGACTGACACCGAGGGTTGGGAAGCGGGGCCTTGGGGTAGTCCGGCGTTGTCCCGCTGTCCGGTTGCGTGGGACGGCCCACGGGTGCACCATATTACTGTCTACGTACGTAGAACGTATGAGCGGGCGCGCCCCCGGCGCCCGGGGAGGCTCGGGTCCATACCGGCGATCACCCTACGATCGGGTGCGCACCAGGACCGTAGGCCGACACGTGATGCGGAATCGGCTGAGCCGTGAGGTGAGGAGACGTCAGACGTGAGTGCGCGAGGCTTCGGAGACCTGGAAGCGGTCGTCATCGAACGCATCTGGGATCGCTCCGGCAAGACGACGGTCCGGGAAGTGTTCGACGAGCTGGCCGGCGAGCGCGACATCGCGTACACCACCGTCATGTCCACCATGGACAATCTGCATCGCAAGGGCTGGCTGGAACGCGAACGCGTCGGCAAGGCCTACCGATACTGGGCCACCCTGAGTCGCGAGGAGTACAGCGCCCGCCTCATGCGTGAGGCGCTGGGCAGCGGCGGTCGTTCGGATCTGGTGCTCGCGCACTTCGTGGAGCAGATGAGCGCCGAGGAGTCCGAGGGCCTGCGGGCGGCCCTGCGCAAGCTCGCGCGCTCCAAACTGCGCTGACCGGAGGGTCTGCGCGGCACTCGATTCCCGCCGCTGCCACCGGTAGTGGTGTGCTGCCGTCTGCCGGTCGCGGGTTCGGCGTGTCGGGTGGCCCGATTGCGCAAACCTCATGCGTGTCCTGTCGTTTTGCCTCGGATTCGCCGGGGCCGGGCGTGAGCCCGATCACCGGCTCCCAACTAACTACGTACGTAGATAGTAGATTGTTTCGAGGGTGTGTCAATGACATGCCGGCGAGGAAACCGGTCGGTCAAAACAGCGGCCGGGCAGTCGGATTCGAGGCGGGAGGTGTCGGCGGTGGGTCGTGTCGGCGGGTTCGGCCGGACGCTGTGGGTGCTGCTCGGTTCGGGGCTGGTGCTGCTCGCCGCGATTGCCGGTTGCGCGCTCGGCGATGGGTCCGATCATGCGCGCCCGCTGGAAGCGGTGTCGATCGCCCCGGGCGAACCGGGGGCTCCGGGACCGCACGGCGGTGAATCCGCGCACTGCGACCCGCATGTCGGGGACGCGATCCGGACGGCCTCGCCCGGCGCGGAACACGCGCCGGAGGTGGCAGCCGATCCCATTGTCCCGGCAGCCGGACCTGCGGATACCGGAATCGTCGCCGTGTCCCACGGAGTACGGGGACCACCCGATTACGCGGTCGGCGGCCGGATGCTGCTGACCCGCCTGTGTATCGACCGACGCTGATCGGCCGGCGACAGGCCCTGGGCGTCGCGCCCCGGGCCGGAGTCCGTTGCCGTGCACATCATGCCGCCGCCGCGGCGGTCCGATACCGAAAGCGACAGTCATGGACAAAGGTCTGCTCGACGAGTTCGACACGATTACCGGCCGGCCCGGATTGCCCGGCCTGGCCCGGGAACCCCGCGCGCTGGTGGGCAATACGCCGGTGCTGTGGGTGGGGGAGCCGTTCTCGCCCCCGGGGCTCGGCTTCTGGGCCAAGCTCGAGGGACGCAATCCGGGCGGGATGAAGGACCGGCCCGCGCTGCACATGGTGCGGCGGGCCCGGGCCCGGGGAGTGCTGGCGCCCGGCGGCCGGATCATCGAATCCTCCAGCGGCACACTGGGGTTGGGGCTGGCCCTGGCGGGGCTGGTGTACCGGCATCCGGTGACCGTGGTGACCGATCCGGGGCTCGAACCCATGGTCGCGCAGCTGCTCACGGCCTACGGCGCCCACGTGGAGCTGGTGTCCGAGCCGCATCCGGTCGGCGGCTGGCAGCAGGCGCGCGGCGATCGGGTCGCCGAACTGCTGGCGGCCGAGCCCGGCGCGTGGTGCCCGGACCAGTACAGCAATCCCGACAATGTCGACGGCTACGAGTCCCTGGCCCGGGAGTTGATCGAACAGCTCGGTGGCGTCGACGTCCTGGTCTGCGCCGTCGGGACCGGCGGCCATTCCGCCGGTGTCGCCCGTGCCCTGCGCCGCACCAACCCGGACCTGTCCCTGATCGGTGTGGACACCGTGGCCTCCACCATCTTCGGCCAGCAGGCCGGCCCGCGCCTCATGCGCGGCCTCGGCTCCAGCATCCACCCGCGCAATGTCGACTATGCCGCCTTCACCGAAATCCACTGGGTCGCACCGGCCGAAGCCGTCTGGGCCTGCCGCACCCTGGCCGCCGCCTACCTCGCCAGCGGTGGCTGGAGCGTCGGTGCGGTCGCGCTGGTGGCCGGGTGGGCGGCCCGCACCCACGCGCCGGGCACCCGGATCGCCGCCGTCTTCCCCGACGGTCCGCATCGCTACTTCGACACCGTCTACAACGATTCCTATTGCGCCGCACACGGACTGCTCGGCGCTCCGCAACCCACCGCGCCGGACACGATCGCTCATCCCCGGGACCGGCAGGTGGAGAAGTGGACCCGCTGCTCCACGGTTATCGACCCCCGGGCGTCGGAGCCCGCGTCGGAGCCGGGAGCCCGCGACCGCACTCCTGCTCCGACCGCGAACACGGTCGGCCCGATACCCGGTCGCGGTCCGGGCGATGGTGCCGCTGGTCATTCGACGGCGATGGGGCCCGGAGATGGTGAGCCGGTGGGGAATCCGGTACTCGGTTCGACGAGCGCACGCGACGTCGCGGAGCCGCTGTCGTGAACATCGTGGCGAAGTTCCGCGGGTTCGATCGGGCCGCGCAGTTGCTGATGGTCAATCAGTTCGGCATCAACCTCGGGTTCTACATGCTCATGCCGTATCTGGCCGGGTACCTGTCCGGCCCGCTGGGTTTGGCGGCGTGGACGGTGGGGCTGGTGCTGGGTGTACGGAATTTCTCGCAGCAGGGGATGTTCCTGGTGGGCGGCACGCTGGCGGATCGGCTGGGGTACAAGCCGCTGATCGTGGCCGGATGTCTGTTGCGGACAGCTGGTTTCGCGCTGCTGGTGTTCGCGTCGGATCTGCCGGGCCTGCTCATCGCCTCGGCGGCAACGGGATTCGCGGGGGCGCTGTTCAATCCGGCGGTGCGGGCCTATCTGGCCGCGGAGGCGGGGGAGCGGCGGGTGGAGGCGTTCGCGGTGTTCAACGTCTTCTATCAGGCCGGGATGCTGGCGGGCCCGCTGGCCGGATTGGCGCTGCTGGCCTTGGATTTCCGGGTCACAGCGGCCGCGGCGGCGGTGGTGTTCGCGCTGCTGACCGTCGCGCAGCTGTTCGCGCTGCCCGCGCGCCGCGGTGCCGAACCGGCCGTGCGGACCTCGGTGCTGCAGGATTGGCGCACCGTCGTCGCCAATCGCCGTTTCGTCGCCTTCGCGCTGGCCATGATCGGCTCGTATGTGCTGTCGTTCCAGGTGTATCTGGCGCTGCCCCTACAGGCCGAGTACCTGGCCGGTGAGCGGGCGCAGACGGTCACCTCGGCGCTGTTCGTGATCTCCGGCCTCGTCGCGGTCGCGGGGCAGCTGCGCATTACCGCCTGGTTCCGGAAACGCTGGGGGACCGGCCGCGGCCTGGTGGTCGGTGTGGCCCTGCTGGCGGTGGCGTTCGTGCCGCTGGCGGTCTTGCCCGCACCGCGGCCCTTCGGTGCGCCGGTGGCCATCGGCGCACTGCTGCTGGCGGCGGCGGTGCTGGCGGTCGGCACGGCGGCAGTGTTCCCGTTCGAGATGGACACCGTGGTCTCCCTGTCGGGGAATCGCCTGGTAGCCACGCATTACGGCTTCTACAACACGGTGGTGGGGATCGGCATCCTGGTCGGCAATCTTGCGACGGGTGCGCTGCTGGGTGCGGCGCATGCCGTCGGGGCGGACTGGGCGGTGTGGCTCGGTCTCGTGGTCATCGGCGCGCTGGCTGCCGTCGCCTTGCATGTCCTGAATCGATCCGATCGGGATCCGGCCCCCACCCGCACGCCGATCGAGGATCCGTCATCGCCCGCGGGTCGGCGGATCGACTATCCGACCCGGCTGCTGCCGGTGCGGCGCTGAGCCCGGGACCCGGCGCGGCGGTCCGCGCCGGGTCCCGGCTAGACGGCACAGACCTTGATGCCGATGCCGGCGGTGACAATGGCCGCGACCGGGATGAACACGGCGGTGAGCGTGATCGCGGTGATCGCGATGCGCGTGTGCATGCGGGGCGGGTTCTCCGGCACGGATAAGCGGCGGACCCGGGGCAGCAGCGCGGCCTCGGCGGTCGCGGGCGGGGTGGGGAGGGTGGAGAGGGTCAGCAGGGCCTGTAAGACGGTGGTGCGCCCGTGAATTCGGGCGGCGACATCGTCGGCGAGCATCTCCAGCAGACGCGCCACCTCGGAGGCGCCCAGGGTGAACAGCTCGACCCGCGGCAGCACGGTGGCCAGGCTGCGGGTGAGAGTGAGGAGCAGGTGGTGGCGGCCGTCCAGGTGGGCGCGCTCGTGGGAGAGCACCGCATCGAGGTGATGATCCTCGAGCGCGGCCAGCACGCCGCGGCTGACCACGATCGTATGGGGTTTGCCCGCAACGCAATACGCGGCCGGATGATCGACCTCGAGCACGACCGCGTCCAGGCCGGGGTGGTGGCGTCCGGCGAGCCGGGCCATGCGGGCGTGCTCGAGGGTGGTGCGGCGCGCGCGCAACAGGGTGGTGCCGAGCCGCACCACCAGCACCAGCACGGCGAGCGTGGCGAATCCCGACAGCGCGAACAGCCCGGTCTGCAGGTGCACGCCGTAGTCGCCTTCCGCGGCGTCGTGCAGGTGCAGCAGGCAGCTGTCCATCAATTTGGCGGGAAACAGTGAAATCCGGTGCGTGACAAGGTCGATGATGATGATCGCCAGTGTCACCGTCCAGGCCAGCACAGTCGAGGCCATGGCCGCCAGCCAGGCCGCCACCGCGATCCGGGGCGCGGCCCCTGCGGTGCTGAGCCGGCGCAGCAGCCGGGGCGCGAGTACGGCCACGGCGAATCCGTACAGCAGCAGACAGACGGCGACGCTCATGCCGGCACCCGCGATCGCGCTGCTCGCATCCGATCTCCTCCCGTGGAATGGGCACGAGTGTAGAGGGCAAAACTGAGGGCAGGCTTACTCCCGCGGCGTGACGGCCGCCGCAGGCGCCCGGCAGGAGCGCCATGTTCGATACCCCTGTGGGGTACAGTTTCCATATACCTGTTGGGGGTATAACTCCGAAACCGGCGACAGGAGAACCGATGTCGACCCGAACCGAAGCGGCATGGCGCATGGCACGACATCCCGCCACTGTGACCCTCGCCCGCTGCGTCGCTCTGTGTGTGATGGCCGGCGTGCAGGCCGGCCTGCGCGGACGCGCCGCCGACTCGCCGTGCCGGGGTGGGAAAACCGCATGAATCGACCGGGCGTGCTTGCGCTCGGCGGCGATTCTCCGGTATTACGTATCTACGTAGTTAATACGTAGATAGGCCGGGTGTCGTTTCCTCGACGGCACCGGGACGCCGACCGGACCGGCGTCGACACGGGTGGGGCCGGGTGTTTTCCGCGAGCAGCCCCGGCCCCACCCGTGATCACCGCGGAGCGGTCAGCAGCGCGTGGGCGGCGGCCTCGATCGCCGCTTCGTCCAGCAGCACCGCCGCGGCGGCCGGACCCAGCGGCACGAAACTGTCGGCGCTGGTGACACGGGCCACGCGGCCCTCGAAACCGGCATCCAGCAATGCCGCGCACACCGCCTCGGAAACGCTCCCGCTGCGGCGGGTCTCATCGGCGACGAGCACGCGGCCCGTGGCGCGCGCATGCTCGACCAGATCCGCCACCGGCAGCGGCGCCAGCCAGCGCAGATCCAGCACCCGCGCGTGAATCCCCTGCGCGGCCAGCCGCTCCGCCACCCGCAGGCTCATCGGCACGCCATTGGCGAAGCTCACGATGGTGAGATCCGCGCCGGTGCCGTACACGCGGGCGCGCGCGATCTCGGCATGGCGCACACCGGAAATCGGCGCCAGCCAGCCGCCGTCCCCGGCGCGATACAGGTCCCGGGTGTGATAGAGCGCGATCGGCTCGAGAAACACGCACACCCGCCCGTCCACCCGCGCCGCCGAGACGCACGTGCGCAGCATCGTCGCAGCATCGTCGGCCCGGGCCGGCACGGCGATCACCAGGCCGGGGATATCCCGCAGCGCCGCAAGGGAATTGTCATTGTGGAAATGCCCGCCGAACCCCTTCTGGTAAGCCAGACCCGCGATCCGCACCACCACCGGATTCCGGTACCGCCCGCCCGAGAAGAACGACAGTGTCGCCGCCTCCCCCCGCAACTGATCCTCGGCATTGTGCACATAGGCCAGGTACTGAATCTCCGGAATCGGCACGAACCCCGCCAGCCCCGCCCCCAGCGCGGTCCCCAGCACACTCTGCTCATCGAGCAGCGTGTCGAAAACCCTGCGCCCCCCGAAGCTTTGCTGCAACCCCTTCGTCACCCCGTACACCCCACCCTTACGCCCCACATCCTCCCCGAACACCAGCACATCCGGATCGCGAGCCAGCAACTCCGCCAGCGTGTGATTCACCGCCTGCGCCAGGGTGAGGGGCTCGCCGGAAACCGATGAAGAAGGTGCTGCCGACGAAATCCACTGTGCCGCAACCTGGCTCGCTGATACGTCGGCGGCCGCTCGCGTGGTGGCGGCCAGGCCCGATATCCCGTCTCCCACGTCCGGGGTAGCGGGAGCCGGACGGGCGGTTGCGCCAGCCGAATCCACGGCAGCGTCGGTGTGGGATATGACTGGGTCGGTGGGTATCCGGGCCGCGGCGTTCGGGTTTCGGGGACCGGCGAGTTGCGGCGCATCGGGCCCGGCGCCGCCGGCCCGATCCAGGTCGGGCCCGGTGCGCAGGACGTCGGCCCGGATCGCGGCCGGGTGGGCGGGGGCGAGCGGGGCGGTGATCTCGGCGGCCGAGTGCAATTTCGGTTCGTGCCAGGCGGCTTCGGCAGCCTTGGCGACCTGGTCGCCGATCTCGTCGTAGCGCCTGACGATCTCGGCGGGGGTGGTGACGCCGGTGGTGACGAGCAGGCGGGCGGTGGCGGTCACCGGGTCGCGGCGCAGGTCCGCGGTGATGTCGGCGGGGCGGCGGTAGGCCGATTCCACATCGGAGCCCGCGTGGCCGAGCAGCCGCACGGTACGCAGGCGCAGGAAGGCCGGTTTCCGGTGTGCGCGTACGTGATCCGCGGCCGCGGTCGCCGCCGTCAGCGCGGCGGGCAGGTCCGTGCCGTCGGCATCGAAGTACGCGAGTCCCGGCCGGGATCCGTAGGCCTGCTCGATCCAGGTGCGCGGAGTGGGCACGCTGATGCCCAGGCCGTTGTCCTCGCAGACGAACAGGATCGGCATCGGCACGCCCTGGTGGGCGGTGTGGATCGCGGTATTGATGGCCCCGGCGGCGGTCGAATGGTTGGCCGAGGCGTCGCCGAAGCTGCACACCACCACCGCATCCTCGGGCCACTCGGTGTGCAGGCGCAGCTGCGCGGCCCGGTCGAGGGCGAACGCCAGGCCGACCGCGCGCGGCAGGTGCGAGGCGATGGTGGAGGTCTGCGGAATGATGTGGGCCGGCTTGCTACCGAAAACCTTGTGCCGCCCACCGGAAATCGGGTCCGCGGCCGCCGCCACGACACCCAGCATCACATCGCGGAGCGGATCCAGGCCGGGCACCTGCCGGGCGCGGTGCACGAAGAACGCGCCGGACCGATAGTGCAGCAGCGCCGGATCGGTGACCCGCAGTGCCGCCGCCACCGCGACATTGCCCTCGTGTCCCGACGAACCGATGCTGTAGTACCCGTGCCCCTCCCGGGTGAGCCGCCGCGCGGCCAGATCCAGCTGCCGGGACGCGGCCTGGGCGTCGAACAGTTCCAGGCACCGCGCCCCGGTCAATCCGGTGGCGGCGTCGATCGGTTCCCGGTGCGCGCGAGCCGCTCCCGGCGTCGTCGCCGCCACCTCCGCGCGAAACCACTGATCCAGCTCAGCTTCCCGATCGTTGATGACGCCCTCCCATGGTTCGAGTTCGCCGGGACCTCAGCGTAGGTGTGACACCGCGCGATCGGCGGCAACAGCGGATCTGTCGGCCAGTCTGTCCAGAGTGCCGAGCGCAGGCCCGTCGCGGGTGTATTTCCACCATGTTGATGACTTGTTCGGAAGTATTCCAGTTGATATCGCCATCATGGCTGTGGATTTCCGAAGACGCGGTCGCAACCGCTCAGCGCCGCCAGGCGTCGCGCGCCAGCATGTCGGTGATCAACGCGGACGGCCGCGAATCGGCATGAAATTCGGTGCGCAGCAACTCGCAGGCCTCCGCGAACCCGATTCCCGCCGCCCTCTGGTTTGCCGTGAGTGTGTGGTCAGCTGGGTACAGAACTCGCTGACCGTCGAACGCTCGGGTCGCACCAGAATGCGGTGCTTGCTCACCCGCTCCCGGGTCACTCCGCGCGCAGTTTCAATCCCGTGTCGTTGCCGGAGTTGCGGATGGTGAGTTCGTTGGAATCGATGGTGGCCTTGGTTTTTCCGTCCAGTGCGTGCAGCACCTGCTGCTCGACCTCCATGACCTGCGGGTCGCACATCATGCGGGTGGTCGCGATCTGGAAGGTGACAGTGCCGTCGTCGATCTGGGCCGTGCCGGTCATGCTGTTGCAGCCCGCGCTGCCCGAAACCTCGCCGTCCGGGGTGATGGTGAGGGCGGGGCGGACCTCGTCGAGGGTGGCCGAGTGGACCTCGGCGTCGGGGCGCAGCAGGGCGGTCACGATCCAGGGCGTGTCGACCAGCGGTTTGTCCGGGTGGGCGGCCTTGCGGTCGAGCATGGTGACGGTGGAGCCGTTGCCCTTCAGGGTGAGCGTGTCGCCGGTCAGCGTCCAGGTCGGCTGGGAGCGCAGCAGCCCGTCCTGCCAGCCGTCCGCGCCCGCGAGATCGCCCGGGCATGCCATGAGCGTGGTCGCCATCTCGCCTACCTGGATTGTATTGCCTTGCAGGTCAACGGGTCCGGTGGCGGTATTGCAGCCGGAGGTGGCCGAGACGCGCCCGTCGGCGAAGGTCAGGGTCAGCGGCCCGCCACCCGGGATCGGGGTGCCCGCGACCGCGGTCGAGACGAAGGAGCGGCCCATGAGCGAGGCGGGCGGGGTGTAGTCGACGCCGCCATTGGAAGAGCATCCGGCCGCGGTCACGGCGGTCAGCGCGAGCAAGACCCAGAGACGAGTTGCTGGCATATGCCCGATCGTACGGCGATCACACCGGCATCCCGAGTGCCGACGCGAGCGTCCGCCCGATCGAGGTCACGAACGAGCCCCGCAGCTCAGCCGTGGGCGAGCGCCTGGTCGGTGAGTGCGCCGATGACCGGTCCGAGTGTCCGCGCGTAGCTGACCGTGACATGGTTGTCGTCGCGGTACACCAGGGTGTTGCCGACGATGAGCGGACAGCGGACGGCAGTGCAGAACAGCGAGGTGAGGTCGGCGTACCGGCCGCCTCCGGCGACCGCCGCGGTCTGCTCGGCCACGACACCCGCGTCGTTCACCGCGACCGGTCGCTCGGGGGTGCACGCCAGGGCATCGTCGATGTGCTCGGACAGGCACGCCGGCACGGTGGTGTGCGGATCGGGGATCGGCCCGAGAACGAGGACGGCCGAGCCGATCGCGCGCAGCTGGGCAACCAGGCGATTGAGGCCCTCGATCCAGGCAGCGTCATAGGAGACGAAGCCGAAGTCTCCGCCATAGCGTCGGGACATACTCACCACGATCAGCCGGGGGCGTTCGCTCTGCAGCCGCGTCAGCACCTGGCCGCGCCATTGCTCGCATTCGGAGTACTCCCGGTCCAGATAAGGACTCGTAATGGGCAGGTCGAGCAGCGGGCAGGTGACCTTCGCCATGGTTTCCAGCCGCCAGCCCCGCGCCGTGGCGATCGGCTCCAAGGCCGGACTCCACATCGCGGCGTGCGAATCACCGACCAGGGCCACCGTGGTGTCCGAGTCCGGATTACCCGAGGCGCACTCGGGCTGGCCCACATCGCGCCAGGAGCGCACACACCCGTTGTTGAACACGTCCGCCTTGTCGCCGGACGCGTTGCCGAGCGAGGGGGTGAGATTCGACGGGACAGCCCGGATTTCGGCCGAGTCGGCGACCGCCGACCGAGTTTGCGTCATCAGCTGCCGAACCGCCTCGTCGAGGGGGTCGGCGGCAGGAGCGGACGGTGCAGCTGGTGCGACGAGCGTGAGCGCCGGCGCCGACAGGCCGCGGCCGACCGGGGCGGGGACGAGCATGAGCAGTGCCACCACCACACAGATGGCGACAGCAGTGCACGCGCCGCCACAGGCGAGGCTGAGCCGGGCAGAGCTCCGCAACAATGCCGCGAAGCGGACCGGATTCTCGACCGACCAGTGCGTCAGCAGGGCGAGTCCGCCGGTCATCATGACCGCGCCGAGTGCGCCGACTCGCCCGAGCGGGTGGCCGAGCGCCAGGGGCGCCAGCAGCAACACCGGCCAATGCCACAGATACAAGGTGTAGGACAGGCCGCCGATCGCCCGCACCCGAGCCGGAGCCAGTACCCGGCCGACCCCGAATCGTGTTGCGGCACAGCCGGACACGATCACCAGAGCCGTGCCCAGGACCGGCAGCAGCGCCGCGGCGCCGGGATACGGTGTCCTGCCGTTCAGCTGGGTGCAGGCCGTGACGATCAGGACCAGGCCGATCCATCCGGCGAGCGTGGCCACCGATTTCGGCAGCCGGGACCATGCGACGGCCGAGAGCGCCACCATGCCGCCGGCCGCCAGCTCCCAGGCCCGAGCGGGCAGTGAGAAGAAGGCCCAGGGCGGCAGCACACGGGTCCACACCAGCGAGATCGTGAACGAAGCGGCCGCGACAACCGCGAGCACGATCAGATACGGCAGCAGCGTGGCCGATCCGGTTCGGCGCCGCCGCACGAGCCAGGCCGTCGCCATGATGAGCACCGGCCACAGCAGATAGAACTGCTCCTCCACCCCGAGCGACCAGAACTGCTGGAACGGCGACGGCGGCGCATCGGCGGCGAGGTAGTCGGTACCGTGCAGGGCGAGCCGGTAGTTCCCGGCGTACAACGCGCTCGCGATCCCGTCGCCGAGGACCTCGCGGGCCTGCAGCGGCGGCAGCAGTACCGCCGCGCCGATCGCGGTGGTGACCAGGACGATGCTCGCCGCGGGCAGCAGTCGACGAGCCCGTGCACCGTAGAACCGGGCCAGCTCGATGGTGCCGGTGGCCGTCGCCTCCCGGCAGAGAATTCCGGTGATCAGGAAGCCCGATATCACGAAAAAGACATCCACGCCGACGAATCCACCACCGAGCCCGGGCGCACCCGCATGGAAGAACACGACGGCCAGGACCGCGACCGCTCGCAACCCTTCGATATCGGGCCGAAATCCCGCCCGGGGCGTCGATGCCTGCTGAACCCGGTCTGCCTGCCGATTTATCAATCCGCTCCCGGCCGTGTCCGTCATGGGCTTGCATTGTTATCGATCGTGTGGGCCATGTCACCGCGACTCTCCGGGTGGTCCCATTTGCCGCTTCGCCTGCGCACCATCGTCGTGCGGCCCTTGTCGATCACGTCCTGCCACGGCCGGGCCGGAAGTTTTCTGCACGCCACGCGGCCATCGCAGAGGTCTGCCATCAACGCACCACCGTCAGCTCATCGGCTACACCGCCACCATGGAACACCTTGGCGCCCAGGACAATCCGCTCGATGTGGCGCTGCGCTTCCCGCGCCGGGCCCAACGACTACCACGAGATCGTGGCCGCCCTCCATCTCGTGGAGGACAATGCTGGCGGTTTACTCCGCCGACGCCTCGACCCCGGCGGCGCCGAGTTGACCTTGCCGCTACGTCAACTCATAGCGTCGAGGTCATGAGCGAGCCCACCGAGCCGGCCATCGACCGGACCATCTACCCCATGCCCATGTTCGCCACCTTCCGCGTGCGCGACCTCGCCGCCGCGACCGCCTGCTACCAGGCCGCCGGATTCATCGCGCTGGCAACCATTCCCGGCGCGGACGGCACACCCGTCCTGGTGCACCTGCGGCGGATGAAATACCAGGACCTGCTGCTGGTCCCGGGCGAACCGGCGCCGGGCAGCACGACGGTCACCTTCGCCGCCGGCGGCGCGGACCTCACCGCACTGGCGACAACCCTGCGGGAGTGCGATCTCCCGGGCCTGGGCGTGGATGGTCCCGCGGACACCGCGTGGTACACCACCGATGTCACCCTCGACGACCTGGACGGCAACCGGGTCATCTTCACCGCACCCCGCGAGGCCGAGCTGGACCGGGCCAAGGAATGGGCGGCGACCTTCGAGGGCGACTGGGCCGGCAAGAATTAGCGACGACACGGGAGAGCTTCGTGGAGTGGATGATTCGGCAACTGAGGTCGTATCCCGCTGGCGTGAACGCGCTTTCGCCGTGAGCAACCAGTGGCGCGGCAAGTCGTTGCGGGAGCAGCGGGAGTGGAAGCCTGACACCGACGATCTGATCGCCTGCCGGATCGCCGCCCGCAAGGACGGGTGCGCCCCGGACTCCGAGCGCGCGCAGGCGCTGGCCGCCCGGCACGTGGCGTGGTTGCGGGCCATCCCCGGAACGCCACTGGCGGACGGTGATCGGGAGCGCTGCATCGCCATGATCGGCGGTCTCGGGCGGATGTACGTCGAGGACGAGCGGTTCGCCGCGACCTACTGCGGGCCCGAACACGCTACGTCCGTGCGTGATTCGCTGACCGAGTACGTCCGCTGGACACTGTGAAGCCCTGCCGGGCCGTGAAACGCGTGCCCGGCAGGGCTTTTCACGCGCGCACGGCTCAGCTGCCGTAGACCTGGCTGGCGGTGAACGAGAACTGGTGTCCCATCGAGCTGCACTGCACCCCGCCGCGGTAACCCTGCGTGCACGTCGCGCCCGCGTAGCTGATGCTGGCCGGAGACCACGCGTCACCGCTGGACGGCAGTGCCTGGTTGCCGCCGGGCTGGGTGTGGCCGCCGCCGCTCCACTCCGGATGGGCGGGCCAGGCGGTGTTGTCGATGATCGCGGCCGGGGCGTACGGCACCGGATAGACCTGGCCATTGGGCCCGGCCAGCGACACGTACATCAGCACGCCCGCCGGGTTGATATCGCAGCCGACAATGCCATTGGCGGCGATCGAACAGTTGAAGCCACCGATATTGAAGAAAGCGGTGTCTCCGATGAGGAAACCCGACGGATCGGTGGGGTCGGCGGAAGCGACGCCGGTGCTGAGGAACAAGGCGCTCCCGGCCGCGGCGGCGAGCAGGACAGATCGAGTTTTCATCGTCATGAGTGCCTCTCCTGTAGTGAACCACCTTCGATAGCTGGTCATGTGCTGTTCGTTTCAGCACTGGTTAACGGATACTACAGGCGAGCTCGCTCGTCCTGTGGTGGAGGCGGGAATACTGAGCGGGCTGCCCTTCTCCCAGGTTGATAGCTGAAAATAAGCTGTCGGCGTGATGGGGAATTCATCGACCACACGGCCCTGACTGCGGCCCCCGAAAATCGGTTGCGGCTTTCCCCGGTCGGCTGCGAATGTTGTTGTACCGCAAGCTCGATGGGCGGCGGTCTCGGAAGGTTCCGGCCTGTGGAGGTCAGCCGGTCTTGAAAACCGGAGCCGGGCAACGTGTCCCGGGGGTTCGACTCCTCAGCTTTCCGCGGTGTTCCGTCGTGAGACGGGACCGAATGGCGTAGTTGCTCTGTCGGCACGGGCAGCCTGACTTTCACTCAGGACCCACGTCGGTTCGACTCCGACCTACGTCACCAACGACTTCGTGGCGCGCCGGCCCGGCTGCCCTGGCTCTTGCTCGGGACAGCCCACAGCGGCCCCGAAACCGTGATGGTTCAGTCGGCGAGATGATTTGCCCGGGGCTAAAATCTGGTTAGCTTCGTTGGCGCGACACGCGCAGAACAAACGCTGATTGTGATGGGACTGGGCCGGGATCCTGATCCGGCTGCCGGCGGACGCTGTTCACCGTCGCTGCCGCGACCGCCGTCGCTCCTCGGCCGTTCGTCACCGGCGGTCGCCGGCCGGATGATCAATCGACGATCTCGATGAGATCCAGGCGCAGCAGGACCGCATACAGCTCACGCAACGGCACGGCGAGCATCTGCGTCAGTGCCCCCGTCAATGGATCCGATCCGCCGCTCACACCAGTACTCATCACACTCGACACACTGCGGATCCCAGGCGTCGAACACTCGAACGCACTATGACCGGGAGGCAACAAATGGCCGAAAAACCACCAACCGGCCACGAGAACGCCGTCGACCGTGTGCTGGCCGCGCAGGGTTTCGCCGTAGACCTGCCGGTGATCGGCCGGGTTCGCATCCCCCGGCCCGAGCAGTTGGCGTACTACGGCGTACTGGGCGCGCTGGCCGCAGCGGAGATCATCGAATGGCCCGTCGCGCTGGTCCTCGCAACGGGCCATTGGCTGCTGCACGATCAGCACAATCGCATCGCTCATCAGATCGGCGAAGCCCTCGAAGAGGCGTAGAACCAATTTGCAATAGCAACTGGTCTGCAATTTCGGCCGCTCGGGTAGTGGAAATATCCTCGCTACAACGGTCAGATCGGGTCGGCACCGCCTGGAAATGGCATTTTCTTCCTACGTCTCACGCGGACGAGTTGAGTGCACCGCCTTTCGTTTCGATAACGTAGGGCCGATCAGAGCATCGCGGAGTATTCTGGCAACGCACTAGTTTCCGCAGGAAGTTCTTTGCGCTACCTACGACGACTGGGGTGTGATGAGCAGCGTTGCATCGGACACTGTGAGAACGCTCGGGGCTACGGCATCGGCGAGTGTGCATGCGGTTGAGGCGGCCGGCGGAGCCGTCGTCGGGGCGGTGACCGGCGCGGCGCGCGGCACAGTCGAGGGCGCCGTATCCGGCGCTCGTAGTGGGATGGACCTGTCTGCCGCCACTGTGCTCGGCGTCGTTGCGGCCGGTTTGACCGGCCTGATCGAGTGGCCCGTGGCCGCCGCCGCGGGCGGCGTCGCGGGTGCGGTCTATCTGTTGCGGCGCGCCAGAACCGAATCCGGGAATCAGGACACGTCCGAACAACCGCGGCCGCGGGAGCGCAAGAGCACTCGGCCGAAGCAGTCCACCGCGGGTTCGCGACGGCCGCGAACCGCCGCACAGTAGTGGTCTCCCTGCGCGGTCTGGCCACTGCGCCGATCCGGCTGCCCCTCGCGGCCACCGGAGCCACGGTGGGATTGCTCCGGCGGCCGGTGGCGGTGGCGTCGCGGCTGGCGGACCCGGCAGCCGCTCGAACAGTCGCCGAATTCACCGAAGGCATCGGCCGGGAACTCGGCGCGCTGGCAGACCCGCGGCGCATGCGTACGCAGCGGCGGATCACGGTGCATGCCAACCGTATTCACGCCGAGGTTCGCGGCCTGCAGTCGGCACAGAGCGCTCGGGTAGCCGAGTTGGCGCGCAAGCACCTCGAGCAGGAACCGGAGGTGTGCTGGTTCCAGGTCAATGCCGCCACCGGGCGGGTCGTCGTGGCCGCGGACCCGCAACGCCTGTCTCCGGCACAGCTGGAAGCGATCCTGGAACGCGTCGAAGATCTCGCCGGAACCAGTACGGAGCCGTGGAGCCGTCGACTCGAGCACCCCTCCGATCGGGAGCCGGTATTGACATCCGCGCTGCAGCTGGCCGGCGATCTCATCGGGATCGGTGTGGTCGTCACCGGGCGGTTGCTTCCGGCACCGCCGCCGGCCCACGTAGTCCGGGGAGCGGTGGCTCTCGTGGACGGACAGCCGAGGTTGCGCGGCGCACTGGAAGCCCAGCTCGGCCGCCACCGCGCCGATACCGTGATCACGATCGGAAATGCCGTGGGTCAGGCATTGGATTCGGAAGTGACCGGCCTGTGCGCCGACGCGATGCAGCGGGCGGTGCGGCTGGTCGAGGCCGCCGCTCGCTTCGCGCAGTGGCGGCGCTGGGAAGAGCTGATCGCCGACCCGGACCTGCCGGGTGTCGACGTCTACGATCCGCCCGAGCCGCGGCCGCTACCGCTGCCGCACGGACCGATCGAGCGCTGCGCCGAACAGGTCAGCGCCGCCGCGGC
>NZ_JBSGCB010000068.1:0-40290 GCF_053601595.1 Nocardia sp. NPDC004711 | reverse complement strand
ACAGGGCTCACGACTGTGGGTGTGTCCAGCAGAACGTGCAGACGGGCGATGAAGGCGTCGATGATCTCAATCGCATAGCTAATTCCGAGCACCGGCCTGCTCGGCGGCCTCGACCGCCGCGGCTCGGGCGCTGTCCTCGGCGTTCTCGGGCGACTGCGTGGCCGCGTCACCCGCGTCGGCGGCCGGGGCAGATTCGGTGGCGACGGGCTCGGTGGGCGTGACGGGCTCGGTGGGCGTGACGGGCTCGGCGGCCGGAGCGAGCTCGGGGCCCTGGACCGGGTCGGGGAGGCGGACATTGGTGATGCTGCGCTTGGCGGCGTCGCGCGGGACGGCCGCGTCGTCGCCGACGTGCGGCTGACCCTCGTCGTCGGTGCGCTCGGGCGGGAGCGGCAGCGGTTGCGGCTTGGGTTTGGCGGCGGGCGCCTGCTCGCGCTCCGCAGTGCCGCTGCCCTGGCTGAAGTTGAATCCGCTCGAGGCCTGATATCCGCCCGACCGGTCGGTCACCTCCTTGGTCTCGGTGACCTCCGGGGTCAGCGAGATCCGGCGGCGCTTGTTCAGGGCGTAGCCGGCAACCAGCGCCACGAGCAGCACCGCCGCGATCGCGGCGATGAGAATCCACAGTTCAGCAGTCGTCACGCCTCCATCCTTTCAGAGGCACCTGCATTGCCGGATTCACATACCTACCGACGCGTCGCAGGGCAGTGTCGTCTATCACGCAGGGCAGCGTCGTCTATCACACAGCCATGCCGTGTGATGCGGAGACACGCCGGGTAGGGGCCTGGAAATCCCAGCAACTACCAACCGGTCTGCTCGAGAACGTGCCACAGTGCGGAAGGAGCGGCGAATGCGACACCGAGACAATAGGATCGGCGACGTGACCGATCGAAATGTGCTTGGGGGACCGCTGGAGGAGTGTGGCACCGATCCTCTCACCGGCTTCTACCGGGACGGATGCTGCAGCACCGGTCCCGAGGATTTGGGCAGCCACACCGTCTGCACCGTGGTGACGGCGGAATTCCTGGAGCACCAGAAGTCGATCGGCAACGATCTCGTCACTCCGCGGCCCGAGAACAACTTCCCGGGCCTGCAACCGGGCGACAGGTGGTGTGTGGTGGCCGTGCGCTGGCTGCACGCCCACGAGGACGGGGTGGCCGCGCCGGTGGTGCTGGCCGCCACCCACGAGAACGCCCTCGAGGTGGTGCCCATGGAAACCCTGCGCAAGTACGCCGTCGACGTCCCCGACGACGTCAGCGACCTGCTCTGAGACCCTGCCGCAGCCGGCTCAGCCGCCGGTGTGCAGCTCGTTGTCGCTACCCCTGCGCAGCAATGCCTCTGTGGCGCTGCGCAATTCGACGCGGGCCGCGCACAGCTGCGGGTCCGAGGCGAAGGCCACGCGGTCGGCGCCGGCGTGCAGGGGGCCGTGGAGGACCTGCAGGGCGATGGAGCCGGCGACGGCGCCGAAGAACAAGGCGATCAGGGCGGGGCGCTCACCGGCCAGGGTGAGGGCGAGCGCGGCCTGACCGCCGAACACGGCCGCGGTGGCCGCCGAGAGCACCAGCGAGTGGGTCATGTCGGCGCGCAGACCCTCGCCCTCGTCGTAGGCGTCCACCACGGCGATGCCCAGGCCCAGCACCACCAGGTCGGCCGCGATCACCGACAGCATGGCCGTGCGCGGCAGAACGTTGAGCCCCAACAGGATCAGGGCCGCGCTGAGCCCGAGCAGCAGCGCGCCGATGGTAAGCAGGCCGGCCGCCGACCGCCGCGAATCCTCGGACCATTCGGCGTGCTGTCCCAGCATCCCGAGCATGGTGCCGAGCAGCGCCAGCAGGGTGAGCGCGCCGAGCAGGTACCCGGCGGGCAGGAAGCCGCCCGCGGCGGGCATGGCCAGCAGGGCGCACAACGGCAGCAGCCCGACCCGCCACCAGCGGTCCACGCGCTCGACGGCGCCGAGGGGCAGCAGCCGCACGAAGACTCCGCTGAAGGCCAGCACCGGCGCGCACACCAGCACGATCCGCGGACCGTCGAACCAGGAGTTGCCGCCGGCCAGCCGATCCGCCACCACGGCCGCGGCGAACGCCAGCAGCCCGATGGCAGCCCTGCGTAACAACGGCTTTCGCGGATCCCGCGCCAGTAGATACAAACCGAGCCACCATGCGACACCGAACGTCGCGGCCGACACCCAAACCACGCAGGGAGCGTACTTCCCCACTGCCCCGTTGCGGGTCCATACGAATACGCCAAATATGGCCTTCTACCAGTATTTTTCGCCTCCGCACCCGCCTCGTCACACCTTCGCATCCGTTCGGACACACCCAGGTCACGAAGTGCCCCAACGGCTTTCAGGGCGGGGCCGATTAGGGGCTCATGCGGGGGTGGCGTGGCGACGGCGATGTGCCTTCTGACGGCAGGCGGCGGAGCAGTAGCGGGCCGGGCGGCCGGTGCCGGGCGGGTGGATCGGGGTCGCGCAGATCGGGCAGTGCGGCGTTTCGTCACGCGCCGCGGTTTCGTCACGGGGCGCGGGCGGGTTCCGGGGTTTCGTTACGGTGCCGGACCCGGGCCGGGCCCGCATGGAGTCCAGGACCAGGGCGGCGGGTCGGGACAGTTCGCGACCCGGGCTGAGGCGTTGGATGGCAACACATCCCGTGAACAGGGCCAGCACGTCGGAGAGCGCGAGGTCCGGGCGGACCGCGCCGGCGCGCTGCGCGGCGACCAGCAGATCATCGAGGGCGGCGTGGAAGCGGGCGCCCGCGTCCTGCACCAGTTCGCGGGGCCAGCCGTCATTGGCGGCCAGGTCGCAGACGGCCTGGTTGCGATGGGACGAGACGATGACCTCGGTACAGAAGACGAAGAAGGCCCGGCCCGGGTCGGGCGTGTCCCGCAGGCGGTGCGCGAGAGCGGTGAGGCGGTCGATGCGCTGCTGCATGACCGCCTCCAGCAGTGCGGTTTTGGTGGGGAAATGCCGGTAGACGGTGCCCGCGCCGACGCCCGCGCGGCGGGCCACCTCGGCCAGTGACACGGCGACGCCGCCCTCGGCGAGGGCTCGCTGCGCCGCGGCCAGCACCAGCGCGCGGTTGCGGCGCGCATCGGACCGGGTGTTCGGGGCGGGCTTGTCGCGGAGCCGGGTCGGCTCTACGCGGGACAGGGTGTGCTCTACGTGGGACAGGCTGGGCGCGGACATTTCGTTACGCGGGTCCTTTCCGGTCGTGGTCAACGGAAACGGGCGGTTCTAGCGTCCATATTCGGGTCGACCGACCCGAATACTACCGAACGAACGGCTGACGATGTCTTCTCGAAATGATCCGACCGAGCCTTCTCACGATGATCTGGTGCTGGTGACCGGGGCGACCGGCAAGCAGGGCGGGGCCACCGCGCGCCGGCTGCTCGCCGCCGGCCGGGCGGTGCGGGCGCTGGTGCGTGATCCGGAATCGCCTGCGGCACAGGAACTCGCGGCCGCGGGTGCGCAACTGGCCGTCGGGGACTTCGACGCTCCCGAGTCCCTCGCCCCGGCGCTGTCCGGCGTGGGCGCGGCCTTCCTGGTGCCGCCCGCGACCTTCGGCCCGAACGGCTGGGACACCGAACTGGAGGTCGAGCGCGGCACGCGGTTCATCGCGGCCGCGCGCACCGCCGGGGTGGAGTTCATCGTGTTCACCACCGTCGCCTCCTACACCGAGGACGGCAAGTGGGGTGCGCAGGGCAAGCGGCGGGTGGAGGAGGTGTTGCAGTCCAGTGGTCTGCACTGGACGATCCTGCGCCCCGCCCGATTCATGGAGAACTACTTCATGCAGGGCTTCCCGGTGGACGGCATCAACGATGGCGTGCACAAGCATCTGTTCCCGGCGGACCGGCCGGTGCAGTCCATCGCCCTCGACGATATTGCCGTGTTCGCGCACCTGGCCTTCGAGGATCCGGCCCGATTCCACGGCCGGGTGCTGGAATTGGCCGGTGACGATCCGACCATGCCCGCCGCGGCCGCCGCCATCACGGCCGCCACCGGGCACGCGGTGCGCTACCTGGAGGGCACCGAGGCCGAGGCCGAGGCCCTGGGACCCGAGGTCGGGGCGGTCTGGCGCTTGTCGCGGCAGGGCCAGGGCTGGCACGCCGACATTCCCGCGCTGCGCGAAATCCATCCCGGCTTACGGACTTTCGACATGTGGCTGGCCGAAACCGGTGCGGCGCGGTTGAAGTCGCTGCTGGACGGGTGAGGACCGCGGGCGAGGAGGACCCGCGCCTCCTGTCCCGCGGTCACGGGACTCGGTAGGTCACGCCAGGGCGCCGTTGTAGTCCGGCAGCTTGAAGGTCTTCAGGGCGTGGCCGCCGGACAGATCGGAGGCGCTGTTGCCGATATTGGCGACGATGGTGTAGCCCTGGGCCTCGATGGAGGCGCGGGTGGCGGTCTTGTAGTCGGCGAGGGCGCCCGCGCCGCTGGAGCCGGTGGTGAGGCCGCCGCCGTAGAGCCCGTCCACCGGGTAGCCGACGGTGGTCAGGTTGATCTGGGTGTAGAAGTTCATGAGCGCGGGCCGGCCGGTCACGAAGATGATGGACGCGCCTTGGCTTTTCGCCCACTGCGCCAGCTTCAGGATCGGCTGGATGGCGGGGGTGATCGGGCCCGGATGGTAGGTAGTCTCGAGTACGGTGTTGTCGACGTCGAAGACGATGGCGGGCTTGGTGGTTCCGGGCAGCGCGGTGGTGAGGTAGGTCTGCGCGTCGGCGGCGATCGGGGTGATGTCGCCGATCCACTGGCTGTAGGGCGGCAGGTTGCTGTTGCCGCCGCCGGAACCGGACAGGGAGCCGGTGCCCGAGCCGGAGGCCGATCCGGATCCGAGTGCGGAGGATCCGGAGTCGGCCAGGGCGACCGGGAGCGGGGCGACCAGGCCGACGACGATGCCGGCGGCCAGTACTGCGAGGGAGCGTCTCATGGGGCCGGACGCTAATGCCTCGCCCATGCGACGCGCAGGCGTTTCACTTTGCCCCGCACCGCAATCCCGCTCACCGGAACGGCGGCGCCGGGGTCGTCACCGGGTCACGGTGTCGCGCCGACCAGATTCTCCCCGCGCATGCGCTGCGAGATCACCTGCGTGATGCCGTCACCGCGCATGCTGACGCCGTAGAGCGCGTCGGCGATCTCCATGGTCGGCTTCTGGTGGGTGATGACGATGAGCTGGCTCTTCTCGCGCAGCTGCTCGAACAGGCCGATGAGCCGGCGCAGATTGGTGTCGTCCAGCGCCGCCTCGACCTCGTCCATGACATAGAACGGGGAGGGGCGAGCCCGGAAGATCGACACCAGGAATGCCACTGCCGCAAGGGATTTCTCGCCACCGGAGAGCAGCGACAACCGCTTGACCTTCTTGCCCGGCGGGCGGGCCTCGACCTCGACGCCGGTGGTGAGCATGTCGCTGGGATCGGTGAGCAGCAGCCGCCCCTCACCGCCGGGGAACAGGCGCCCGAAGACGCCGGTGAATTCGCGTTCGACGTCCTCGTAGGCCTCGGTGAAGACCTGCAGGATGCGCTCGTCCACCTCGGCGACCACGTCGAGCAGATCCTGGCGGGCCTTCTTGACGTCCTCGAGCTGGGTATTGAGGAAGGTGTAGCGCTCCTCGAGGGCCGCGAACTCCTCCAGCGCCAGGGGATTCACCTTGCCGAGGGTGGTGAGGTCCTTCTCGGCGCGCTTGGCGCGGCGCTCCTGAGTGGCGCGGTCATAGGGCATGGGCTGGGGTGCGCTGACTGCTTCGCCGCGGTCGCGGGCCTGCTCGTACTCCATCAGCTCCAGCGCGGTGGGCGGCATGGGGACGTCCGGGCCGTATTCGGCGATGAGGTCGTCGAGGCTGATGCCGAACTGTTCGGAGATGGTGGTCTCGACCTGTTCGATGCGCAGTGCGGCCTGGGCGCGGGCCACCTCGTCGCGGTGCACGGCGTCGGTGAGCTGGGTGAGCTGGGTGGTGAGGGCGCGGGAGCGTTCCTTGGTCTGCTCCACCTGGGCCGCGAGTTCGCTACGGCGGCGCACCAATTCGTCACGGCGGGTGGCGGCCTGGCCGACCACCTGCTCGAGTTCGGCGGCCACCCGTTCCGCGGACTCGGCGACCACGGCCGCGACGGCGGCGGCCTGGCGGCGGGCGGCCTGGGCGCGTTCGGCGCGGGCGCGGGTCTCGCGTTCGGCGCGGGCCGCGCGGCGCAGCGAATCCGCTCTGCCGCGTACCGATTCCGCGCGTTCCTCGGCGGTGCGGACGGCCAGGCGGGCCTCGACCTCCATCGAGCGGGCCTCGGCGAGGGCGGCGGCGGCCTCCTCGCGGGCGTACCCCGCGGTCTCGGTGCCGGCGGCCTCCGGATCCATTTCGGCCTGTTCGAGTTCGGCATGGCGCAGCCGGTCCTCGAGGTCGGCCAGTTTGGAAAGCGTGTCCTCGCGGCCGGTTTCGGCTTCGTCGCGCTGGGCCAGCAGGCGGTCGCATTCGCGCTGGGCGGTGCGGGCGCCGTGACCGAGGCGGCCCAGGCGGTCGTAGATGGCGACCAGGGCCTGATCGGATTCGTGCAGGGCGAGCAGGGCGTGGTCGACCGCCTCCTTGCGGTCGGACTGCTCGGCGAGCGCGCCCGCGAGCGCGGCCTCGAGTTCCTCGGCCGTGCGCTGCCAGGAGGCCAATTCGTCCTTGGCGGAATCGATGTCGGCCTGCACCTCGAGCTGGCTGGGGGCGCGGTCGGAGCCGCCGAGCAGCCAGCCGCTGCCGGTGAGGTCGCCGTCGCGGGTGACCACGCGCAGTTCCGGGCGCTCGGCGAGGACCCGGGCGGCGGTGGCGAGATCGTCGGTGACGGCGATGCCGGCGGTGAGGGCGGCGATGGCGCCGCGCAGGTCGGCGGGGCAGTCCACCACCTCGGTGAGCCAGCGCGCGGCGGCCGGTAGTCGCGAATCCGCCGGTGCCACCGGCTGATCGGTGGCGTCGGCGTAGACGATGGCGGCGCGGCCGCCGTCGGATTCCTTGAGGGCGCGCACGGCGGCGTGGGCCGAGTGCCCGGTGTCGGCGGCGACGGCGTCGGCCAGCGGGCCCAGTGCGGCGGCGACCGCGGACTCGAAACCGCCGTGCACCCGGATCAGCCCGGACAGCGGGCCGAGCAGGCCGTCGGTGCGGTGCTCGAGCAGCCAGGCCGCGCCGTCCTTGCGGCGCAGGCCCATGGTGAGGGCCTCGATCCGGGCGGTCAGCGAGGCGACGCGTTTACCGGCCTCGCGGTCCTTCTCGCGCAGTTCGGTGACGCGCTGGTCGGCCAGGGCGAGCGCCTGGGCGGCGTGCTCGTAGGAGGTGTCGAGGCCCTCCTCGCCCGCGTCGAGTTCGCTCAATTCGCCCTGGACTGCCTCGAATTCGGCGTTCGCGTCCTCGCCGCGGCGGCGGGCCTCGGCGATGCCGGTGGACATGCGCGCGATCTCGCCGTCCACGGACTGGGCGCGGATGCGGAGGGTGTCGACCTGGCCGGACAGGCGGGCCAGGCCCTCGCGGCGGTCGGCGATGGCGCGGACGGCGGCCAGGTGGGCCTGTTCGGCGGCCTTGGCGGCCTGCTCGCGTTCGTGCAGTTGCTCGCGGGCGGCTTCCAAGGTTTCGGTGGCCATTTCGACCGCTTCGCGTAGTTCGGCCTCTTCGGCTTCGACCCGATCCGCCTCGCGCTCCAGCTGTTCCGGGTCGCGGCCGGCGCCGGCGGGTTGCTCGATGGTGAGGTTGCGCGCGCGATCGCGGGCAATGCGGATAGTGGCATTGACGCGTTCGGTCAGGGCGGACAGCTGGAACCAGGTCTGGGCGGCGGCCTCGGCGCTGGGGGTGAGCTTGGAGAGCTCGAATTCCTGCTGGGCCAGGGCGGCATTGGCGGCGTCCAGCTCGGCCTGCACGTTGACCTGCTGCTCGCGGGCGTAGGCCTCCTTGCTCTGCTGGCTCTCCAGTTCGCGGCGGCGGCTCACCAGATCGTCGGCGGCCAGGCGCAAACGGGCGTCGCGGAGCTCGGACTGGACGGTCGCGGCGCGGCGGGCCACCTCGGCCTGCCGGCCCAGCGGCTTCAACTGCCTGCGCAATTCGGTGGTGAGGTCGGTGAGGCGGGCCAGGTTGGACTGCATGGCGTCCAGCTTGCGGACCGCCTTCTCCTTGCGCCGCCGGTGCTTGAGCACGCCCGCGGCCTCCTCGATGAAGGCCCGCCGATCCTCCGGCCGCGATTCCAGAATCGCCGACAGCTGGCCCTGACCGACGATGACGTGCATTTCCCGGCCGATGCCGGAGTCGCTGAGCAGCTCCTGGACATCCATGAGCCGGCAGGAGTTTCCATTGATCTCGTACTCGCCCGCGCCGTCGCGGAACATGCGGCGGGTAATGGACACTTCGGAGTACTCGATGGGCAGCACGCCGTCGGAGTTGTCGATGGTCAGCGTGACTTCGGCACGACCGAGCGGGGCGCGGCCCGCGGTACCGGCGAAGATGACGTCCTGCATCTTCCCACCCCGCAGGGCTTTCGCGCCCTGCTCACCCATCACCCAGGTGAGCGCGTCGACGACGTTGGATTTCCCCGACCCGTTGGGCCCGACCACGCAGGTGATCCCCGGTTCGAATCGCAACGTCGTCGCGGACGCGAAGGACTTGAACCCCTTCAGCGTCAGACTCTTCAGGTGCACAGCGGCTCAGACTACCCGCTCCGCCGGGATTGCCCCGAGTATGCCGGACACCAGGACTTGAGTCTCCACCAAGGGGAAGCACCAAGGTTGACGCATGGACGACGAAACGCTCTACACGATCGGGGCGCTGGCCGAACGCACCGGCCTGACGGTCAAGACCATTCGGTTCTACTCCGACAAGGGGATCGTTCCGGCGACCATGTACAGCCCCGGCGGCTACCGGCTGTACGACATCGAGGCCGTGGCGCGCCTGGAACTGGTACGCACCCTGCGCGAACTGGGCATGGACCTGGCGACCGTGCGGCGCGTGCTGTCCCGCGAAACCTCCCTGACCGAGGTCGCGACCGCGCACGCCGAGGCGGTGGACGTACAGATCCGCGTACTGCGGCTCCGGCGCGCGGTGCTCCGCGCGGTGGCCAACCGGGGATCGGATGACAAGGAGATGGGATTCATGCACAAACTGGTGCAATTGTCCGAAGCCGAACGCGCCCGCATCATTCACGACTTCGTCGACGACACCTTCGGCGCCGTGGACGGCAACCCCGCCGTGCTGGAACTGCTCCGTTCCACCATGCCGGAACTCCCCGACGACCCCACCCCCGACCAGGTCGGCGCCTGGATGGACCTGGTGGAACTGGTGCAGGACAAGGAATTTCGCGCCGCAGTCCGCCGCATGGCGGACTACCAGGCCGAGGAACGCGCCGCCGGCGACCACACCGGCCTCCACCACGACCTCACCGAGGCCGTCCGCACCGAAGTCGCCCGAGCCCTGACCGACGGCATCGCCCCCGAAAGCCCAACCGCAGCACCCGTCCTCGACACCCTCACAGCCCGCTACGCCGAAACCTTCACCAAGCCGGACGACCACAATCTCCGAGAATGGATCCTGACCCGCCTGGAAATCGCCAACGACCCACGCGTAGAACGTTATTGGCGCCTGGTAGCCACCATCAACGCCTGGCCCCCACTCCCCGACCTGACCCCAACCTTCGACTGGTTCGCCACCGCGCTGCGCACCCGACTCGCCCAGTAGTCAAGGCACCGGAAGCCCGGGCCGAGAACCGATCAGTGTGCAGCAAATCCCAGATGGGAAGTGCTGCACACTAATCCTCGAACACCTCGTCGAGACTTACTGCGGTGAGTAGCACCCGTCCACACCAGACTCGCAGCCGGTCCGGATTCGCAGTCCAGCCGATGCCGAAAGCCTCCTGGCCGATGTGCCGAACTTGATCGGCAACCACTCGGCCAGAGCCTCGGCACAGCCCCCGAAGTGGCCTCGGACACGCGGCGATGTCACGCCCTAGCGAGCACTCGGGGTCAGCGGGTGCGGGAGCGGTTCCAGGCGGCGGATTCCCAGCCCATGACGACGCGGAAGACGAGGACTGCGCCCCAGGGGCCGATGACCCAGATGGGCCAGGGGTAGGTGAATTCGCCTGTGGTGAGGGAGATTGCGGCCCAGATGACGAGGCAGAGGAGGCTGACGCCGAGCCAGGCGCTGCCCTCGATCCGCTGCCAGATGGGGAAGCGGGTGCGGGAGATGGACTGGGGTGCAACGGTCTTGGGCAGTTTGGGGAGGTCCTGGAGGACCAGTTGGAGGTCTTCGCGGGTGGCGGTGGCGTAGACCCGGGTGAGGCGCTCGTTGTATTCGGCCAGGTCGAGGCGGCCGTCGGAAAGGTGGCGGCCGAGGAGGTCGGCGATCTGGGCGCGCTCGGCGTCGGAGGCGCGGGTGCCGGTGGTGATGTCCATGTCGATCCTCTCGGTCGGACGCTGCCATATGTTCCACAGTGGAATATGAATCCAGGATAAACCTCCATAATGGAATGTCAAGGCCATTCAACTGAAGGCGGGTGCCAGCACATTTGCCAGCAGGGGTGATGCGATGAGATGGTTACTTCCAGTTCTCGGACAAGGAGTCATCGTGGACCTCGACTGGTCGCCTGCCGATCTGGCATTTCGTGATGAAGTGCGCAGCTTCCTCGACGAAAAGTTAACCGGCGATCTTCGCCGTGCGGGACGGTTGGCGACCAGCGTCTACCCGGACCACGAGGCCAGCATGCAGTGGCAGGCCATCCTGCACGAACGCGGCTGGGCCGCCCCGGCATGGCCGGTGCAGTACGGCGGCTGCGACTGGAGCCTGACCCAGCACTACATCTTCGGCCGCGAATGCACCCTGGCCGGCGCACCGAACCTGTCCCCCATGGGAATTCGCATGGTCGCGCACGCCATCATGGCCTTCGGCACCCCGGAGCAGCAGGACTTCTTCCTGCCCCGCATCCTCACCGGCGAGGTCTTCTTCTGCCAGGGCTATTCGGAGCCCGAGGCGGGCTCGGATCTGGCCTCGCTGACCATGGCCGCGGTGCCCGACGGCGAGGACCTGGTCGTCACCGGCTCCAAGATCTGGACCACGCACGCCACCGAGGCCAACTGGATCTTCGCCCTGGTCCGCACCTCCCGGCAGGCCAAGAAGCAGCAGGGCATCACCTTCGTGCTCATCGACATGCGCACCCCCGGCATCGAGATCCGCCCGCTGGTCATGACCTCCGGCGAGCAGGTGCAGAACCAGGTGTTCTTCGATCAGGTGCGGGTGCCGCAGGCGAACGTGCTGGGCGCCATCGACGACGGCTGGACCGTCGCCAAGTACCTGCTCAACTTCGAGCGCGGCGGCGGCGCGGCGGCCCCGGCCCTGCAGGTCATGGCCGAAGAGCTCGCCCGGGCGGCCACGGAGCAGGTCGCCCCGAACGGCGGCGTGCTCATCGACGATCCCGCCTTCGCCGCCAAACTGGCCGATGCCCGCCTGCGCGCGGACGTGCTGGAGATCCTCGAATACCGCACCCTCGCACTGGTTTCCAGCGGAAAGGATCCCGGCCCCGCCGCATCCACCATCAAGATCCTGGGCACCGAGCTGAGCCAGACACTCACCGAGCTCGCGCTGGAGGCCGCCGGTCCGCGCGGTCGCGCCTATCAGCCGCACGCCACCATGCCGGGCGGGCCGATCGCCGATTTCACCCCGCCCGCAGACGGTTTCGTCGCCGGCGCCGACTGGCAGGCGGTCGCCGCGCTGCGGTACTTCAACGACCGCGCCGGCTCGATCTACGCCGGCAGCAACGAGATTCAGCGCAACATCATCGCCAAAGCCAGCCTGGGACTGTAGCCATGGACTTCTCCTTCACCGCCGAACAAGAACTGCTCCGCGACACCGTCACCGGGTTCCTGGCGGCGCGCTATCCGCTCGAGCCCAGCCGCGCGGCGGCGCGCACCGGGGCCGGCCGGCAGCCGGAGGTGTGGCGCGGACTGGCCGAGGAGGTCGGGATTCTCGGGGCGAGCCTGCCGGAGTCGGTGGGCGGCATCGGGGGCGGCCCGGTCGAGACCATGATCATCGCCGAGGCGCTGGGCGCGGCACTCGTGCTGGAACCGTACGTGGACACCGTGGTGGTCGGCGGCGGCCTGCTGCGGCGCGCCGGCGGCAAGCGGGCCGAGGATCTGCTGACGGGCATCGCCGCCGGCGAGGTGGTCACCGGGTTCGCCGCGCTGGAACCGCGATCCGGCTACGACTACACCGCTGTCGCGACCACCGCGGTCCGCGACGGTGACGGCTGGGTGCTGACCGGTGAGAAGACGGTGGTGACCGCCGCACCGCTGGCCACCCACCTGCTGGTGACCGCGCGACTGGACGGCGACATCGCGCTGTTCGTGGTCGATTTCGACGCCGCCCATTCCCCCGCCGGGCTCGTCGCGCGCCCGTACCGCACCATCGACGAGCGCCAGGCCGCGGACCTGACCTTCGAGGCCCTGCGCGTGCCCGCCGACGCCCTGCTGCTCGCGGACGCGGGCGAGGCCATTGCCGCCACCCTGGACGAGGCCATCGCGGCGGTGTGCGCCGAGGCGGTCGGAGCCATGCGCAAGGTGGTCGCCGACACCGTCGCGTACAGCAAGCAGCGTCAGCAGTTCGGCGTCCCGATCGCCAGCTTCCAGGCGCTGCAGCACCGTATGGTGGACATGCTGCTGGAGCTCGAACAGGCCGTGGCCGCAACGTATCTGGTGACGCTGAAGCTGGATGCCCCCGCACCCGAGCGGGCCCGCGCCGCCTCGGCCGCCAAGGCCACCATCGGCCGCGCCGCCCGGCGCATCGGCCAGGAGTCGGTGCAGTTGCACGGCGCCATGGGCATGACCGAGGAGCTGGCCATCGGCCACTTCTTCAAGCGCCTGACCGCTGTGCAGTACGAGTTCGGCACCACCGACCAGCACATCGCCCGCTATGCCGCAATGACGCGGCCGTAGCGGTTCCCGCGCACCGGGTCAGGGGTGATCCGGTGTCCGGCCGGGTTCCGGTGGATCGCCTGGGGGATCCACCGGAACCTGGCCGTCGCGCGGGCGATCCCGTGGCTACCGGCGATGGCCCTGGTCGGCAGCGACGGGTATCCGTCCGGCATCACGGCGTCCGGACCGGGGCGCGGCGGCGGCGCCCCGCGCCGACCCTCGCACGGCGAGCACGATAACCAGCGCCAATGCGGGTCCGGTGACGAAGCACAGCAGACCCAGCGCGATCAGCAGAACTGTTCCCACGTGCGGATTATTGTCCGCCGCGCCGCATTTCGCACAATTACGGCAAACGCCACCGTCCGGACCGAACGAGCCGACCGGTCCAGCTGGGACGCGGCCCGGGAACCCGCCGGCAACTGCGGCCGCGACCAGCGCCATGCTGGTGTGATCGAGGCCACAGCGGCTCACCCGTCACGTCCGCGGGCCCTGTCTCGTCCTTGGTGTGGAAACGAACCGGAGGAAGGACGACACCATGTCGCGATTGAACATGCAGCAGGCGGCCCCCGAGGTCTACCAGGCCTGGATCGCCGCCGAGACCGCGATCCGTCGCGGCCCCCTCGACGCCACCGTGCGGGAACTGGTCAAGATCCGGGTCTCACAGGTCAACGGTTGCCTGTTCTGCATCGACATGCACTCCACCGAGGCCCGCAAGGAGGGCGAGACCGAGCGGCGGCTCTGGCACCTCAACGCCTGGCGGGAGTCCGAGCTCTTCACCCCGGCCGAGCAGGCGGCGCTGGAATACGCGGAGGCCGCAACGCAACTCGGCCCGCACGGGGTGAGCGACGAGATCTGGGCGGGCGTGGAGAAGCACTTCGACGAGGGCCAGCGGGCGGGTCTGGTCGCGGTGACCGCGCAGATCAACCTGTGGAACCGCCTCGGCGTCCCGCTACGGCTGGAGCCCCTGGGCGAGTAGGCCCGCACCGGCCACGGCCCGAATAGCGTTGACAGCCAGGATGGTTCTGTGGCTGGCTGACGGTATGGGCCGTGGTGAGACCGATTCCGGACGCGTCCGGATCGCGGCAGTGGGCGATCTGCACATGCGCGAGAGCATGCGCGGCCGATTCCGGCCCGCCCTGCTGGAACTGGGCGAACGCGCGGATGTGCTGCTGCTGGCCGGTGATCTGACCAATGGCGGCACCCTGCGCGACACCGACGCGCTGTGCGCCGAGATCGAGGAGCTGCCGGTCCCGGTGGTCGCCGTCCTGGGCAATCACGATCACGACCGCCGGCTCGGTTTCCGGATCTCGGTGCGGCTCAGCGAGATCGGCGTCCACATGCTCGACGGCACCGCGATCACCCTGCCCGTCAACGGGATTCGCCTGGGCATCGCCGGGGTGATGGGCGGCAGCGGCGGATTTCCCGGCCACCCCGGCAATCCGGCCGAGGGCAGTGTCGAACACCGCGCCCGCTTCCGCCGCGGCCCCGCCGACGCCACCCGCCTGCGCGCCGCCCTGGAATCCCTCGACACCGATCTCCGCATCGCCCTCATGCACTTCTCCCCCGTCGTCGGCACGCTGGCCGGCGAACCCCCGAAGATCTACCCGGGCCTGGGCTGTCACGATCTCGCCGAGGCGGTGGACGCGGCCGGCGCCGCCCTCGCCGTCCACGGCCACGCCCACGGCGGCACCGAATTCGGCCGCACCGCGGGCGGCGTCGAGGTGCGCAACGTCTCCTATCCGGTCATCCGCGCAGCCTGCCGGGTGTACGAGCTCAGCCACCCGAGCGACAGGTAAACCCGTTCGCGGTACCGTTGACGAAATCTCTACACACGGTGTGCCGGGAAGTCTGGTCGGCCGGTCCGAAACCTCGGGCCGCGCGGTCCGACCTGGGAGTTTCGATGCGGCATCCGTTTTCGATCTTGACGTATTCTGCTGCCGTGAACGCCCGGCTCTTCGTCGTATCCTGCAGTTATGCATGCCGCTCAGATGGCCGAGGATTATCCCGTGATCGATCTGGACTCCGACGCGATCGACGCGGCGAAGTTGCTGGCCGAGCATCGGCTACCCGGGATTCTGGTGACCGATGCCAAGGGAGAGCCGCATTCGGTGCTGCCGGCGTCGCAGGTCGCGCTGTTCATCGTGCCGAAGTACGTGCAGGACGATCCGTCGCTGGCGGGGGTGCTGAACGAGTCCATGTGCGGGCAGGTGGTGAAGCGGTTGCGGGGCAAGAAGGTTCGGGATGTGATTCCGGAGCGGCTCACCAGGATTCCGGCCGCGAAGGCCGACGACAATATCGTCGAGGTGGCCGCGCTGATGGCGAAGTACAAGTCGCCGCTGGTGGCGGTGCAGGACGGGACGGCGTTGCTCGGCGTGATCACGTCCGCGCGGCTGCTCGAGGTGGCGCTGGCCAACTGAGCCCGCCGGGGCGGCAGTCGTGACCGCTGTCGCCATCGCCGTCTTCGTCGTCGCGTATGTGCTCATCGCGACGGAGCGCGTGCACAAGACCATTGCGGCGCTGGTCGGCGGGGGCGTGGTCATCGGTATCGGCATCCTCGACTCCGACGACGTCTTCTACTCGCACGAGACCGGCATCGACTGGAACGTCATCTACCTGCTGCTCGGCATGATGATCATCGTCGGAGTACTGCGGCAGACCGGCATCTTCGAGTACGTCGCGATCTGGGCGGCCAAGCGCGCCAAGGGATCCGCCCTGCGGGTGATGATCCTGCTGGTGCTCATCACCGCCACCGCGTCCGGCTTCCTGGACAATGTCACCACCGTGCTGCTCATCGCCCCGGTCACCCTGCTGGTGTGCGAGCGCCTCGAGGTGCCGCCGGCGCCCTTCCTCATCGCCGAGGTGCTGGCCTCCAATATCGGCGGCGCGGCGACCCTCATCGGCGACCCGCCCAACATCATCATCGGCAGCCGGGCGGGGCTGTCGTTCAACGACTTCTTCCTGAATCTGACACCGATCGTGCTGATCACCCTGGCCGTGTTCGCCCTGCTGCTGCCGCGCCTGTTCAAGGGCTCCTTCGACGTCGATCCCGAACGCGCCGCCGACATCATGCAGCTGAACGAGCGCGAGGCGATTCGCGATCCGAAGCTGTTGATCAAGTGCGGAATTGTGCTCGCCGCCGTGTTCGCGGGATTCTTCGGCCATCCGATTCTCCACCTCGAACCGTCGCTGGTGGCATTGCTCGGCGCGGGCGCGCTGGTGCTGATTTCCGGTCTGCCGCAACGGGATTACCTGTCCGCGGTGGAATGGGAAACGCTGCTGTTCTTCGCCGGCTTGTTCGTGATGATCGGGGCGCTGGTGAAAACCGGTGTGATCGCCCGGCTGGCGAAATCCGCGACCGAACTCACCGGCGGTGACGCGCTCGTGGCAACCATGCTGATACTCGTGGTCTCGGCGGTGCTGTCGGGCGTCATCGACAACATCCCGTACGTGGCGACCATGAGTCCACTGGTGGCCCAGCTGGTGGAGCACGTCGATCACCCGGCCCAGGCGAACGCCCTGTGGTGGGCGCTGACACTGGGCGCGGATTTCGGTGGCAATCTCACAGCAGTCGGGGCCAGCGCGAATGTGGTGATGCTCGGCATTGCGCGGCGTTCGGACCATCCGATCTCGTTCTGGGAATTCACCCGGAAGGGCATTCCGGTGACTGCGGTCACGATTGCGGTGGCCGCGCCATATCTGTGGCTGCGCTATTTCGTATTCGCCTGACCAGCGACAATCGGCACAACACGGACCTCTTCTGTGTGGCGAT
The DNA here is from genome assembly GCF_053601595.1 of Nocardia sp. NPDC004711. Classification (NCBI taxonomy): domain Bacteria; kingdom Bacillati; phylum Actinomycetota; class Actinomycetes; order Mycobacteriales; family Nocardiaceae; genus Nocardia; species Nocardia sp. NPDC004711. The sequence goes on along the minus strand of NZ_JBSGCB010000068.1, from coordinate 23,632 downwards.
TGGTAATTTCCGCGACCCCTGACCGACAATGGCAGCCGCCATGTCCATATCCAGCACCGATCACCCGACCGCGCCGGGCAGCGACCGACAGGACGCACCGGACGCACCCACCAGGCCCGGGGCCTACCGACGCGATCTGGACGGATTGCGCGGCGTAGCTATCGCGCTGGTGGTCGCCTTCCACATCTGGGCCGGACGCGTATCCGGCGGTGTGGACGTGTTCCTGGTGCTGTCCGGCTTCTTCTTCACCGGCATGCTGGTGCGCCGCGCCGACAGCGGATCGGTGGGTGTGCTGACCACCATCCGGCGCACGCTGCGCCGGCTGCTGCCCGCCATGGTGGTGGTGCTGGCGGCGGTGGTCGCCGCCACGGTGGTGCTGCTCCCCCACACCCGCTGGTCGAATATCGCGGGCCAGACGCTGGCCTCGCTGTTCTACTACCAGAACTGGTACCTGGCGCTGTCCTGGTCGGACTATCTGGCCGCGGATCCCTCGGTGAGCCCGCTGCAGCATCTGTGGTCGATGTCGGTCCAGGGCCAGATGTATCTCGTACTGCTGCTGACGGTCGCCGCCGTGGCCTGGGTGTTGCGCCGCGTGGTCCGGGCGGGGGCGTGGAAACTGGCCGCCGAGTACCCGCTGCTGCGCCGCACCGGACAGGACGGCGTGCTGCGGCTGACGCTCGCGGTGATATTCGCCGCCGCCGCCATCATCTCGTTCCGCCATGCCGGTGCAGGCGTTTCGACCCAGCAGGGCTGGAACTACTACGACACCTTCGCCCGTGCCTGGGAACCGCTGGTGGGCGGTCTGCTCGCCCTGGCCGCACCGCTGATCCGGCTGCCCAGGCCGACGCGGGAAGTGTTCGCCTGGACCGGAATCGCGGCCATCGCCTGCTGCGGCTGGATGGTGAACGGCTCCCTGGTCTTCCCCGGCCCGGCCGCGCTGATTCCGGTCCTGGCCACGGCCGCACTGATTCTCGCGGGTGCGGGCCGCGACACCGCCGATCAGCCGGTGGTGAATCGCCTGCTGGCCACCGGACCGGTGGTGCAGCTCGGCGGGTTCGCCTACGCGCTGTACCTGTGGCACTGGCCGATGCTCATCTTCTATCTGGGTGAACAGCATCAGCGCCGGGCCGGGTGGCTGGGCGGGCTGGTCATCATCCTGATCTCGCTGCTGCTGGCCTTCGTGACCCATCATCTGATCGAGGAGCCGCTGCGGCTGCGCTCGCGGCCCGCCGCGACCCCCGCGTTCGGCCGCGTGCTCGCCGGGGTGGCGGTGTCCACGGTCGGGGTGCTGCTGGTCGGCTCGACCCTCGCCTGGCAGTGGAGCATGGGTGCGAAGGCGCACGCAGTCGGCGAGCTGGATCCCGCCAAATACCCGGGTGCGGAGGCGCTCACCGATCACGCGCTGGTGCCGCGCGCCCCGATGCGCCCCACCACCGAGGAAGCCCCCGCCGATATCCCCTACCCCACGCGCGACGGCTGCATCTCCGACTTCGACACCCGCGCGGTCACCACCTGCACCTACGGTGATCGCGACGCGCACCGGACCCTCGCGGTGGTGGGCAATTCGCATGCCGAGCACTGGATTCCGGCATTGCAGATCCTGGGCGAGCAGTACCGTTTCCGGGTCGTCGTCTACTTGAAGATGGGCTGCCCGCTCACGGTCGCCGAGGAGCCCGTGTACAAGGGCCAGCAGAATCCGGACTGTCGCGACTGGTCGTCGGAGGTGATCGACCGGCTCGGCGTGGAGCGCCCCGACTACGTCTTCACCACCGCCACCCGCCCCAGCGACAATGGCGGCGACGAGACCCCGCAGGACTACGTCGACGTCTGGTCGGCGCTCTCCGACCGCGGCCTCCAGCTCATCGGCATCCGCGACACTCCGTGGCTGCGCCGCAACGGCATTCGCTACCGCGCCATCGACTGCCTGGCCGGCGGCGGCGATCGCCTCAGCTGCGGCATCCCGCGCGCCGAGGCCCTCAATGCGGAGAACCCGGCCGCCACACCCGCCGCCGCCTTCCCGAACATGCACCTCATCGACCCCAACGACGCGGTCTGCGAACACGACATCTGCCCCGTCGTGGAGGGCAACATCCTCATCTACCACGACGAACACCATTTGACCGCAAGCTATTCGCGGTCCATGGCCCCCGAACTGGCCCGCGAACTCCAGCCCATCCTGGACTGGTGGTAGCCGCGAAGCGGTGTCCGGAAACCTGGTGAGTGTCCGATGGATCGAGCTGCTCAGCACAGCTGGTCGAGAGCCGACGCGGTCTCGCGGATGGCCTCGGCGACGGCGTGGAAGTCCTTGGCGAGGATCTTGGAGTGGTTGCTGCCGACCCGCGCGCTGACCGTCAGATTAGGGTTGACCGCCAGCAGCGGTTCCAGGGAGGCCCGCACCGCTTCGATCTCCTCTTCGGCCGCACCGAGATTGGCACCGGTGGCCACGACATAGCGGACCGGGCAGCGCAGTCGTTCCAGGACCGGGGCGAGGGCGGCGCAGAGCTGGTTGAGCTCGACATTGACCTCGGCGTGCTGCTCGGCGCTCATCCGTGCGGCCAGGCCCAGCGGGCGCAGCACCGGCATCATCGGCCCCATCTTGCGGAACATCGCCCGGATCCGCTCCAGGTTCTCCGCGTCGGTGAATCCCCAGGGCATCGCGCCGTCGGCCGACACGACGCCCGCGATGCGGTCCGGGTTCCGGTCGGCCCAGTGCACCGCGACCAGCGCACCGTAGGACCAGCCCACCAGAATCGGCCGCTGCTCCACACCCCGCGCCGCGAGCACGGCATCGACATCCCGCACGCAGGCGTCGAACGAGTAGTCCGCCGAGGTCTGCGACTTGCCGCGCGCCCGCTCGTCGAAGGTGATGTGCCGGAACCCGGGACCGAGATCGGCGATCACCTTCTTCCAGTTCTTCTGCGTGGCGTAGGAACCGTTCAGATAGACGACCGGAACGCCGTTCCCGCCGGTGTCGGTGACCGCGAGGGCCGTGTCCTCCACCGTCACCAGGCCGGTCCAGGTCGAGGTGGCCGGGAAAGTGCTGTTGTTCGTCATGACAGGTTGCTCCTTGATCCGCGTCGGGCGATGTCCGCAACTGTCGTCTCCCCCGCTGCCACACACCTGACACGGACCTGACACGCCCCGTGACACGACGATTCCGACGCGGCAAGGGCTTCCGGCGTCGAGACGGTGATATGCCAAGGGGCCCGGTCGCCCTCGTGAGCGAAGCGACCGGACCCCAGGGGTCGGCTGATCAGCCCTTGGACGGGTACTTGCTGTCCAGGTCGTAGTTCAGCTCGACGACATTGACCGTGGGCTCGCCCATGAAGCCCAGGGCCCGGCCGCTCCGGTGGGCATCCACGAGGGCCTTGATCTGATCTTCGGAGACGTGGCGCGCCTTGGCAACCCGCGCCACCTGGATGGCGGCGTACTCCGGGGAGATCTGCGGATCCAGGCCGGAGCCCGAGGCGGTTACCGCATCGGTCGGCACCGGGGTGTCGGAGGAGGCGACGCCGCGGATCGGCACGATCTGGCCGGCCGAGTAGTCCTCGCCGCGCTTGGCGCACTCCACCTTGACGCCCTCGTACGCCTGCACGAACGGCGTCGTCGGGTTCTTCGGATCGGTCGAGCAAACCTCGTTGACGCTGATGACCTGAGTCGGGTGGGTGACCAGTCCGTGCGAGTCACGGTCGCCCATGACCGCCAGCACCGAGCCGACACCACCGGAGGTGCAGTAGGGACGGCTGCCGTCCACGCCCTCCAGCTGCCCGACCGCCGCGCTACGTGAGCACACGGTGCTGAGCAGGCTCGGCTTGTCCTTCTTCGGGTCACTGGCGTCGAGGGTGTCGACCACCGACTCCGGGCCCATATTGCCGAACGCGGTGTTGGTCGGGTCGTAGCCGTCGGGAATGCTGCCGTCGGCCGGAGCGGAGTTGGACGGCCGCGTCTGGAAGTACTGCACCAGCGCATTGCCCTTGCCGTCGGTGAACGCCTGCCCGATCAGGCTGGAGCCCACCAGCTTTCCGTCCTTGGTGATCAGCGACCCGTCCGCCTTGTCCTTCAGCCCGGGTATCTGCGAGATACCCAGAACCACGGCCGGGTAGATGAGCCCGGTGATCACCGTGAGCACCAGCAGCGCGCGCAGCGCCGCGATGTGTTGCCGAATCCAGGCTGACATACGCATTAGGACATCCCCGGGAAGAATTGAATGACAAGGTCGATGAGCTTGATCCCGATGAACGGCGCGATGATGCCGCCGAGGCCGTAGATGTACAGGTTGCGGCTCAACAGTTTCGACGCGCTCGACGGACGGTAGTTCACACCGCGCAGCGCCAGCGGGATCAGACCCACGATGACGAGCGCGTTGAAGATGACCGCCGAGAGGATCGCCGACTGCGGCGAGTGCAGCCGCATGATGTTGAGGATGTCCAGACCCGGGAACAGCACCACGAACATCGCGGGAATGATCGCGAAGTACTTGGCGATGTCGTTGGCGATCGAGAACGTGGTGAGCGCACCACGGGTGATCAGCAACTGCTTGCCGATCTCCACGATCTCGATCAGCTTGGTCGGGTCGGAATCCAGGTCGACCATATTGCCGGCTTCCTTGGCCGCCGACGTACCGGTGTTCATGGCGACACCCACGTCGGCTTGCGCGAGCGCGGGCGCGTCATTGGTGCCGTCACCGGTCATGGCGACCATGCGGCCGCCGGCCTGCTCCTTCTTGATCAGCGCGAGCTTGTCCTCCGGAGTCGCCTCCGCCAGGAAGTCGTCCACGCCCGCCTCGTCGGCAATGGCCTTGGCGGTCAACGGATTATCGCCGGTGATCATGACGGTGCGGATGCCCATGCGGCGCATCTCGTCGAAGCGCTCCCGCATGCCTTGCTTCACCACGTCCTTGAGGTGGATGACGCCGAGCAGCGTGGCGGTGCCCTGCTTGATCTCGGCCACCACCAGCGGGGTGCCGCCGGACGCCGAGATGCCGTCGACGGTCACGCCGACCTCGGTCGGTACCTGACCACCGTTGGAGCGGACCCATTCGGTGACGGCGCTGGCCGCGCCCTTGCGCAACTGGTGGCCGTCGGCCAGGTCCACCCCCGACATGCGGGTCTGGGCGGTGAATTCCACCCAGTGGGCGCCGGTCAGCTCACCCGGAGTGCGCTCGCGCTTGTTGTACGCCTGCTTGGCGTACACCACGATCGAGCGGCCCTCCGGGGTCTCGTCCGCGAGGCTGGAAAGCTGTGCGGCGTCCGCCAATTCGTCGGCGGTGATGCCCGGCATCGGCACGAAGTCCGAAGCCTGGCGGTTGCCCAGGGTGATGGTGCCGGTCTTGTCCAGCAGCAGCGTGTTCACGTCACCGGCGGCCTCGACGGCCCGCCCGGACATGGCCAGCACATTGCGCTGCACCAGCCGGTCCATGCCGGCGATGCCGATGGCCGACAGCAGCGCGCCGATGGTGGTCGGGATGAGGCACACCAGCAGCGAGACCATCACGATGCCGGTGACACCATTGAGGTCCAGCGCCAGATTGTCCGGCACGCCAGGGTTGTCGGCCTTGGAGAAGATGGCCAGCGGCTGCAGGGTCGCCACCGCGAACACGAAGATGATGGTCAGCGCGGCCAGCAGGATGTTCAGCGCGATCTCGTTCGGCGTCTTCTGCCGCGAGGCGCCCTCGACGAGCGCGATCATCTTGTCGATGAACGAGCCGCCCGGCTCCTGGGTGATCTTGACGACGATCCGGTCCGACAGCACCGTGGTGCCGCCGGTGACCGCGGAACGGTCACCGCCGGACTCGCGGATGACCGGCGCGGACTCACCGGTGATGGCCGACTCGTCCACGGAGGCAATGCCTTCCACGACATCGCCGTCACCCGGAATGACCTGGCCCGCCTCGACCACCACGTAGTCGCCGCGCTGCAGGTCGGGGGCCGCGACCTTCTCCTCGACCACCCGCGCGCCCGGGGACCAGTCCACCAGACGGCGAGCGATGGTGTCGGTCTTGGCCTTTCGCAGGGTGTCGGCCTGCGCCTTGCCGCGGCCCTCGGCCACCGCTTCGGCCAGGTTGGCGAAAATCACTGTCAGCCAGAGCCATACGACGATCGCCCAGGCAAAGAACGTCGGATGCACCAGCGCGAGAATGGTGGACCAGACCGCGCCGATCTCGACGATCAGCATCACCGGATTGCGCCACATGGTGCGCGGATCCAGCTTCTTGACCGCGTCCGGCAAGGACTTCACCAGCATCTTGGGGTCGAACAACCCCGCCGAGACACCGCGTTTCGGCTTGCCGTGCGCCTGTTCCGCCGGCGCGGAATCGAGAGTGGGAGTGCTCATGAGTGGATTCCTTCAGCGAGCGGGCCGAGCGCCAGCATCGGCAGGAAGGTGAGCGCGACCAGAATGATGGTGACGCCCGCGACCATGCCGACGAACTGCGGCCGATGTGTCGGCAGCGTGCCCTCGGAGGCGGGGGTGTGACCCTGAGCCGCCAGCGAACCGGCCAGTGCCAGCACGAAGATCATGGGGATGAAGCGGCCGAACACCATGGCGAAGCCGAGTGCGGTGTTCCACCACACCGTGTTGCCGGACAGACCGGCGAAGGCCGAACCATTGTTGTTGGCCGCGGACGTGAAGGCATACAACACTTCCGAGAGCCCATGTGGACCCGAGTTGGCCATGCCCGCACGCTCGCCCGGCAGTGCCATCGCGATGGCGGTGCCGGTCAGCACGATCAACGGCGTCACCAGGAAATACGAAGCAGCCAGCTTGATTTCGCGGGGATTGATCTTCTTGCCCAGGTACTCGGGGGTGCGGCCGACCATCAGACCGGCGACGAAAACCGTGATCACGGCCAGGATCAGCATGCCGTACAGGCCCGAACCGGTGCCACCGGGCGCGACCTCACCGAGCTGCATGTTGAACATGGTCATCATGCCGCCGAGGCTGGTGTACGAGTCGTGCGCGGAATCCACTGCACCGGTGGATGTCAGCGTGGTCGCGGTGGCGAAGGTCGCCGAATTCGATACGCCGAAGCGGGTTTCCACGCCCTCCATGGACGCCCCGATGGCACTCGGGACGGTGCCGTGGTGCTGCAGCTGGAAGAAGTTCATCACCGTGACGCTCAGGATGGCCAGGGTTGCCATGACGGCGGCGATGGCCGCGCCCTGCTTCTTTGAGCCGATCATGCGACCGAAGGTCCGCGGCAGCGAGAAGCTGATCACCAGCAGCATGAAGATCTCGACCCAGTTGGTCCATGCGGTCGGGTTCTCGAACGGGTGCGCCGAGTTCACGTTGTAGAAGCCGCCGCCGTTGGTGCCGAGCAGCTTGATCGCCTCCTGGCTGGCAACGGGTCCGCCCGGCAGGGTTTGCGAACCGGTGTTGCCCACCGTCTGGGCGATCTGGTCGTACACGTGCAGGTTCTGGATGGCGCCGCCCGCGACGAGCACGATGGCGAACACGATCGACAGCGGCAGCAGAATACGGGTGGTTCCCCTCACCAGATCCACCCAGAAGTTGCCGAGTTCGCCGCTGCGACGCCGGGCGAAGCCGCGCACCAGCGCGACCGCCACGGCCATACCGACGGCCGCCGAGACGAAGTTCTGCACGCTCAGGCCCACGGCCTGAACGACGTGACCCATCGTCGATTCACCGGCATAGTTCTGCCAGTTCGTGTTCGTGACGAAGCTGATGGCGGTGTTCCACGCCAGATCCGCGGTCATCTTGGTGCCCGGATCATTCAGGTGCAACGGCAGTTTGCCCTGAATCAGCTGCAGGAAGAACAGGAGCAGCACGCTGATGGCCGAGAAGGCCAGCACGCTGCGCGCGTAGACGGCCCAGGTCATCTCGACGCCCGGCTGCACGCCGATCAGTCGATAGATGCCCTTCTCGGCCTTGGAGTGCTTCTCGCTGCTGTAGACCCGGTACATGTAGTCGCCCAGGGGCACATGCACCGCGGCCAGCGCGATGATCAGGGATACCGCGAACAGGATCCCCGCTGTTGTCGTGCTCACTCAGAACCTCTCCGGATACAGCAGCGCCGCCACCAGATAGATGGCGATACCGACGGCCAGGACCAGACCGATAATGTTCTGCGTCACAGCCGTTCCACCCCGCGTTGGATCAAGCCGAACAGGGCGAAGATCGCCACCGTCAGCACCGTGAACACCACGACAGACATGTCTCGAAACCTCTCTGCTTTCGGGCACGTCCTGAGACGCGCCGGAGTGAGTCAAGCGCCCGGATAGCCCGACTTCGAGGTCCTTTACGCCTTCTTAGCGTCCCAGCGGGTCGCATTGACGCTCCGCTTACAGGGTCGCGCCGCGTGTCGCAGAGATGTCGTCGACATATCGCCCAAATCCATCAAGAAACCGTCAGGACCTGGTACTTCGACGGAATCCGGACGCGGAGCAGCCCCGGAGAGCAATGCTCTCCGGGGCTGTCGCGAAGCCGGGCCGGGTCAGCCCAGGGCGTCCGCCGTCTCCGGCGCCGCGGCCGCCGGCGAAGGCGCGGGAGTCCGATGTCCCAGCAGCAGGCACGCGGCGATACCGATGATCAGCACCGCCGAGGGCAGCACCATCGACTGCGCCAGCGCGGCACTGAACGCGGATTGCACTGTGCCCGATAGGGATCCGCTCCCGCCTTCACCGACCGACGGAATGCCGTGCGCGGCAAGCCGAGCCGGAATCAGCGCGCCGATCCCGGCACTACCGAGCACCAGACCCACCTGCCGGGCGGTGTTGTACACGCCCGCGCCGACCCCGGCCTGATGCATGGGCAGCCCATAGGTGGCGATCGCCGCGAGCGGCGACCAGACGCAGGCGTTGGAGATACCCATGCACACCAGCGGCAGCAGCAACTGCCACAGCGGCGTCTCCGGCTTCATCACCAGCCCGAACCAGGCGATGCCGACGGCGAATCCGGCGAAGCCCACCACCGGAACCACGCGGGGGTGCACCCGGTCCACCAGCTTGCCGACGATCGGGGAGAACAGCGCGGTCAGGAAGGCCATGACGATCCACACCGTCGCGGCCTCGGTCGGCTTCATCCCGCGCACGTTCTCGAGATAGAAGTACCCCGGCAACATCATCCCGGTGGTGGCCACGCCCATCGCGGTCATGGCCAGCGTGCTCAGTGCGAAGTTCCGGTCCCGGAACAGCGACAACGGCACCAGCGGCTCACCCGCATTGCGCGCCTGGACCCCGAGGAAGGCCACCAGCAGGACCAGTCCCGCCCCGATGCACAACCAGATCCGCCCCGACCAATCATCGGTATTGCCCTGCTGAATCCCGAAGACCACCAGGAACATCCCCGCCACACTCAGGGCCACCGACGGCAGATCGAACCGGTGCCGATGCGTCGGCAGCGCCGGTACGAACAGCACCGCCAGCACGAAGGCCACCACGCCGATGGGCACATTCACCAGGAAGATCCACTTCCAGCCCAGCCCGTCCACCAGAATGCCGCCGATGATCGGGCCCACCAGCGAGGCCACGCCCGCGACCGACCCCCACGCGCCCATGGCCGCACCGCGCTTGTCGGGCGGGAAGATTCGCGTGATCACCGCCATGGTCTGTGGCGTCATCAAGGCCGCGCCGACCCCCTGCACGGCCCGCGCCACGATCAGCATGCCGATACTGGTGGACACGCCGCACCCCAGCGAGGCGAACGTGAACACGGTCAGCCCGGCCAGATAGACCGTTTTCGGACCGAACTGGTCACCCAGCCTCCCGGTGACCAGCAGCGGCACCGCATAGGCGAGCAGATAGGCGCTGGTCACCCACACAACAGTCGATACGCCCGTGTGCAACTCGGCCATGATCGCCGGATTGGCCACCGCCACGATGGTCATATCGACCAGCAGCATGAAGAATCCGAAACACAGTGCCCCCAGGGTGGCCCAGGGGCTCCGGTCGGTCTGGGCGGTCATACGATTCCCACTCCTTGTACTCGTGCCGGATTCAGATCGCAGATGAGCACCGGCACTTCACGTTCGGCCCATCGCTGCATCCAGGCGAATTCGCGGTTCTTCCGCGCCAGCAGCGACCAGGTCCGCGCGCGCTCATCGGAGCCGGGCTCGAAGATCCTGGCCCAGGTCTCGACCTTCCGGCCCGCGATCTGCACGGTGACATCCGGGTTCTGCTGGATATTGCGGAACCAGTTCGGCAGCGACTCCTGCCCGCAGTGCGAGCGGGTACAGCCGCAGCGTCTCCTTGATCACGCCGAGCGTGTACGGCGCGTCCTTCAGATCCTCGAGCGAAATATCCTGCGGCAGTGCGTCGATCTCGTCATGCAGGTTTGCGGCCACCTCCGGGTTGGTGGCCAGGACGTACCAGACGAAGGCGAGAGTGCGCGCGGTGCTCTCGTGCCCGGCGATCAGCATGGTGACGCACTGGTCGCGCAGAAGCCTGTCGCTGAGCGTGGATTCGCCCGACATGATCTGTGACAGCAGGTCCGCCGGGCGTTGGTCGGCGGGCAGCTCGCGGCGTTCGGTGATCACTCGCAGCACGAACTCGTCGAGCCGATCCCGGGCGATCTCGTATTCGCGGCGCGCCGGAGTCGGCACCCACTCCGGCGGGCGGAACCGGTTGAGCTGGCGGCCGGAGGTGTACTGGATCATCGTCTCGACCGCGTCCTGCAGTTGCTCCCGGACGTCCTGCGCCGTGGTGCTGAACAGGCTCTTGAGAATGATGGACGCGGTGAGAGCGGCCATCTCCGAGAGCATTTCGACCGGCTCGTGGCCGCCCGCGCGGGATTCCCAACGGCGCGAGAACCATTCGGCGTCCTCCATCATCAACGGCGCGTACCCGCGCACCGCCTTGGGAGTGAAGAAGGGAGACAGCAGCTTTCGCTGGGTCTTCCACTCCTTGCCGACGCTGGTCACCAGACCGTCGCCGATCAGCAACGTGCGCGCGCCGTCGTAGCTGGGGCCCTTGGTGTACTTCTCCATCCGCTCGACGTTCACGGCGCGCGCGTGCTCGGGATGCGCCATCACCACGATGCGTTTGTCGGCCACCCGTAGTTCGGAGATGTCTCCGTACTCGCGCCACATGCGCTCGATGATCTCCAGAATTCCATTGCGCTGGAAATCAATCGCGGTAAGTACTCCGATGCGATCGCGCCGACCCGGAATCGGCCGGGATTCTCCGGCCGCGAGGTCCTCCGCCGTCATATCGTGCGCGACAGGGCATTCATTGACGCTGGTCATCTGCTCCACCATTCTCGATGTCACGAACAAAGCTGGCGACGGCGGCAGCGACAGTGCGTGGTTGTTTTCTCCAGGAAAAGTGCCCGAGTCCTTCATCGATGGTTCGGCGGCCGATGGCCGCGCTGCGGAATTTGCTCAGCAGGACGTCGGTCTGCCAGGCGGGGACATTGCGATCCCCGGTGAAAGTGATTGCGAGCATGGGTGTCTCGCTGTCGGCCATGCCGGCCTCGTAGTCGTAATCGGTGCCACCGAGTTCGTAACGCCCGGTTTTGGCGATGCGCACGATATCCAGCACCAGACCGCGGGTGGGCGCGCCGAGCAGTGTGGTGCGCGGGACCAGCCCGATCAGGCCGACCAGCTCGAGGACGATCTTGGTGACCACGGTGCGCAGCACGGTCACGTTCTGCATTTGATCGACCGGGGCCGTGCCCGAGGCGATCAGTACCAGACCCGCAATGTTCTTCTCCCACGCCGCATAACAGGCCGCGAGCTGCCCGCCGAAGCTGTGCCCGAGGACATAGAGCGACGATGCCGGGAACTGCTCGCGCACAAATTCGGCGACCCGGTGATAGTCGTTCACCACCTGGGCGTGCATGCCGTACCGGCTTGTCCGCGGCGGCTCCGGGCGGGATTCTCCCTGCCCGTGAAGTTCGCCGACGACTACCGTGCAACCGCGCTCCCGCAATTCACTTGCGAATTGCCGATATTGCGCACCGCGGGCCCCGATGCCGGGCCACACCACGACAACCGGTGCGTAGGCCTCCGCCGCGCGCAATATATCCACTTTCGTGCCGACACCGTCCGGCATTTCGATAGTCCAGGATTCACATGCTCCAGGATCCATATCGACCCCCATTCTTGAAACTCTAGGTTTTCTCAACCCGTTTCGGACCATACGGGCCGACCGGTACGGCCGAAAGTTCACTGCGCGCGGATCGTTACCGCGAACTCTGTATACATGGGGCGAATTCATCGATGACGCAGGTCATCTGGCGTGGAGGAGAAGAATCCCGGCGTTATGAAAGGAACAGCCACCCGCACACATGGCGTAACGAAACACCGAATTCGTAACGGCCCCGGCTCGATAGCCGAAACGCCCCGCGCCTTGTGTGGCCGCACCACGCGACGCGTGAGAACATCGAAGACGCAAGACCTTCGATAACCAGAGAGTCCAGCACGAACGATGCCTCGACCGATCCGCACCGCGACCGTGCCGCGTCTCGCCCCGCGTGCCGAGGCGCGAGCTACGTACGCCCGCATCCTGGATGCCGCCCAGCAAGCCTTCGCGGAGCAAGGCGCCTCGGTGTCGCTGGCCGAGATCGCCCGCCGGGCGGGCGTGGGCGCGGGGACCGTCTACCGTTGCTTCCCGACCAAGGCCGGACTGCTGGAAGCGGTTCTCGAGCAACGGATCGAACGACTGAACGCTCTGGCCGCAGATCATCTCAAACATCGCGATCCCGGTGTGGCTTTCTTCGATTTCTGCGTCGAGGTCGTCGCCTCCGCGCCGACCGAGGAGACGCCCTGCGATCTGCTGACACTGGGCGACGGCTGGCCGCGCGCCCGGGTGCACGGTGCGGGCATGCGCTTTCATCAGGGCCTGACCCTGCTGCTGGCCGCCGCCCAGCACCACGGCGCGGTGCGCGCCGACATCTCGGTGGCCGATGTGCTCGGCATCTTCACCGCATGCACGGCCGCCCAGCGCCTGCCGGGGCAGACCGCTCGCATCGGCCGCACCGCCGCGCTGATCCTGGATTCTCTTCGGGCCGACCGGAATTCGACCGCCACCCTCGACACCATCTGCGGTGCGCGCGACCGCGCCACCGACGATCGAGCCGACGACGCCTGCCACATCTGCGGTTCCGCGCTCTCCCGCTCGGGCACCGGCCGTCGCGCCCGCTACTGCTCCCCGGCCTGTCGCCAGAAGGCGCATCGGGAACGGAACCGGCTGGCCGGGCCGTCCTCGACCGTGGCCTGACCGGCGGGGCTATTTGTGGGGGTAGGTCTTGACGATGGTGCCGTCGAGGCCGGCCGCCAGGTAGGCGGCGCCGTAGTCGTCCGAGAGGTAGACCAGCAGGCTGGGCTGGTCGTCGTTGAAGGTCCAGGCGGGGTTGACGATGATGTAGCGGCTGGTGGGTTTGGGGACGTTGAGTTGCTGGGCTGCGGCGGTGAAGAGGGCGGGGAGGAGGTCCCAGTTGATAGCGGACAGGTCGATGGTGGGATCGGTCAGTGTGGAGCCTGGGCCTTCGCGTTTGACGACGCCGTCGCGGTAGGAGAACGTGTCGTAAACGTTGGGCCGGCCCTGGACCGGGGCACCCGTGCTGATGTAGGTCGGGTAAATGGTGGTTTCGGTGAATTGCTTACCGCCCGTGACCTTTTCGAGGGCGGCGACGGCCTTGCGGATGCCGTCGGGTGTCAGCAGGTCGGTGGTGGCATCGCCCTTGGCGGTGGTGGGGGCGATGACGGTGGGCGGGATGATGCCGCTCAGGGGGATGCCGGTGGGTTGGGTGGGGATGTTCGGCTGGCCCGATTGGCCTTGGCCGCCGCCGGAGGCGGAGGGCCACAGGGCGATGGCGGCGACCGCGGCGACAGCCAGGACGATACCGACGCCGGCGAGGATCAATGGGCGCGAATTGCGTTGCGGCGCAGTGTGGACAGGGTTCGGCGAGCCTGGCGGGAATTGCTGTGATGCGGTGAATCCGTGGGGTTGCTGGACTGTCGGGTATCCCATCGGCGGTGGCGAGATCGGGAAGCCCTGCTGCTGCGGTGCGGTCGAAAACCCTTGGGGCGGGGGCGTTACCGGGAAGCCCTGCGACGGCGGCGCGTCCTGAGGTCCGGACGCCGTCGTGAATCCCTGGAAATGGGACGGCGACGTGAAGTCCTGGGGCGATGAGGTGAAGGTGTGGGACGGCGGCGTGTAGTCCTGGGTGACCTGGGCGAGCATCTGGTCGACCTGGTCGGCCGGCGGGCGGTGGCCGGGGTTGGGGACCAGGAGGGCTTGCAGGACCGGGGTCAGCTGGCCCGCCTGGCGTGGGGGTGGGACCGCGCCCATCAGGACGGCGGCGAGGGTGGCGACGTCGGTGTCGCGGCGCATGGGTTGGTAGCCCTCGACGGCGGCGAAGAGGACCAGGCCGAGGGACCAGAGGTCGGAGGCGGGGTGACCCTCGTGGCCCTGGAGGCGTTCGGGGGCGACGTACGGGAGGGAGCCGACGACGCTGCCGGTGGAGGTGAGACCGGTGAGGTCGTTCACCGCGGCGATGCCGAAGTCGGTGAGGACGGGGGAACCGTCGGCGCGCAGCAACACATTCGGGGGTTTCACATCGCGGTGCAGGACGCCCACCGCGTGTGCGGCGCGGAGGCCGGCCAGGATGCCGCGACCGACCCAGGCGGCCTGTCCCGGCGACATCGGCCCCTCGTCCAGCCGGTCCGCGAGCGAGCCGCCCGCGACCAGTTCCATCACGATCCACGGATGCTTCTCGGCGGGTGTGTCCACGATGTGGTGGATGGCAACCACATTCGGGTGCGTGATGCGCGCCAGCGCGCGTGCCTCGCGCAGCACCCGTTCCCGCTGCACCTCCGCGGAGCCCGCGTCGCCTTCGGCCCGCACCTCTTTCAACGCCACCTCACGGTGTAGCGCGATGTCGTAGGCGCGCCACACCGTGCCCATGCCGCCGCTGCCGAGTGGTTCGATCAACTCGAAACGCCCGTCGACCATTGCCCGCCCGGAATTCACGCACGACAGCTTAGGGTTCCCCCACTGCCCACGCGAGATCTCGTACCGGTCAGTCTTTTCGAGCGCGGTGAATTCCGGCTAAGTGCCCTGCATACCGTTGCCCTGCCCGGTCGCTGCGCCGAGCTCGTAACCGACGGCTGCGCCCACGACGCCGGCGGAAACAGCGCCCACCAGACCACCGACCACAGCACCGACCACACCACCGATACCGGCCCCCGCGAGAGCGCCGCCTGCGACCCCCATGGGCGCACCCACCCCCATGGTCGGAACGGCCATGACGACGCCGCCCGCGATCGCGCCGGCAATCGCACCGAACGCAGCCCCGATAATCGCTCCCGGTACCGCCCCGACCACCGCGCCCGGTACCGCCCCCACGACCGTGCCGATGATGAGACCGGCGGTGCCGCTACCCACGTTCAGCCTGGTGACCCTGTCCGAGTAGTTGTCGTCGACCGAGTGCAGGCCGTCGCCGAGGGCGGCATTGGCAGCGGCTGCAGCGTTCTGCGCCTGATCGCGCATGGCGTCGGGGACGCCCTGCGGCACCGCGATGCCGAACGCACTGGGCTGTACCGGGCTCGTCCAGAGCTGCTCGACAGCCGCGGGAGCCGGGACGCTGGGCTGCGCCGCGGCGTCGCCCGTGGCGATGGAGCAGGTCACCGCGACGGCCAGTGGTATCGCGCCGACGATCGGCAGCAGGGCGCGTCGCGACGCGCTGGTCTTGGATTCTCCATACCGACGAGTCATGCGACCACCCTCTCGCTGAATTCGACTTGGAACAGCTCCCCTGACCACTGGTTGGCGGACACTTGCGTCAAGAATGATAGCTACACAGTAACTATGCTCTGCGGGAAAGTGTGGTGTAACACACATTTTTGATCACGGGGCAGACCGAGCCAGCGTAGATCCGCACGCCTTGCGGAGGAGCTTCAGCTTCGATGCCAGCACGATGTTTGCTGTCTTGTTGCTACACGCGCAGTAGTTCGCCGAGCGACCCCCGGTTGCCGACATCCAGCCTGATCTCGTACCGGTAGGCCCTTCCGAGGCCGCTCGGATCCTGTCAACAACGCGAGACACCACCGTAAAGAAATCGTCAGGATCAGCGACCTGACCAGCATCGGAGGTATGAAGTGGGGAACCCGTACGCGCGCACGCGCGCCCGGGCGCACACCCCGATATCTAAAAGGAGAAGCCGTGCCGCACATCGCCGTCACCCTGATGGTGATCTTCGGGTTCCTCGGTTGCGCGCTGATACTGCGCGTCCTGGCCGCCGCCGAAGGCACCCGCGAATCCATCCACGCGGCACAGCAGGGCTTCCGCGCACACCGCGCGATGATGGACGAGTGAAACGCGGCGTGACTTCCACCCCGAATACCCTGCTTCAGTGAACCTTCCGCACCCCCGACACCCGGGTTTCGCAGGTTCGAATCCTGCGGAGGGCACATACTGACCTGCACCTTTGCACACAGTCGCGCTTCAATGCCAGACATGCGCGTGTCCGCGGCAACGCCCAGCCCTTGCCCGACGTCAAACCAAGCATGGACGACATCACATAGCTAGGTGTGGTGTCTCACGAGGTTGGTTCCACTGCGTCGAGGTCGAGGGTGAGCTGCTCGGGAGGCCGATGTGGGGGGTGGAGTGGTCGGGATCCTGGAGCAGGGACTGGTGAGACGGTAGTTGCGTTGCGGGACCCGGCTGCTGGGTGACCGATGTCCGATTCCGGCGTGGGGCCGGTCGTGGTTGTAGTGGTTGAGGAAGTCCACCAGCGCCGCTCGGCGGTCCTGTTCGGAGTCGTATTCGGGGACGTAGGCCCATCCGCGGGCCAGGGTGCCGGTAGGCTCGGCTGAGCGGCGAGGTGCCAGCGTTGCTGGTCCTTTTCCACTCAGCCTGCCCCCGAACCGGGCATGCCCGTTTCCGAGCACCGCGGCTCTCCGGTGACTACTGCGTGAATGTTGCCCGGTGGGCGTGGATTTGGTCGTGGCAGTCGCGGCAGACCATGAGGGTCTTGCGCCGTTTGTTGGCCATGGCCTTTGCCCAGTGCGGCGGTGTTCCGATCGCCGCGAGGTCGGCAAGCCGGCGGATGTGGTGGACTTCGATGTCGTCCGTCTGCTTGCAGAGCTCGCATATCCCTTTGAGCAGCTGTTGGATCAGCTTCTTGCGGGGATAGAGCGGCCGGTGGGGTTGGTGGTCGGTGATGACCGCGGTCTTGCTTCGCCGCAACGGGATTCCGCCGAACCGTGCGACCAGTGGGTTCCTGCTGCCGCGATCGATACTGGCTTCGAAACACACCCGCTTCCCGTGCGGTGTCGCGGTCTTGGCCTTGTAACGGGCCGCCGTCTTCGACACTGACGAGCGATGCTTGCGCGCAAGGGTTTTGAGCATGGAGGTCTCCATGACCCAGCGCAGCCGGTGTAGCCGTTGAACGTCGTAGGCGAGCAGGTAGTACTGGACGATGCCCCGATACTCGGCTCCGAACTTGCCGACGATGGTGTAGTCGTCTTCGTTGACAATCCGGTTCCGGCACGCGGGTTTTTCCGCGCGACAAGTAGAGGGCGGCTTTGGATCTGATCACGTCAGCGGGGACGTGCAGGACCACGGTCCCGTTCACCGAGCGGCGATTGCGCCGGTCGGAGGCGTCCGGGCGTCGGGTCCTGCGGTCGCTGCCCGCGATCCTGATCTCATAGCCGAGGAACCGCGCCCGCTGGCTGCGGGCGTGGGTGATCAGCGTCTTCTCCGGAGACAGTTCCAATTTGAGGTCATCACGCAGGAACGTCGCCAGTCGGTGTCTGATCTGTTCGGCTTCAGCCTTGGGTCCGGCGAATCCGAGCAAGGTGTCGTCGGCATAACGGCAGTACCGCAGCCTGCGATAGCCGGGATCGTTCGGATCCTGACTGGGCAGGGCATGCAGTTGCCGATAGAGTGCGCGGACCTCGGCGCGGTCACCGTGCCGTTTGGCCGTCGCTATTGCCGACTCGATCTTGCGGTAGGCCGGGTTGCGGGCTCGCAACCGGCCCCGGGTGTAATCCGGGATGAGCGCTGTCTCGACGAATTCGTCCAGTTTGTGCAGGTAGATGTTCGAAAGGACAGGTGAAGCGATGCCGCCCTGGGGAACTCCGCTCAGCGTTTCTCCCCATTTCCAGTCCTCCAGGTATCCGGCTGTCAGCATCTTGCGCAGCAGCCGCAGGAACCGGTTGTCGCGGATGTGCTCCGCCAGGATTCCGACCAGCACGTCCTGGTCGAAAGAGCCGTAGCAGTCTGCGATGTCGCCCTCGATGAACCACGTCGTCCCGGTCCAGGTGTTGCTCACTTCGCGCAACGCGGTGTGGCATCCCCGGCCGGTGCGGAACCCGTGGGAGCGGTCGGAGAACTGCGGCTCGTAGTACGCCTCCAACAGCAGGCGCACCACCTCGCAGACCAATTTGTCCGACCACGTGGGCATCCCGAGTGGACGGGTTTTGCCGTTCTTCTTCGGGATGTGGACTCGTCGGACCGGCCGGAACCGGTAGCGCTCGTGGCGCATTGCCTCGATGATCCGGTCGATCTTGCCCAGCGACATGCCATCAGCGGTTTCCCGTGTAACCCCGGCCGTCATCGCACCCTTGTTGGCGTAGATGCGGCCGTAGGCCAGCAGATACAACTGCGGATTGAACATCTGCCGATACAGTTGCTTGAGCGGCAGGCCGCGCCTGCCGCGTTCACGCAGGACATCCAGCACCGTTTCGGCGCTCTGCATTACGCATACCTCTCGATAGTCGTGAATGTCCTTGTCACCTGGTCTGCTTCGCCCTGTGAACGGCTTTCCCGCTCTCCCTGGCCGGACGTGACTCCGGCGACTACTACCAGACCTCCGTCGCCCTGGGACTCGCGTCCGGTAGGCGATCCCACGTTCGTCATGGTCATACGTATCTAGCGCGACGTAGGCGCCCCACTCATCTCCTTCAATACCCTCACTGGGCATCGCTCCCTGCCCCGAAGGTTGCACCACCGTTCAACAGGGCGTTGCAGGGCCGGCACCGGTTTCGGATGTCTTTCCGGTGGAGGTGAACTTTCCTCTTCTGGAGATTGGGGTTCAGGCAATCCAGCTTTCGCCTTATCGCGCGGGTCTCCCGACGCACCGTCCCTGACACCTGGACCCGGCCGCCGGTTATCTGGCATGCTCTTGTCCCCGTTAACCTTTCGGCTCCGGGTAAGCCATCAGACCCAGGAACCTCCCTTCGAGTCCCTCCCGGCTGAGCCGGGAATACAACCATGCGCCTCGTGGCGCACTTGAATCGCTCCACTTTCCCGTTCGTGCGAGGCGTGTAGGGACGGGTCCGCTTGTGCACTGTCCCAGTGGATTCCAGGGCAGCGGCCCAGCGGTGGGACCGGTAGCAGGATCCGCCGCCAACTCCTCGATGCGGACATCTACAGTCGCACCGCCGATTTCAACCGCCACCCTCGTCCGCGCCGGCGCGCCGCCGAAGTGGCACTGTGACCCCCGATTCAGGCTAGGCCTGGGGTGCGACGTCGGTGTCGGCGAGTACGGGTGTGAGGTCGACGCCGGGCGGGGGACGCAGGCGGCGTAGGTTGCCGTCGATGCTGGTGACATACAGCGCCCAGCCCTGTCCGTCGCGGGCGATCCGGACCGAGGTCGGGCCGTTGGGCAGCATCGGGCTCGAGGTCTGCCAGCCGGTAGCGATGGTGCAGGTGGAGCCCCTCGCCGGATCCATGCTGTAGACACTGCCGGAGGTGTCGCCAGCGAGATAGAGCTGCCCGGCCTGGGTCGCCTCCATGTCGTCGAGGCCCGGGAAGAGGCCGTCGTGAACGCCGGCGACCACAGTGGCGGCCGTCGGCGCATCCAGCGGAATTCTCAGCACCTGCGAGGTGAAGTCGTTTTCGGTGTAGATGGCTGTCTGGTCCGCTGTCAGCGCAATACCGTTGGGGTAGGGCGTATTCGACCAGTGCGGGGTGAATTCACCGGTGGACGGCCGATACCGGCTCATGCCCACCGGTACGGGAATCGACAGGTGGGAGATGAGCAGGTCCCCCGTCGGGAAGCATCAGCAACCCGTTGGGTTGAACCAGCCCGGTCAACAGCGTGGTCACCGCGCCGGTGGTCACGTTGTAACGCCGAAGGGTGCCGGTGCCGGTGAACGCGGTGCCGTCGCCGGTCAGGAAGTACAGATCGTCACCGAGCAGCCGCAACCCAGCCGGATTGTCCAGACCCGACAGGAGCGTGGTGACCTCGCCGCTGGAATCGACGTGGTACAGGACGCCTTTGACAATGCCGGACACGTAGAAGCCGCCGCCCCCGTCGGTCTCGAGATTCTCCAGACCACCCAGACCCGACGCGAGAATATCGGCTTGCCAGCCCTCCGTGCACGAAGCGCCATCGGTCTCCGCGTGCGCGACCGGAGCGGTCGCCATCAGTCCGGCCACAGCGGCCGCCGCACATGCACTCGACAGCCACCTATGAATCCGATGAACTGCTCCCACCCCGAACGACATGCGGCAGATCCTATCGATGGGGACTTACATCTGCAGTGCCAACTGACCGCTTGACGTTGCCGCGTACCCGGAATGCGTTATGGGTTCGACCTGCGAAAGGCACTGTCGCTGAGGGTGTCTCGCGAACGAAGGTATCCGGACGAACCGAGTACCGCTGGGTCGCATTGGATGCGACTTTCTCGCGTCCGATGCTGAGCGTCGGAGCGCTGCGAATACTGCCCTGATCAGGGCATCTATCCAACTTCGTTGGATTTTCGGCGAGTTCTACCGGGACCCCAAGAAGACGCTGTTCGGAAAACGATCTCGATCTCAACCGGTCAGTGCATCGTTCGACTGGACAGGGTAGCGCGGCCGCCAAGATTGATGATCACAGCAGGACTGTGGGCGCTACCGCCATCTGGTGCCGCGCGAGCTCGGCTGTGCAGAACGCCTCGGCTGGTGTGTTCCACCCGGGCACGCGGCGGGGCCGGTGATTGAGTTTCGCGGCGATCGCGTCGAGGTCGTCCTGGGTGAACTTCGACAGGTCGGCGCTTTTGTGCAGGTATTGGCGCAGCAGGCGGTTGGTGTTCTCGTTCGTGCCACGTTGCCAGGGATGATGCGGGTCGCAGAAGTACACCGGCATCGACAATGCTTCGGTGATCACGATGTGAGCGGCCATTTCTCGGCCGCGGTCCCATGTCAGCGATCTGCGAAGTGATTTCGGCAACCTGCCCATGTGCCGGGCCAGGCTTCGGCGACAGCATCGGCTTTGTACCCGTCGCGCAGTGCGACGACCATCATGTAGCGGGTGGCACGGTCCACCAGCGTCGCCACTGCCGAGGGGCGCGCTCCGAACACCAGATCCCCCTCCCAATGCCCGGCCACCTCACGGGCATCGGCCTCGGCGGGACGGTCGTGGATGGAGACCATGTTCCGGGTGCGTCCGCGCCCGTGCGACCCGGCTTTGCGACGCGGCCGCCGGAACGGACGATCGCCTCGCAGGTGATGAAACATGTTGTGGTCGAACACTTTCCGTGACGGCATGTAAAGGTCGCGGTAAATCGTTTCGTGCGAGACCCGCCGCATGGCGTCTTCGGGGTGACAGCGGCGGAGCCATCGGGCGATCTTGAGATCTCCTCCCGCTCAGCAAGCGATAGGTGCCCCGCTCGCCGTCGACGAGGAGCCGGCCGGATCCCGCCGCTGGCACGCAGAAACCGGCTGACCCGCGGATGGGTACTGCCCACAACATCGGCGATCACCATCAGCGACTCCCCGCCACGCCAGCCATCCCACATCCGCTGCTGCCGTTCAACGCTGAACCCAACCACTGCACCCACCACGGCCTCCACAACCGGACATCATTCACCAGCAGTGATGCGCCGACCGGTTGAGATCAAGATCGTCTGACGAACCCGAACACGACCGCCCGGCCGCGAGCAACGAACCACCACCTCGACCGGGGGCCCTCCGGCGGGTAGGCCCAGACCTGACTGTGCGGCGCACCCGATTTGGGTACGCCGCACAGTCATTCACCTGCCCCCTTGCCAACGTATTCGGGTCGAGTCCATAAACTGTTGCAAGACAGCTGATTACAGCGCACACGCCGCATTTTCAGCGAAAAATCTCGCCATCGCTGCTGGTCAAGCCATTGTCATGGTTTTTCGCGCCGTTGCTACCGGAATCCCGGGTAGCGGAGGGCCAGTCCATCGAATGGACTTTGCCAGCCCTGCTGACTCTTTCGCGTCGTAGTCCCGACGCGGGTGATCAGCGCGACGGGGGTGCGTCCAGGAGGTCGAACGTGAATTCGCTGGCGCTTTCCTGCTTATGGTTCATTCCTGCCGGGAAGTTCACGCCGGGTTCCAGCTCGACGGCGTCGGTGTTGCGGTTCCAACGGAAGTAACAGGATCCGATGGGGTTGAAGACGTAGGTTTGCTCGTCGCGAACATACAGCCCGGTGGTCACCTTCCGGCCGTCTTCGAAAGCGAGAGCGATCGGATAGAAGTCGGGATCGTTCTGCGCGAGCCACCGTTCGCTGAGCCCGGGGTCGACGCCTGCGGTGTTCACCTTCATAGCGAACACGCGGTTGGTTTGCGTGGAGTTGACGAAGCGGGCCATGATGAATCGGGTGCTGCGGTAGGTGACGGTGAACACCGAGAGGCCGCCGATGCTGGAGATATCGGGCTGGTCGGTTTCCCATTCCGCGTAGTGGCCGCCGAAGCCGTAGTTCTGCCAGGCCAGCACCTTCGCGTCCGCGCCGACTTTGACGGATTTGAACCGGTCGTTGAGCGATCCGGTCACTTCCACGACACCATCCTCGATGGAATAGGTGTAGGGATCGCCCTGATAGCTGACTTGTGTGAAGAATACGGCTTGATTCGATTGCGGGTTGGTCATCTTCGTGCCTTCCACAGGTGATTACCGCATGAACGGTATCGAATGCCCGCTCTCTGACGATTCGGGCCGACACCGCCGATCCAGTGTGGCAGGCTGACCCGGACCTACCAGAGTCGTTGGCCACCAATCGGATACACCGACGGCCCTTGTCGAGCGGTGCGACTCGGCGCGCCCGGCCGCTGCGGACTTGTTCCAATGTCCATGCGGTACAGGGTGTTTGCCGCACCAAACCCTGAACCCAGAGGGCTGGAACGTCTGTCGGTCGGACTGTCGCTCAATGGGCGACATCGCGTCACACCTAGCGCTGATCAGCGCATATGCCGAACTTCGTTGGATTTTCGGCGACTTCTACCGCGACCCCCACACGTCGCGATCGGGCCCGCAGTGCACGAGCCCCCGACCGGTAGCCGGCCGGGATACGCCGCCGGTTGCGTCGTTCGCGGCAGAACCTCGAATCCGCCCACAATTCGGGGAGTTCTGCGGAAACCCCTCAATTCGGCGAGTTCTGGGGGAACCCCTCAATTCGGCAAGTTCTGCGGGAACCCCTCAATTCGGGGATTTCTGCGACCTTTCGTGCCTGGGCACTCTCGCCACCACCTTCCAAGCTTGCCCCGTATAACGGGGGCCGCTTCGCGCACCGCCGCGACGGGATCGCCGCAGGCCGGTTCTGATATTGCCCCGGATAACAGCTCGATTACGGCGTTCGTGGTCAAAGTCAGGCACCATGCTTGCTCGGTCTGGCCTTCGAGCTGGGTTGCGTCCAATAGCGTGGTGTAGGAGCTCGCCGAGTAGTCCGGTGAGTATCGAATCCCGGACATGAGGGTGGTCACCGCGTGATCCTCGAA
>NZ_JBSGCB010000067.1:0-41844 GCF_053601595.1 Nocardia sp. NPDC004711 | reverse complement strand
CCAGTCCAGGGTGGTGGCTCGGCAGGATGAGCAGGCGTTGGTCATTGGTGCGACCAATGTTGCGCAGTCGGTGCAACGCCGGATCATCAGGGTCGCGCCGTCGTGGCGCCCGGTGGGGTCGTTGAGGTGTCGGGGGTTTTCCGGCTTGTGGTCGAACATCGCAATCCTCGCCAGTTCTTGCCTGCGCTGTCACTGACGAGCCTGCATTGCGGGCGCCCTTGCCCGCGACGGCAGAACTACCCACGACATACCTATTTTTGCCACCCCCGCCCAGCGGGGGTGCTGGTCGACGCGGGTTTCACCGTGTCCAGGCGATCAGCACAAACGGGCGGTCGTGGCCGATGGTCGCTCAGGGGCATTGGAGGTCGGCGGTATGACGACCTGCCGGCCTATCGAGGCCGCGCCTGGGGCATCGGCAGCGTCGAGGTCTCGTAGGAAAGCGAGTTGCAGATCTGGGAGGGGTGCCAGGTTCCGGCGGCGGCGGTGCCCTCGAACCTATGTCCTCGTGCGTGCGGCGCGGGCTGCGCGGCGCGACAGTTCAGCGAACGCGTCGCGTAGCGGATCCGGGCCTATGACTTCGATTTCGGTGTCGAAACGTGCCAGCGTCGCCGCGAGTGCGGGCCAGGACCAGGAGCCGGTCAGCAGTCTGGTTCGGGTGGGGCCGAGTTCCTCGATGATGCCGTCGGCGGCGAAGGGGGCCACCTGGGTGGCGGGGAGATCGAGGATCACCTCGCCTTGGCATGGCCAGGAGTTCGCGCCTTCGGAGCCTTTGAACCGGGCGGAGAGGAAGGTCGCGATGTCGCCACCCGGCAGTTGCCGGGGGGTGAAGCGCGGCCCGTTGGGGATACGAAGTGTCATCCGGTCGGCGCGGTAGATACGCCAGTCCGAACGGTGCGGGTTCCATCCGATGAGATACCAGCGTCCACCGCGGAACACGAGGTGATGGGGCTGTACTCGTCGCGGCGGCTGAGGGTCGGTGTCGTGCGGCGGTTCCGGTGACTGGTAGTCGAACCGCAGTTCCTCTCTGGATCGGATGGCAGCGCTCAGCGCGAGCAGGACGTGGGTGTCGATTTGGGGATCGGTCTCGCGCGCGGCTGGTTCGACGGTCGTGATTTCGAGCATGTCGATGCGCTGGCGCAGGCGGGATGGCAGGACCTGGCGGACGGTCGTCAGCGTTCGTGCCGCAGCTTCTTCGATACCCGCCCCGGTCCCGGCCGCGATCCGCAATGCCACGGCCAGCGCGACGGCCTGCTCATCATCGAACAGCAGCGGCGGCAGTTCGATTCCCGCTTCGAGCCGGTAGCCGCCCTCGGGTCCCTTGACCGCTCGGACGAGGTAGCCGAGCTCGCGCAGGCGATCGACGTCGCGGCGCACCGTGCGTTCGCTGACACCGAGCCGCTGGGCGAGCAGGCCTCCCGGCCAGTCACGGCGGACCTGCAGCAGCGACAGCAGTGAGAGCAGGCGGCGGGAGGTCACCGTCGAGGAGGCGGTCGGCATGGCGGCCAGACTGCCATAGGTAGCGGACGTTCCCTGTCCGGTATTGCTGACAGGGTGGCTCTCGTCGCGGGAAGAACCCGCGTCGAAACCACTTGTGAAGGGACCGAATCACCATGTCGGTAAACGCTGTTGCCCACCTCAACTTCCACGGACAGGCTCGTGCGGCCCTGGAGTTCTACCAGTCGGTGTTCGGCGGTCGACTCGCTGTGGCCACCTACGGTGACTTCGGGATGCCCGCCGAATTGCCGGACGCCACCAAGGTCGTGTTCGGCCAGGTCATCGCCGACAACGGATTCCGGGTCATGGCCTACGACGTGCCCGGTGAGAACGCGCCGGCCGCCCAGGGCGCGCCCACGACCCGCCGCGAGAACGGCACCACCATCACGGCGGAGCCGTTCTTCCTCTCCGTGCGCGGTGACACCATCGAGGAGGTCGGCGCGTTGTGGGAACGCCTCGCGGCCGGTGCGACCCTCATCGAAGAATTCGGTCCGGCCCAGTGGGCGCCCGGCTTCGGGATGCTGCGCGATCGCTTCGGTATCACCTGGATCCTCGACGTCGCGCGAGCGGCCCGGTAACAGTCCCCCGATCGCCGAGCCCGGCCATGACTGGGAGGCCGACCCGATCGCTCCGGACGGAAACCACTCCACGCCACAGGAATTCGTCGACGACGCTCGCGCACGACAAGTGCTCTCCGATGTCCGGTCACAGGGTTCGGTCGGCGTCGCCTCCCACGGCGACGACGTGGTGATCCTCCCCCTGAAAGACGCCCTTCCACGCTGAACCCACCACCTCGCAATGCGGATCCGTTCTCGGCGCATTCGTTCGGACAAGGCCCCACCATGATTTTGCAAGGGCGACAGGCATTCCCGACTGAGAATGGGCAGAGAGCGGGCGGCGAGGCCGGATCGACTGTCGATGCCCCACAAAGGTGCGTCCCACCCGAGTGGGGCACACTTCAGCGCACTCGAGTGGCTCGTCCCGCTCGGCACCCGTCGGTGCAGCTGATGCGGGCTCGCTCAAGTGTGGAGATGAGCGATTGGCGCGGTGACCGGATCGGCAGCGCCTTGGGTGGGGCGAATCCAACAGTGATGTGTCGGCTCACGGCCGGGTTCGCCGTCATCGGTGATACTCAGTTCCTGCCCGGCTATTTACTGCTACTGACCGATGATCCTGCGGTGCAACGCCTTTCCGGGTTGTCGCGCCCGCGGCGTGCTGCGTTTCTTGCCGATATGGATCGGTTGGGGGAGGCGGTCGAGCGGGCGTGCACCCGACTGGATCCGGCCTTCCGGCGGGTGAATCTGGAGATCCTCGGCAACACCGATGCCTTCCTGCACGTTCACATGTGGCCGCGATTCGATTGGGAGCCAGACGATCTGGTGGGCGGCCCGGTGTGGCTCTATCCGCCCGATCGATGGACCGATGAGCGCTACGTACTCGGCGCACGCCATGACCAGATCCGGCAGGCGATCACCGGCGAGCTGCATACGCTGTCCGCCTGAGAACGGCGCGCCCTCGTCAACGTTCGTACCGGGGAGCTTGATGACTGGCCCGACGTTCGGTCTCACAAAAAACTCTTGTCCCGCTTGGTATTCGGGCTTCCTGAAACTGCCTGCCCGGTCCGCCACTCACAAGATGGAGAGATTTGCCTACGGTGAAAAGAATTCGATAGCAGATCGGACATGAACAGGACCGTCCTGGTAATTACACCGTTTCGGTGACCGATGCTGGGCGTACAAGATACGACGATGCCAGGCCGGGGGGAAATCGGGGTGCGGACTCTGCGGCGGCGCCTGCGAGGTAGATGGAATGTTCATGTGTACATCGACTTCGACTGTGTTGGGCGTGACAATTGGATTGCTGGTAAGAGCGTCCTGGTCGGGAGTCGGTGCGGGCGGAGACGGTTTGCGGCTCGCCAGGCGGTGGGATTGTCGTTCGGTCGGTTGGATGGCCCGGCGGCGGGTTGGAGGAGTCCGGCGCGCACGGCGCCGATCGGTATTGCCGGCGGTGGAGACAGACGTTTTTTGCGTGTGCGGACGACGTGGATTCGGTTCACGCGGAAGGAGCTCACGATGCCCACTACTGTTTACGGCGCCGCGACCACGGCGGCCGAGATCGTCGCCGATATCGATCTTCATGGTCGGCGTGTCGTCGTCACCGGCGCGAGTTCGGGGATCGGTACCGAGACCGCTCGTGCGCTGGCCTCCGCCGGTGCGGAGGTGACCCTGGCGGTACGGAATGTAGAGGCCGGTAGGAAGGTTGCGGAGGAGATCGGGGAGAAGCTGCCGGGCGGGGGCGGTGGGGTGCACGTGGCCCGGTTGGATCTGGCCGATCCTGAGTCGGTGGCCGATTTCGGGCGTGCCTGGGACGGGCCGTTGCACGTGCTGGTCAACAATGCCGGCGTGATGGCTCTGCCTCGACTCACCCGCACCCGGGCCGGGTACGAAATGCAATTCGCTACCAATCATCTCGGTCATTTCGCATTGACGACCGGCTTGCACCGGTCCCTGGCCGCCGCAGGCGGTGCCCGGGTGGTCTGCGTGGCCTCGATCGGGCATTTGTTCTCGCCGGTGGTCTTCGACGATCTGCATTACCGGTTCCGCCCGTATGACCGGTGGACGTCGTATGGTCAGTCGAAGTCGGCCAATATCTTGTTCGCTGTCGGCGCTGCACGGCGTTGGGCCGATGACGGTGTCATGGTCAATGCGTTGATGCCTGGCAATATCGCCAGTACCGCGTTGGCGCGTCATATGAGTCCGGGCGACCTCGAGGCTTTCGGGGAGCAGACCGACCTGTCGTTGCCGCCGGTGAAAACGGTCGAGCAGGGTGCCGCGACATCGGTGCTGCTCGCCGCCAGCCCCCAGGTGGAGGGCGTTACGGGTCGCTACTACGAGGATTGCGCTCCGGCACCGAAGATCAGCGAACGCGCCGGCCACACCGGTGGGGTCGCGCCCTATGCACTCGATCCGGACAATGCCGAGCGTCTCTGGCGGGTCTCGGAGGAGCTGACCCGATGATTTCGAGGTTGATCCTGCCAGGAAAGGCTCGATGACGTCGCGAGGAGCAGCAATGACCGCACCAGAGAAGGCCACCGGCGACCTCGGCAAATTCGGCGTTTTCACTTTGTACGGCGCCAGCTCGGGCGGCCCCACCCCCGAGCTGGCCCAGGAAATCGAACGGCTCGGCTACGGCACGTTATGGGTCTCCGGTTCTCCGCCCGCCGAATTATCGTTCGCGGAGCCACTTTTGGAGGCGACAACCTCGCTGAAGGTGGCGACCGGCGTTGTCAACATCTGGTCGGCGGACGCCAAATCTGTCGCCGAGTCGTTCCATCGCATCGAAACCGCCTACCCGGGCCGATTCGTGCTCGGCATCGGGGCCGGTCATCCCGAGCACACCGAGGAATACCGCAAGCCCTACGACGCGCTGGTCGACTACCTCGACGCGCTGGACGAGAACGGCGTACCGGCTGATCGGCGCGTGCTCGCCGCGCTCAGGCCGCGCGTGCTGAGGCTGGCGGCACAACGCACTGCCGGGGCGCACCCGTACAACACCACACCCGAGCACACCGCACAGGCCCGCGACATCATCGGGCCGAACGCACTGCTGCTCCCCGAGCACAAGGTGGTGCTGTCCACCGACACCGACGAGGCCCGCGCGATTGCCCGCAAGGTCATGGCGGAAACGTACAACTACTTCGCCCTCACGAACTACGTGAGCGCCTGGAACCGGATGGGTTTCACCGACGCCGACCTCACCCGGCCCGGCAGCGACAGGTTCATCGACGCCCTGGTCGCCTACGGCACCCCCGACGACATCGCGGGCCGGCTGGGCGAGCATCTGCGGGCCGGTGCCGACCACGTCGTGATCCAGGTGCTCGGCGGGCCCGACAAGCTGTTGCCGACACTTTCCGAGCTGGCCGGTGCGCTGGGGCTGACTCCGCCATAACTTCGTCCTTTCCGGAGCGCCGATCGGGTCCCGAGAGTAGGAGGTATCCGAGTGCGAGTAGATGTGCATGCCCACTATTGGACCGACGACTATCTCGACCTACTGGTCGATCTGGGCAAGACCGACACCGATACTCAGCGCGGCATGGGTGCCGGCGGGGGCACCGAACTCGAGGCGCGGCTGCGGCTGATGGACCGCGCCGGAGTGGATGTGCAGATTCTGTCCGCGGCACCCCGGCTGCCCAATGGCCGCAACCGCGAAAAGGCCGTTGCCGCAGCACGCCTTGTGAACGATCAGTACGCGGACGTGGTGGCGCGCCACCCGGATCGGTTCCTGGCCTTCGCGACGACGCCCATGCCGCATATCGACGAGTCGCTCGCCGAGCTCGGCCGCGCGATCGACGAATTGGGCATGGTCGGAGCCGTCATGAACACCACGGTGCTCGGACGGGCCCTGGTCGACCCGGAATTCGCGCCGGTGTTCGCCGAACTCGATCGCCGTGGCACGGTGCTGCACCTGCACCCCGCGGGCAACAGCGCGTGCAGTCCGCTGATCGCCGACTACAACCTGACCTGGATGGTCGGCGCGCCGATCGAGGACACGATCAGCGTCATGCAGTTGATCACCCACGGATTTCCGGTGC
The DNA here is from genome assembly GCF_053601595.1 of Nocardia sp. NPDC004711. Classification (NCBI taxonomy): domain Bacteria; kingdom Bacillati; phylum Actinomycetota; class Actinomycetes; order Mycobacteriales; family Nocardiaceae; genus Nocardia; species Nocardia sp. NPDC004711. The sequence goes on along the minus strand of NZ_JBSGCB010000067.1, from coordinate 35,759 downwards.
GCTACCCGAACATCAAGGTGATCAACTCGCATCTGGGCGGAGCCCTGCCGATGATGTTGCAACGTGCCGACAACCAATACCGTTGGGAGGCACCGCAAACCCCGGACCTGCCGAGCGCTCTGGCCCGCCGGATGTGGTACGACACCGTCGGGCACGGCCATCTGCCCGCCCTGCGTGCCGCCATCGATTCCTTCGGCGCCGACCGACTGATCCTGGGCACCGACTTTCCCTACGAGGCCGACGAGATCTTCGTCCGTGCCGTCGACTACATCAACAGCCCCGACATCGCCGCCGCCGATGCGAAGGCGATCCTGGAAACCAACGCCGAACACCTCTTCCGCATCTGTCGTCGATATGGCTGAAACTGATTCGGGCACAATCGACTTCGGTCCGGCCCGACCCGATGCTGGGCAACCGGGTGGACGTCCTGACCCACGTCGTGGTCTTCGGCGATGTCAACACCTACCTCAGCGCCGAGCTGTCCGGGCTCGACCTCCGGTATCCGATGCCCGGCGACCACCCACTGCCGGGAGGCCGCGTCCCCGACGCGGACATCAACTCCGCGGCAGGCGACGAGCGGTTCTTCGACCTGCTCGTCACGGCACGCCCTGTCGTGCGCGCCTTGGCGGCGGGTGGGTGTCGTGTTGCCGGTCTCGAAGTGCCCCGGGCAGTCGACGACGGGCCGGACGCCGCGACCGCGCTCACTCATTCGGGTGAGTGCGACAGCGACGCCGACTGCTGCAAAGTGGGAACATGCCGAGCGCCCAGCAACCAACGAAGCGGTTACCGACCGGAAATGGACGCGAGGGAGGTTCGATGACCAGGACGCACATAATCGTGCTGCCCGGCGGTGGATACGCCGAACACGCACCACACGAGGGAGAACCGGTTGCCGACTGGCTGCGCTCCATCGACGTCCAGGCAAGCGTCTTCCGATATCCGCTCAATGTCCGGCACCCGGTTCCACTGCGGGCTCTACGCGCCGAGATCCGGCGCCGACGGGCCGAGGGGGCACAACGAGTCGGGCTCGTCGGATTCTCCGCCGGCGGCCATCTGGCCGGAATGGCGGCGTTGGCGCCCGGCGCGGACACCGACGAAGCGGTTCAGTTCGCCGTGCTCGGCTATCCGATCACGTCGATGGAGACCGAGACCTACCGTCCTTCCCGGCTGATCCTGCTCGGTGCGGATGCGGGCCCGGAACTACGCCGGTCGACCTCGCTGGACGCCCTCGTTACGCCGCAATCACCACCGTTTTTCATCTGGCACACCGCAGAGGACGCCTACGTACCGCCCGAACACACCTACCGACTGGCTTCCGCATTGGCTGCGAACGACGTGCCCCATACAGCGCACGTGTTCCCGCATGGCCCCCATAGCCTCGGCCTGGCACGCGGTGCCGGTGACGCCGCGATCTGGACCACGCTGGCCCAACACTGGATCCATGAACAAGTGAGAGCCTGATGCGCTTGTTCAGTTGCCGCAGGAACTGATCAGGACCACCTGACGATCATGCGGCGTGGCCGGCGTGGCGGCGGACGCGCGGGCCGCCACGCCGCACGGTGAAAATCGGTGTACCGGAACACCTTCGGTGAGCTGGCGTGATCCCCGATAATCGACGCACGGCGATCAGGAAGGCGGGTCCGTCATGACTGCCGTTGAGCCCCTGAACAATCCACTGTCCATGATGGCCCGGGTGGCCTGGCAGACGATCCTCCTCACCGGCATCCTGTCGGCCGTCCTCGGCGTGTTGATCCTGGCCTGGCCCTCTCCGACCCGGCGGTCCCGGCTCGTGGCTGGCAGGTCGTCTTCGGACTGATCATCGTGGCGGGCGGCATCGTCCTGATCGTGTCTCCATTCGCCTCCATCACCGCCCTGGCCCTGGTCACCGGCTGGTGGCTGATCGTGCTCGGCGTCATGGCGGCCATCCATGCCGTCCAAATGCGCCGCGCCACCAGCTGACCGCGGGCTCATACGAATTCGCGGCGCTGCGCGATGCCGAGGGCGGCCCAGCCCACCGGGACGTTGAGCCAGAAGCTGAGCAACCGGTAGACGAGCACGGCCGAGGTGGCCGCGCCGGCGGCCGCCCCGAGCGCGGTGAGTCCCGCGATGAGCGCGGCCTCGAGTGCGCCGAGCCCGCCGGGTGTGGGCGCGGCGTTCGCGAGCAGGCGAGCGCCGATGTACACCGCGCCCACCTGTACGAACGGCAGGCCGACGCCGAACGCGTGCAGACACAGTGCCAGACCGGCCATTTGCACGAGCGGCAGACCGAGCCCGCCCACCACACAGCGTGCGAGCTTGACCGGGTCGGCGGCGATCGCAGCGATCGCGTCGGCCGCAGAGCGCAGGAACCGCCAGACCTTCTCGCGCAGGAACCGCCGGCCCGGCCCGGTCATCGCCACACCCACTCCGGCAACAATGAGGACGAGCAGGACCGGCGCCAGCTCGCGGGTGGTGGGCAACTGCAGATGCACCTGGCCGCCGCGTCCGGTCCAGGCGAAGAAGACGACGGCCACGACCACCGAACCGAGCCCATTGAGCAGAGTCTGCAACCCGACCGAGGCGGTCGCCGCCCCGGCGTCGACTCCGGCCTTCTGCAGGAACCGCAGATTCAGCGCCATGCCCCCCACATTGCTCGGAGTTATCCGGTTGAGAAACGAGGCAGCGAACTGGACCGTGTAGTTGGGCAGGAACGGCAGTCGCTCCGGAATCGTGCCGGATTGCAGCATCGTCGAGAAGAGTTGTGAGACAAAGGTCGTCGGCAGGGCGGCCAGGATCCACCACCAGTCGGCAGTGCGCAGGGCAGCGACAGCGGCCCCGGCGTTCGACAGCTGCGGCAGGATCAGATGCAGGACCAGAAATCCGCCTGCGAGACCCAGCGCCTGCTTCCACGTGAACCGGGCGAGCGGCGCGGGTTTCTGCTCCGGGGCATTCGTTGCGGATCGCACGTGCGCGGCCAGGTCGCGCAGCAGGCTCGGGCGTCCGCCCGGATGTAAGGTCCGGCGTCGCTCCGACGCACGCGCGGCGCGTGTTTCGGCTCGATCCCGGTCGGTGACCGCGCGCCGTGTCGCGCTCGTCAATGCCAGCGGCTGGAGATATGGCATGACGCTGGCCAGCCGCTCCGGACCGAGTCCGGTGAGCGCGGCGGCGACGGCACGCTCCGGTCCGACCTGAATCGCGGTGGCGGCCAGCAACTCCGCCACATCGGACCCGAGTTGTCGTGTCGTCGCCGCGAGCCGTCCCCGGGCGAAGGCGGTCAGTCGGATGCGTCCATCCGGTGTCACCAGCACATGGTCGGGCCGCAGGGCGCGGTGGGCGATGCGATGCTCCTGCAAGCGCGCGACCGAGGTCCAGACGTCGGTGAGCAGCGCATCGGAGGGGTTCCGCAGGGTGGTCGTGGTGACGGGAGTGGTGGCCAGCAGCGCACCGCCTCCGGCGACCGGGTAGGCGATGGCCGGCTCGACCACCCGCGCGCCCGCGCGGTCGGCAGCCACCAGCATGAGCAGCTCGTGTTCGGTTGCGGCCAGGGGTGTTTGGGCGACATCGCCGGGTTCGCGCAGCAGGAGCCACCGCGACCAGCGCCGGAACAGGTCTCGACGCTGGTCGTCACCCGCGAGCACCCGGATGGTGAACGCCGGGCCGGAGGTTTCGGCGAGATACAGCACCCCTTCACCCGGGATGCGTTCGGCGGCAGGGAGTTCGGTGAGGCAGGTGACAGGTATCCCGCAATCGATGAGCGCCGCCGCGACGGCTCGAGCCGAGGGCCGGTCATCGGGTGCGCCGCCGATCAGCAGGATCGCGGATCCGGCGACCGCACCGATGGCCGGCGCAGCCACCGCCTCGAGCGGGAGGATCGAGGCGGTGGCTGCGCTCAGAATCGCGCACCACATCGGCAGCGCCCACACCGCGCGCCGTCCGCGTGCCGGGAGCCAGGGTCCGGCGGCGACGGCGGCCGCCGCGCATCCGGCGAGGTAGACCATGGATGGCCAGCCCGCGGGAACGAGGCCGCCGCGGCCGGCCAGAACGTCGGGCCACTGTCCCGGCCTGCTTCCCGCCAGCGCGAGATCGCTGAGCAGCCAAGCGACCAGCACGCCGAGCCCGGCCGCGGGAAGTATCCGCGCCAGCGCGTCCCAACGCTGCCGGGTGCGGACCGCCCAGAGCGCGGTCAGCGGTGCGGCGATGGCGACGACCTGCACGATTCCCACGAGCGCATCGCGCAGTCCCGGGGGCAGCGCGGTCACGGCCTGCAGCAGTCCCTGCTGTGAGGTCTGCGCGAAATAGCGTGTCGCGGTGGCCAATACGACCGTTACCGTCAGTACGGCGAGGGCTGCTGTCAGTCGAAGGGCATCGGCCGCGCGGCGGACGTCGCCCGGTGGCGGGGCGTCGATCACCGGCGGGACATCGGCGACGGTCCGGGTCGGCATGCAAACGCCCCTTTCACGGTGCTGCGGCCGGTTCTCATCCTTGCCGTCCCGGCCGCGATTCGCAGGGCTTCAGTTGTAGGGTGAGCTCGCTACCGGCTGCGGCATCATGGCCTGCCACAGCGAGGTCGGATCGCCGTGGGCGGCCCGGCGGAATTCCTCCCAGTACCAGTCCTGGCCGAGCAGTTGCTTGAGGCGGGGGATCGCCTCGCCGTCGGGGCCACTGTAGTAGCGGACCTTGCGGGCGTTGCCGTCGGTCACCATGCGGAAGATCACGTCGGCGGTGAGGGCCGGGTCGGAGCGGACCAGGTTCAGCGATCCGAAACGCGTCATCGAGTCCAGATATTCGGCCGGGACGTCGGTGGCGCGGTCGACCTTGTCGAAGATGCGGGTGTCCATGTTGCCGGGCAGCAGCGCCTTGACGACGACCCCGAATTCGGCGAGTTCGGTGTGCAGGCCCTCGCTGAGCGAGACGACCGCGGCCTTGGACGCCTCGTACACGGAGGTGTACGGATACCCCTGATCGGCGCTGATCGAGCCGACATTGACGATCACGCCCGAACCCTGCTTGCGCAGGATCGGGATGAACGCCTTGTTGAGCGCGATGAGCCCGAACACGTTGGTCTGGAACTGCCGGTGCGCCTGGTCCATGGTCGTGGCCTCCAGCGGTCCGGTCTGGCAATAGCCGGCATTGTTGACCAGGGCGTCGATGCGGCCGAACTGCGCGAGCGCGAGTTCGCCGAAGGCCAGGTCGGCGTCCTCGTCGTCCACGTCGAGCAGCAGGGTCGAGACATTGTCGATTCCCTTGTGCACGTCCAGATCTGATTCCTTGCGGACCGTCGCCACGACATTCCATCCGGCCGCGGCGAACCGCTCGACGCTGAGACGTCCGAAGCCGCTCGAGGTGCCGGTGATCACGATGGTGGGCTGGGACATTGCCACTCCTCACTGGTGGGTGCTGGTGGAACGAAGGGGCCTTCGAACCACTGGAATTAGTACAACACGGTTTCGTTAATAGCGCAACAGTGTTGCGCTATGCTGGCTGTCATGAGTCCGACCCCACCCCTGCGTGCCCGCAGTGCCGAGGCCAAACAGCAACGTGAACAGGCGATTCTCGATGCCGCGCGGACGCTCGCCGGTGAGCGCAGCGTGCGTGAGGTGACGCTCACCGATATCGCCGCTGCCGTCGGCATGCACAAATCCGCCATGCTGCGCTATTTCGAGACGCGGGAGCAGATCTTCCTGGCGCTCACCGCCGAGGGTTGGCGGGATTGGTCGGCCGAGGTCGGAACCCGGCTGGGCGAATCGGTCGATCGCGATCCCGGGGCGATCGCGTTCGCGCTGGCGAGTTCGCTGGTCGCGCGCCCGCTGTTCTGCGACCTGCTCGCGCAGGCCCCGATGAACCTCGAACGCAACGTCTCCCTCGAGACCGCCTACGCGTTCAAAACCGAGGTGCTCGCCGATGTCGCGACTCTGGCAACCGCATTGCGTCAACTGCTGCCGATCACCGAAATCGCGGCGACCGATGTCGTCTCCACGGCTACCAGCATGGCCGGGGCACTGTGGCAGATGGCCGCGCCCGGTACCGGCCTGCGCGCGCTCTACGAGTCCCGCCCCGAGCTGGCCCACGCCGTGGTCGATGTCGAACCGAAACTCACTCGCATCCTCACCGCCCTGCTGATCGGACTCGAAACGGGAGCGTGACCGATGGTCCTTCCGAGATTGGGACGGGCGCAACGGAATTGAATACGGGAGGTGCCGGGTCCGGATCGCCGTCGTCTGCTCATGTCCCGTGGATCGGCTGGTCGGGTCTCGCGAGCTCGGTCTGACGCCACTGGCCCGGCGGTTGCCCATGATGGCGGCGGAAGGCGGCGGCGAAGGCGTTGGGTGAGGTGTATCCGGTGCGGTCGGCGATCTGGGCGAGGGTCAGCTCGCCGGTACGGAGATGGTCACGAGCAAGGGTCATTCGCCATTCGGTGAGGTACTGCACGGGTGGTTGGCCGAGTGCGCGTTCGAAGTGCCGGGCGAATGCAGGACGTGAAAGCCGGCTCAGAGCGGCCAGTTCGGGCACTGTCCATGGATGACCGGGGTCGGAGTGGATGGCGTGCAGTGCTGGGCCCAGCCGGGAATCGCCGGCCGCTCGGTACCACGCGGGTGCTGTCGGGTCCTGTTCGAAGCAGGCACGTATCGCCAGCACCAGCAGCACGTCGAGAAGCCGGTCGAGGACGGTTTGCTGTCCGGGGGCCGGTCCGCTCAGCTCGCGCGACAGCATGGCGATGACATCGTGCAGGGGATCACCGGCGGTGGTGCGCAGGAGCAGGATCGGGGGCAGGGTCCGGATCAGGCCGTGGCCGACGTCGCCGGCGAATCGATATGCGCCACACAGGAATACCGTCGCATTCCGGAGGTCGGCGTGCTGGTCGTCGGTGTGGAGTTCGCGGAAGCGTTCCGGTGAGATGCAGGCTGCTCGGGCTTCGTGGGCGATGTGGTGGTCGGGGCCGCCGCGGACCAGTGCCAGGTCGCCGGGAGTCAGTTCGATCGCGTCCGGGTGATCGTCGAGCCACAGCCATGCGCGGCCCTGTACGACGGTGTGCGCGGTCAGCTGGATGGTGCCGGGCAGCCGCAGCCCCCACGGCGGCTGGGCGACCGAGCGAGCGAAGACCCCACCCGACGCGCGGGCACACGCCAAATGGTCTTGCAGAACATCCACTTGATGAGAGTATCTCATCGTAATTGGAGCGTTTCGCGCATTGATAAGCTCAATCGACGCCGCCAGGATGATCGTATGAATAATCCGACTGCTATCACCCTCGTGCTCGGCGCCACCGGGAAGACCGGTTCGCGCGTGGCGAGCACGCTGCGCGCGGCTGGGGTCGGGGTGCGCACCGCGGCCCGAACCGGCGCCGACGTGCGCTTCGATTGGGACGACGCGCGCACCCATGCACCGGCACTGGCGGGCGCCGAACGGGTCTATCTCGTCGGTCCGGTCGGGCGCATCGACTTCGCCGGGCAGGTCTCGGCGTTCCTGGATCGGGCCGAGGTCGCCGGCGTCGGTCACATCACCTATCTCAGCGCCTACGGGGTCGACGCCGCGCCACCGGAAATGGCCACGCGCAGTGTGGAACTCGACCTGATCGGTCGTACGGGCGTCGGCCACACGATCCTGCGCCCGGCGTGGTTCATGCAGAACTTCAGCGAAACCTTCCTGGCTCCGGTCAACGGTGTCATCGCGGTCCCCACCGGCAATGGCGCGGAGGCGTTCATCGACGCGGACGACATCGCCGCGGTCGCGAGCGCGACCCTCGCCGATCCGGCCGCGCACGCGAGCGCGCAGTACACGCTCACCGGTCCCGAAGCGATCACCGTCGCGGACGCGGCCGCCATCATCAGCCGCGTCTCGGGCACCACGGTGACTCATCTCGACATCGACCGCGACGAATGGATCGCCGCCGCCATCGCGGGCGGAATTCCGGACGAGTATGCGTCGGTACTGCGCATGCTGACCGAAACCATCGCATCCGGACATGGTTCCCGGGCCACCGGTGATGTGGAGAAGGTAACCGGTTCGGCGCCAACGGACTTCACCGATTTCGCTCACCGTACGGCAGCAGCCTGGAGTAAGGAGACAGCCCGATGACCCGGATCGCCAATCTCGAGGATTTCCGTGCCCTGGACCCGTTCTTCCGAATCATCGAGCAAGGCGTCGACGACCTCGTGGACGGCGACCATTTCTTCGACATGCTCGCCGACGACGTCGTCATCGAATACGTGATCACTGTTCCCGGCTATCCACGACGGGTCGTCGGCCGGCAAGCCATCGCCGACCTGTATCGCCCCTACGGCGAGACCTTCGTCCTCGACCGCTGCCACGACCTCGCCGTCCACCACGACAAGGACACCGGCGTGGTCGTTCTCGAATACGCATCCCAGGGCCGTACCGTCGCCACCGGTGCCGCCTACGCCAACCGCTATATCTCGGTGCTGACCATCGCCGATCGCAAGATCGTGCACTGGCGCGACTACCTCGACCCGCTGGCGGTCTTCGACGCCATCGGATGGCCCACCGCCTCCTGAGGTCTCCCGGCAATGATCTTCGCGTACAACGAAACTCGAGCAGCGGCTCGAATTCTCTCGAGCGTCTGCGGAAGCTCTTCCCGCTGTTCGGGGCCGGCTACGCCCCCTGGCAGGATTTCGCGGCGGTGCGGATCACATCGATCACCAGGCCGGGGTGGGACAGCATGGGGACATGGCTGCTGTCCACCTCGTAGGTGCTGGCGTTCATGCGTTTCGCGCAGAAGCGCTCCAGCTCAGGGTGCACGGTGCGGTCATTCCTGGCCACGATGTACCAGCTCGGCTTCGACTTCCACGCGGTGCCTGCTACCTGCTGGTCGAAGAGGTCCGCGGTGGGGACACCCTGGGTCGCGAGCACGAGTTGCTGCTCCTGTTCTGAGAGATCGCCCGCGAAGTACTCGATACCGTCCGGCCGCAACCAGATTCGACCCTCGGCGATCTCGATGTGCGCGAACAGCTCCGTCGTGGGGAACTTGGCCTGCAGACCCTGCGACGTCTCGTCCTCGTCCGGGGCGAGCGCGGCGATGTAGACGAGTCCCGCGACCCGGTCATCGGTCCCCGCGGCCGTGATGACGGTGCCGCCGTACGAGTGACCGACGAGGATGGCCGGACTGCTGACCCGGCCCAGCGCCCGCTTGACCGCGGCGACGTCACCTTCCAGGGTGTCGAGGCTGTTCTGCGTGGACACCACCTCGTGTCCCTCCGCCTGCAATGTGGGAATCACCTTGCTGAAGCAGGACCCGTCGGCCCACAAGCCGTGAGCGAACACGATGCTCGGTGTGGTCGGCGTCGACATGATGCGCACCCTTCCTCGGCACGGATCAGCCGGATCCGCACCGCACTAGGTTGGTTCTCCGTCTTCGAGCCGTGACGGCCGGATCGGCCCCACAGCCACCATCGTCCTCCCGCGAACCACGCTGGGCCGAGCTTTCGCGAGGTTTGTCCGATCGGTTGGCGTTATGGTCGGGTCTTCAGCCCGAGAGCGGGTACGAGTCGGCGGCGCAGATAGCCGCGCAGGCGTTCGGAGTCGCTGGTGGCGGGGGTGTCGAATTGCAGGATCGAGATGAGGAATCTGATTGTCGTTTCCGCGATTTCGTCGAGGTCCAGTTCCAGGTCGGGCTCGTATCGGCGGATGGGTTCGAGGTAGTGCCGGGCCAGCCGCAGTGACTCTGGTGTCATCAAGGTGGCGAGCCACTCGGCGTCGGCGGAGTCGGCTGAGGACAGGGCGGTCCGCTGGGTGTCACGCAGTAGTCGCGCGCCCGCGACGGTGGCCTCCACTACGAAATCCGCTGCCGTGGACGCATGGCTCGCCTCGTCGACGATGTGCTGGAACAACCCGGCCGAGACATGCGTCGCGGCGAGTTCGATCAACTCTTCGCGGCCGCTGAAGTGTGCGTAGACGGTCGGTCGCGAGACCCGCGCCTCGGCGGCGACCACGCTGATCGACGTGCGCGCGCGACCCAACCGGATCAGGCATCGGGCCGCGGCCTCGACGAGCCGCTGCCGCGCGCCGGCGCCGTCCATGGGTGGATCCCCACCCCAGGCCAACTTCGGAGCTGTCACAGTGGGTCATCCTAGGTTCTTTACAGATTTATCTAGAAGTGTATAGCTTGTAACACATGGCTGAGTCGCTCTCGTCCGTGGATCTCACCGATCTGGACAACTTCGCCGCGGGCTTCCCGCACGGCCTGTTCGCCCTGCACCGCACCGAATCTCCCGTGTACTGGCACGAGCCCACTGTGCACACTCCCGATGGTGAGGGGTTCTGGTCGGTGGCGACCTACGCCGAGACCAAGGAGGTCCTGACCAGTCCCGTGACCTACTCCTCGGAGACCGGCGGCGACCGGCCCTACGGCGGCACCGTGCTGCAGGACCTGCCGATGGCGGGCGTGGTGTTGAACATGATGGACGATCCGCGGCACTCCAGGATCAGGCGTCTGGTGTCGAAAGGCTTGACGCCCAGGACGGTTCGCAACCTGGAAGAGGATCTGCGGGCGCGTACCGGGCGCTTGCTGGACACCGTCGTCAGTGGCGGCGACCACGACTTCCTCACCGAGATCGCGGCCGAGCTTCCGATGCAGGCGATCTGCTTCTTGCTCGGCATTCCCGAGGCGGATCGTCACCGCTTGTTCGGGCTCATCGAGCATGTCTTCGACCTTCCCGACGGCCAGGACTACCTGACCATGAGCCCGGAGCGGACGGCGGCAATGGGGGAACTCTACGAGTACGGCTTGGCGCAGATCGCCCAGCGCCGGGCGGATCCGGGCGCGGACATGCTGTCGCTGGTCGTCCACGCGGAGATGCCGGACGAGGACCCGCCGCGCCTGTCCGACGAGGAATTGCGATCGTTCTTCAATCTGCTGTTCTCCGGCGGCTCCGACACCACCCGCAATGCCATTGCCGCCGGACTCCTCGCGCTGATCGAAAACCCTTCGCAGCTGGCCGAATTGCGTGACAACCCGGAACTGCTGCCGGTCGCCATCGAGGAGATCGTCCGCTGGACCGCGCCGTCTCCGTCCAAGCGCCGCACGGTCACCCGCCCTGTCGAACTGGCCGGGCACCGGCTGCAGCCGGGCCAGAAGGTATTGGTCTGGGAGGCCTCGGCCAACCGTGACGAGCTCCGATTCGACCATGCCGACCGCTTCGATATCCATCGAGATCCCAACCCGCACTTGGGATTCGGCCAGGGCATCCATTTCTGCCTCGGGGCGCATCTGGCCCGGTTGGAGATGCGGGTCGTATTCGAGGAGCTGTTCGCCCGCTTCGACGGCTTCGAACTCGCCGGACCGGTCGAGTGGACACGCAGCAGCCGCCACACCGGACTGCGTCACCTGCCGCTGCGCATGACCGCACGCTGACCGAATCCATTGCCGCCCTGCGGTACTCGCCGGCCAGACCCTCGCGAAGAAGAAAGTTGTTTCCATGGGCAAAGCTCGACAACTCGCCGACCGCTATGTGGACAGGGTCAACGCCGGTGACCTCGACGGCATCGTCGCGCTGTTCGCCGGCAACGCCGAGCTGCTCAATCCGTTCGGGCATTTCGCCGGTGCCGAGCAGATTCGCGGCTTCTACGAGAAGACCATCCTCGCGGTGACTCCCAGGGTCACCGCCGCCGGGTGGATCGAGCAGGACAACCGAATCGCCTTCGAACTCCAAGCGCGAGTCGACGGCTACGACGCGGTCCAATACGCCATGGACCATCTCACCGTCGCGGCCGACGGCGGCCACATCGCACGCATGGCCCTCTACTACCGTCAACTTTCGCAGTGACCCCGAAATCGACGAAATAGATTGCACAAGTGGAGATTCCGCGTCTGAGCGATGTGCTCAGGGGGAGCTGGGGCGCGTGTCGGTCCAGTCGACCATGAGGTTGCGTTCGGCGATCAGCCAGACGCCGTCCTGCTTGACCATGGTGTCGAGGTAACGGATCCAGGCCGTCATGATGGTGCGGGACCCGCCCTCGTTCTCGGTCACCGGATCAAAGGCTAGCCCAGGGACCATCCCGGCAATCGGCAGTGGCGGCTCGCGCGGCCGGGGACCATCCGCTGTAAAACGGAATGGGGTTGCCGGGCTGTCAGATTGCACGTGTGCGTGCTGCGATGCCCTGGTTCTGGAAGATCTGGTCGTAGTAGTGGATGACCAGGGGGCGAGTGAGCATGGCCTCGAAGGTGGCGGTGAAGCCGTGTTCGGTGCGCCAGCCGAGGTAGTCGGTGTAGTTGTGCCGCTCGGTCCATCGGGTCAGGCCTGCGACGTGGTCGGCGTCGTCCCGATCGCGCAGGATGCGGATTTCTTCGCACCCTTCGTGTTCGAGGCTTTCTCCCAGAATGTCCAGCAGCAGTTGCGCGACGTCGTCGCCGCGGCCGGGCTGGGCGAAGAATTCGGCGGTGACCAGTGTGCTCATGGAATGCTCCTGCAAGGTGTCGGCTGCTGACGTGGGCGCGGTTCAGTAGGGGGCCGGCTGGTTGTGCACGATGATCAGGGAAGTGATCTTGCCGTCGGCGGTGGTGAAGTAGCTGGTGAGTATCAGTTCGTCGGGCACATTCGTTTTGTCGTACTGCCCGTCGTAGCGTGCCCGCACGATCGTCAGGCCAGGGTGGGGGACTACCTCTGTCACCTCCATGGTGACCTTGTCGCCGACCAGTTCGTGGCGCGCCCAGGCACGGATCGACGCGGTGCCGGCGAATTCTCGGCGTACGTCGTTGACCAAGGCGTCCTCGGCGAAGGTGGCCACGATGGCATCCAGGTCGAAACCGTTGACCGCAGCGATATGGGCAGCGACGACCTCGGGCAGTGCGTCGGCCGGGGCGGTGGCGTTCATGGGAGCTCCTTCGATGGTCTCGGGGTGGAACGGTGCTCACCGAATACGTTGGGCGCTACGGCAACCGGAGAGTCAACGGTGATCTCCCGCTGGACCCTCCGGTAGGGGGAGGGTTGATACTGGCAGTCATGCAGACAGGGCTGACGGTCGGCGAGTTCTCTCGGGTGTCGCATCTGAGCATCAAGACGCTGCGGCACTACCACGACGTGGGGTTGCTCGCGCCGGCCGAGGTCGCCCCGGACACGGGCTATCGGTACTACTCCCTCGACCAGGTGCCCACGGCGCAGGTGATTCGTCGCCTGCGGGATCTGGAGATGCCCCTGGCCGATGTGAAAGCCGTGCTGGCCACCCAGGATGTGACCACTCGCAACGAACTGATCAGTGCGCACCTCGCACGGTTGGAAGACAGGCTCGCTCAGGCCCAGAGCGCCGTGGAATCGCTACGCGAGCTGCTGGTCCGGCCCGAGCGCGGGCCCACGATCGAGTACCGGACGGTTCCGGAGCTGCCGGCGATCGGGATCCGCGAAATCGTCGACCGGCACGACGTGCTGAGCTGGTGGCAGGGTGCCCTCGGCGAACTGCACGGCTTCGTCACGGCCCAGCGCCTGCGCTGCACCGGCCCGATCAGCGGGTTGTTCGCGAGCGAGCTGCTCGTGGACGAGCGCGGTGAGGCGATGGTGTTCATCCATACCGACCCGGACGTGCGCCCGGTCGGCCGGGTCGGCCCGTTGGTCGTGCCCGGCGCGGAACTCGCGATCGCTGTCCACCATGGCCCCTTGGACACCATCGACCTCACCTACGGCGATCTGGGCAGCTACGCGGCACGTCACGAGATCGGCGTCGACGGCCCGCTGCGCGAGTACTACCTGCGCAGCCCCTTGGACGTGGCCGGCGCGCAGGACTTGGTGACGGAGGTCGGCTGGCCCATCTTCCGCTCCAACCGCTAGCGGCGGACAGGCCAGTCGGGGCCGAGGCTGCGCAAGGTCCGATCCTGGTGTGGCAGTCAGTGTTCCGCCACACGGCCCCCGCCCCAATGCCGCCGTACCACGCCTGGCAGCGGCGCGGTGGCCACCAGCAACAACAGTGACCACAGCCCGACGTGCGGCACCGCGACCGCCACGACCAGGGCCGCACCCGCGGCGGCGACCGGAAGCCACCGGCTCGCCAGATCCACCGCCGTCAACTCGTCGGTGTCGATGAGCAGACGGGCGCGGAACAGCAGCCATTCCTCGATTCGCGCCACGGCCATCGCAAAGATGATGACGCCCACATAGATTCCGATGGCCAGTCGGTCGTCGTGGTGAGCGTAGACGTCGAGCACGGTGGCCACCGGAATCGCGACAATCGCGATCAGCCACAACATGTTCACGCGAATCAGCAAGGCCGTGTACCCCGTGGCACGTTCGAACAGGCGATGATGATCCCGCCAGAAGGCGCTGATGACCACGAAGCTGATCCCGGCGGCTGTCAGCGCATAACTGTTGTCCGCCAGGAACTTCGAGGTGCTCGAGTCCGCAACGCCGCGTGCGCTGTCGACCAACGGCAACGCGATCAGCGTTATCGCAATGGCCACCACGGCATCACTGAAGAAGACCAGCCGCTCCAGCCCGCGCTCGCTGTGGTCCGGACCCGACGAGGCGTGTTTCCGATCGCTCATTCCGCCGACTGTAGAGCCGCATCCGAGAGGGCGGCCACATTTGTGCGCTGCCCTGGAGAAGCCACCCGATTCCAATCCACAACGCCAGCAGCAGAATAGATTCCAGCGCGTCCCGGAAACAGCCACATTGGCGTCTGTGAACTCGATCTGAAACAACCCCGGCCATGGAATGTCGGTGAGCCATATGGCAGCGGTCGCGGGCAGTTCGCATACATGGTCTCTCCGCGTTGCGCTTCCGTGGAACATGTGTGGCACTTGCTCGTTTCGCGGCGCGGAAGAAAGCCGCGACTCGATGAGAATCCGGGGCCCTCAATTCTCATAGGAGTCGCCGGCATTGCGATCCCGCGCCACCCTGGCCCGGGCTCAGGTCCGCGGTCGGGAGCGCAGCGCTGGCCCGAACTGAGTAATTCGATGACAAGTAGCTAACGGCTGGCGCGGTTAGCGGGATATCGGCCGGGAGCATTCGGATGGCAGAGGGTGCTGTGTAACGTCTGGTGTGGCCACGGATTTGCCACGTGCGCATGGAATTCGGCATTTCTTCCCGATCCGGCCGTGCCTGCCGCTTAAGCTATCTACGCCGTACGACAAATGCTCGATGTAGAGAAGCTTTGAGTCCAGGAGGTGCGGAATGCCGGAAGCCAGTCGTTGGTGCCGCTCACGTCCACTATTGATTGCGAGTTTTTTGCCGGTTGCCGTCATCCTCGGAACCGGAGTCGCCGCGGCATCCCCGGATGGCACCGCGCCGCCACCTGCCGCGTTACCCACGACAGCGGACTGGCTACCGCTGAGGCAATTCCCGCAGGGGCAGGATCTGTTCGCGCTGCCGGCCGAACTCGCTCCGCTCGTCCAGTCGCCGGTCGGCGTCGCGCCCGCGGTCGAGATGAGCAGCGGCGATCCAGCCATCGGTCCGGCGAATCAGCTTGCCGCCGCGGGTTGGACCGGAATCGAGAATGCGGACGCGGCGGACTTGATACCCCCCGTGGATCAGCAACCGGTCCAGACGTTCTGCGCGTACCTCCCGGTGGATCCCCAGAGATGCTCCGTCGCCGTGGTCGACGCGGGCGTCGGTGCGGCAATCGGTGCGGGCCTCGGCGCGGGAGTGTCCGCGCCCATCGTGATAGGTGCGGCCCTGGTCGGGGCCGCCGTCGGGTTCGTCGTCGGTATCCCGTTCCTGCCAACCGGTTTGGTTGTCGGCCCGCTCCTCGGCGCGGCGGTCGGCGTGGCCGTCGTCGCCGGACCGGCCGCCCTGCTCGGTGGGGCGTTCGGGGCGTCGATCGGGGCGATACTGGGCCTCGCTTCGCCCCTCCCGCCGCCGGGCGGCCCGACCGATGGATCCGGCGCGCCCGTCACTTCGCCCTGAGGACGCGGTCATCGCTCCAATCGCGTGTTGAGAATCCGGGCGATCTGAGCAACCGCGCCCGGTTCGGTCATCGCGAGGTGGGCCGCATCGATGTCGAAGGTCGAGATCCGACCACGGACCACCTGCGCCCACCCCTCGTGACCCGCGGCATCGGATCGCCTGTCCTGTGTCGCGGTGAAATAGAGCATGTCGCTGTCCAGGACCGTCGGCCGCCAGGCACTGGCTGCCCGGATCGCCAGGTTGTAGGCGTCGGTCAGGCGCTCGATCATGGCGGCGTCGATGCCCAGGCCGCCCCCGAGGTGCCGTTCGATCAGATCGGCGACCTCCTCGGCGGTCGCATCGGCGCTCACGAAATCGACGCCCATGACCGGGCCGAGATTGCTGATGAGCTCGCCGGCCGTGACGGCGCGGACCGTCGACTCGTCGACACCGCCCACCTCGGCATCCAGCAGTGCCAGTAGCGCGACCTCTTCACCGGCGGCGCGCATCTCGCCGGCAATCGCATGGGCGATCACGCCACCCAGCGACCAGCCGAGGAGGTGATAGGGGCCGTGTGGCTGAACCGCCCGAATCTCCTCGAAATAGCGTTCCGCCATGTCCTGGATCGACGTCGGACCGGGGTCCTCGCCGCCGATCTGCGGCGCCTGAATGCCGTAGATCGGCCGGCCGTCGGCGAGGTACCTGTCGAAGGTGCGGTAACACCACGACAGGCCCAGGGCCGGGTGGATACAGAACAGTGGCGGTTGCGCACCGCCGGTCCGGATGGGCAGCAGCACGTCGAAGCCGATGTCGGTCCGCTCGACGGTGGTACCGGAGCGCATTCCGGATTCGATCCGCTTGGCCAGGTCGGCCGGGCAGGGATCGGACAGCATCCAGCTGATCGGAACCTCGTAGTCGAGTCCCTTGCGCAGCTCGCTCACCACTTGCACCGACTTCAGCGAGTTGCCACCCAAGGCGTAGAAGTCGTCGTCGGCACCCACCCGATCCACACCGAGGACCGCTCCGAAGGCCCGCGCGACCTCCTCTTCCAGCCATGACGAGGGCTCCCTGAACTCTCCCACCGCGAGCACCGGCTCCGGTAGTCGCGCACGGTCCAGCTTGCCCGACACGGTGAGGGGCACCGAGTCGAGCGCCATCACCGTGGTGGGCACCATGTAGTCGGGCAGTTCGCCGGCCGCGTGCGCCAGCACCGCCGCGGGGTCGATCGTCGCGCCTGCGGCGGGCGCCACGTAGCCGACGAGGTGGTCCGCCGTACCGGTGGTGTGCACCATGGCGATCGCGCGGGCGACGCCCGGGTACTCGGCGAGTACGGCCTCGATTTCACCGAGTTCGATGCGCAGGCCGCGCAGCTTCACCTGGAAATCGGTGCGGCCCAGGTATTCCAATTCGCCGCTGTGGCGCCAGCGCACCAGGTCGCCCGTGCGGTACAGGCGCCCGCCGTCACCGTACGGGTCGGCCACGAACCGTTCCGCGGTCAGGCCCGGACGTGACTGATAGCCGCGCGCGAGCTGGGCGCCGGCCAGGTACAACTCCCCGGCGACACCGGGCGGTACCGGATGTAACCGGTCGTCGAGTACGTATGCCCGCGCGTTCCATACCGGTGAGCCGATCGGCATGGTGCCGCTGTCGGATTCGATCACCCGATGCGCGGTTGCCGCCACGGTGAACTCGGTCGGCCCGTACAGGTTGTGCAACTCGACCCCGGGCCAGGTTCGCCGCACCTCGGCCACCACGTCGGGCCCGAATGCCTCGCCACCCACCAGGAGCGTCCGCACCGACTCCAGCGACTCCGCAGGCACCGCGTCCGCGAATACCGCCAGCATCGACGGTACGAGCGCGGTGATCGTGACCCGCTGGGCGGCAATGGTTTCGGCGAGATAGGCCAGGTCGGTATGCCCGTCGGCGCGCGCGATCACCAGCCGCGCCCCCATCGCCAGGGTCGTGAACACTTCCCATACCGACATGTCGAACGTGGCGGGGGACTTCTGCAGCACCACGTCGTTCGACGTCAACGCGTAGGTCTCGGCGTGCCATCGCAGCTGGTTCACCACCGAACAATGCGATACCGCAACACCTTTCGGCCGACCGGTCGACCCCGAAGTGAAGAGCACGTAGGCGACGTTGTGCGGTCGCAGCGGTGCGAGCCGATCGGCGTCGGTGACCGGCGCGTCATCGAATCCGGACAGCTCCAGCCCATCGAGGGTCGACAGCTCCAACACCGGTGCGGCGATCGACAGCATGTACTCGATGCGGTCGGCCGGCAGGTCCGGATCGACCGGCACGTACCCACCACCGGCGGCGTGCACCGCGTACATGGCGGTGACCTGGTCCAGTGAGCGCCGCATGCGCAGCGCCACCAGCGACTCCGGACCCACTCCACGGCCGATCAACCACCGCGCCAACCGGTATACGCGAGAAGCGAATTCCGCATAGCTCAGCGACTGTTCGCCGAACATCACCGCGGGCCGGTCCGCATGCGCCCGCACGGAGTCGGCGAAGACCGAGGCGAGCGTCTCGCCCGGAGGGAGCCGGTGATCGGTCGAATTCCACTGCGTCAGAACGGCTTCCCGTTCATCGGCGCCGAGCAGATCCACCTCGTGTACCGGCTGCGTCGAATCGGCCACCAGTGCGCCGAGCAACCGCAGCAGGCGATCGGCGATCGTGGTCACCGTGGCCGCGTCGAAGAGGTCGCTCGCGTAGGTCACCGCGCCGCTGATGCCGGCCGGGGCGCCGGTGGAGTCGTAGGAATCCGACACCGTGACCAGCAGATCGAACAGCGCGGTGTCGGTCTCGGCCGTCACGGCCGAGACCGACAGTCCCGGAAGGTCGAACTCGGCCTTGGCGACGTTCTGGAATGCCAGCATCACCTGGAACAGCGGATGGTGGGCGTGCGACCGCACCGGGTTCAGCTCCTGCACCAGCCGCTCGAATGGCACATCGGCGTGCCCGAACGCGGCCAGATCGGTCCCGCGCACGTGCTCGAGCAGCTGAGTGAACGTCATCCCCGGGGTCAACCGGGTCCGCAGCACCAGGGTGTTGACGAACATCCCGACCAGATCGTCGAGTTCGGGCTCGCCGCGTCCCGCGTACGGAGTGCCGATCGCTATGTCGTCCATATCGGCCAGCCGGGCCAGGGTGGCCGCCAGCGCCGCGTGGAAGACCATGAACAGCGTCGTGTTGTGTGCTCGCGCGACCTGCTGCAATGCCGCGTGCAGGTCGGCACCGACGGTGATCGGTACGGTCGCGCCCGCATAGGACTGCACGGGCGGCCGCGGCCGGTCGGTCGGTAGCTCCAGCAAGGGCGGGAGTTCCGCCAATTCGAGTGTCCAGTAGTCGATCTGGGCACGGAGTACCGAATCGGGATCGTGTTCGGTCCCCAGCACCGTCCGCTCCCAGATCGCGTAGTCGGCGTACTGCACCGGCAGCAGCGGCCAGCTCGGTGTCTCCCCGAGCAGGCGTACGGTGTACGCGGTCATCATGTCCCGGGCCAGCGGGCCGAGCGACGACCCGTCGCAGGAAATGTGGTGCGCCACCACGGCCAGGACCCACTCGTGCTGCCCGAGCTCGAACAACCGGATCCGCAGCGGCGCGTCGACCGTCACATCGAACACCGTCGAGACGAACGCCGACAACGACTCGGGCAGTTCCGATTCCGTCACCGGGGTCGCGGTGATCGGCGGAATCGCCTCGGTTGTGCGAAGAACAACCTGCGACGGCTCGCCCTCGGCATACGGGTAGACGGTCCGCAGTACCTCGTGCCGGTTCAGCACATCCGCAATGGCCGCGCGCAGCGCGTCGAGATCCAGCTCTCCGGACAGCCGCAGGATGATCGGAATACTGTAGGCGGCCGAGCCGGGCTCGAGCCGGTTCAGGAACCACATCCGTTGCTGTGCGTACGACAGCGGAATGCGTTGCGGCCGTGGCTGTGCGGTCAGCGCCACCCGCCCGGTGTGGGCCTGCGATTCGGCGCGCGCGGCCAACCTCGCGACCGTCGGCGCCTCGAAGATCATCGACACCGGCACGGTCGCGTCGAGCGCGGCACCGATCCGGGCGGCGACGCGGGTCGCCACCAGGCTGTTGCCGCCCAGTTCGAAGAAGTCGTCGTCAGCGCCGATCGGAGCGTCGATGCCGAGGACGTCGGCGTAGACGCCGGCCACTATCTCCTCCACCGGTGACGCCGGGGCCCGGAATCGCCTGGCCTGCACGACGGGTGCGGGCAGGGCCGCGCGGTCGAGCTTGCCATTCGGCGACAGGGGGATCGCGTCGAGGATCATCACCGCGGCGGGCACCAGATACGACGGCAGCATCTCGGCCAGCGCCGCCCGCAACTCCTCGCCCGAGAGGCTCGTCCCGGTTTCGGGCACCACATAGGACACCAGCTGCGCCGGGCCCGTGCCCGTACGCCACGGCGTCGTGATCGCGTATGCCACGTCCGCCCGCGCGCTCAGCGCCGCGTCGATCTCGCCGAGCTCGACCCGGTAGCCGCGGATCTTCACCTGGAAGTCGTTGCGCCCCAGGAACTCCAGGTCGCCGTTGGCATTCCAGCGCACCACATCACCGGTGCGGTACATGCGGCGTCCGGTTTCCCCGAACGGGTGCGCCACGAACCGCGCCGCACTCACCGCCGCCTTGTCCAGGTACCCGCGCGCCAGCGCCGGGCCGGCCAGATACAACTCTCCGGCCACCCCCACCGGAACCGGCTGCAGCCGGGCATCCAGGACCAGCGCCTGGATGCCCTGCAGCGGGGCGCCGATCGTCGGCCGGTCACCCGATCGCAGCGCACCCGTCGCCGTGGCGACAATCGTGGCCTCGGTCGGCCCGTACAGCTCCCGGAACTTCCGGGCGCCGGCGGGATCGGTTCCCGCCCAACGGTTCACCAGATCCGCCGGGACCTCGTCACCGCCGGACATCACCACCCGCACGTGGTCCAGCCCGGCGGGATCCACCGACGCGAGCGCCGCCGGGGTCATGAAGGCGTGGGTCACCCGCTGCTCGCGCAGGAGCTCGGCCAACTCTCCGCCGCCGTAGATCCCCGTCGGAGCCACCACCAGCGCGCCGGCCCGGCTGACCGCCATCAGGGTCTCCATCAGGGCGGCGTCGAACGACGGCGACGCGAAATGCAGCACCCTGGACGTGTGCCGGAGGTCGAGGTCGGCGCGGAGCGACGAGACGAAATCGGCGATGCCGGAATGGGTGACGGCGACGCCCTTCGGCACCCCGGTGGATCCGGAGGTGAAGACCACGTAGGCAACGTTCGAGGCCCGCAGCGGCCGGAGGCGCTCGTCATCGCCGATCGGGCTGCTCGCCAACGCGTCGATCCGTGTGGCCACGGCCGCGTCGTCGAGCACGATCCAGTCCACCGTATCGGGCATCCCGGCAGCTGCCGATGACACCGTCACGCCCAGCGTCGCACCAGAATCCGACACCATCTGCGCGATCCGGCCTTCGGGATAGGCGGGGTCCACCGGCACGAAGGCCGCACCCGACTTCACCACCGCCCACCACGCGACGACGGACTCCATCGACCGCGCTGCCGCCACCAGCACCGAACTCTCCGGTCCGGCGCCTCGGCTGATCAGCAACCTCGCCAGCCGGCTCGATCGCTCGTCCAGCTGTGTATACGACAACGTGGTATCTCCCGCGACGACGGCGATACCGTCGCCGTTGGCGCGGACGGCCGAGGCCAATACCTCCGGCAGCAATCCGGACGGCTCCGGCGCCGCCGAGGCGCGTGCCCCGACTCGCGAGGTGAGCGCCGAGCGCTCGTCGGCGTCCAGCCAGTCGATGTCCCCGACCACGACGGCCGGATCGTCGACGACGGCTGCCAGGACCCGCATCAGCCGCCGGATGATTCCCGCCGCGGTCGGCTCGTCGAACAGATCCCGCGCGTAGCTCATCATGCCCGAGATACCTTGCGCCGCACCGGTATCGGACGATTCCGACAGCACCAGTTGCAGGTCGAACTGGGTCGCCCCGGTATCCACCTCCGCCCGGGCGACCCGGACATCGGGCAGCGCCACCTCGACGTTCGACAGATTCTCGAACGCCAGGGCCACCTGGAACAACGGATGCCGCGCCGCCGATCGCTCCGGCTTCAACTCCTCCACTACCCGCTCGAACGGCACGTCCGCGTGTTCGAATGCCAGCAGGTCCGTGTCCCGGGCACGCGCCAGCAACTCGGTGAACGGCTCGCCGGTATCCACCCGGGTCCGCAATGTCAGCGTGTTCACGAACATCCCGACCAGCCCGTCCAGGCCGGGCTCGCCCCGCCCCGCGATCGGGGTGCCGATCACGACGTCGTCGGTATTGCCGAGCCGCCCCAAAACCGTTGCCAGCGCGGCATGCATCACCATGAACAGCGACGATCCCCGCGACCGTGCCAGCGTGAGCAGCTGCTCGTGCAGCCTGGCGCCGATCTCCAGCGGTACCCGGCCTCCCGACAGCGATGCGACGGCCGGGCGTGGCCGGTCCGCCGGGAGGTCCAGCCGGTCCGGTGCGCCCGCGAGCGTCGAGCGCCAGAAGTCCAGCTGGGTGGACATCAACGACGCCGGATCGTCTGCGGCCCCGAGCATCTGCCGTTGCCACCACGCGAAATCCGCGTACTGCACCGCGAGTGGCTCCCACTCCGGCGCGTGCCCGGCCAGTCGCGCGGCGTACGCCACCATGACGTCATGGGCCAGTGGGCCCATCGACTGACCATCGCCGGCGATGTGATGGACCACCAGCACCAGCAGGAATTCTCCTGTGTCACTGCCGGGTTCGGTGTCGAGCTCGAACAATCCCACTCGCATCGGCACGTGGGCGGTCACATCGAATCCGCGTCGCACGAATTCGCCCACCACATCCGGGGCCGCATCCGCCGGTACCCGCTCCGGCTCCATCGGCACCGCGGGCTCGTCGAAAACGACCTGCCGCGGCTCACCGGAGACTTCCGGATAGATCGTCCGCAATACTTCGTGCCGTGCGACCACGTCCGCGAGCGCGGCCGCCAGCGCTTCGGTGTTCAGCCGCCCCGACAACCGCAGCATCACCGGAATGTTGTAGGCCGGGGAGTCTGGCTCGAACCGGTTCAGGAACCACATCCGCTGCTGCGCCAGCGACAGCGGCACGGGGTCGGGGTGCAGTCCGGACACCAGGGGCACGCGGCCCCCATCGCCGAGTGACCCGGTGCGCGCGGCCAATTCGGCGACGGTCGGCGCCTCGAAAACCGATCGCACCGGCACTCGCGCGTTCAGGGCCGCACCCAGGCGCCCCACCACCAGCGAAGCGCTCAGCGAATCGCCGCCCAGCGCGAAGAAGTCGTCGTCGGCGCCCACCCCGGCCACGTCGAGCACCTGCTCGAATGTTCGCGCGACCAGCTCTTCCATCCCTGGCGCCGGTGCCCGGAACTCGCGCACGACGGCAACCGGCTCGGGCAGCCGGTCACGATCCAGCTTCCCGTTGGCGGTCAGCGGTACCTCGTCCAGCACGATCACCGCGGACGGCACCATGGTCCGGGGCAACGTCTCGGCCAGTGCCGCACGCAACTCCGCGCCCGATACCTCGGATCCGGTCGCGGGCATGACATAGGACACCAGCTGCACCGACCGGCCGTCCTCGCGGCGTGGCACGGTGACCGCATATGCCACATCCGCACGCGCGCCCAGCGCCGCGTCGATCTCCCCGAGCTCGATTCTGGTGCCGTGCACCTTGACCTGAAAATCGTTGCGTCCCAGGAATTCCAACTCGCCATCGGCGCTGCGGCGTACCACGTCACCGGTGCGGTACATGCGCTGACCCGGCCCCTCGAACGGGCATGCGACGAACCGCGCCGCGGTCAACCCCGTCCTGGCGACGTAGCCATCGGCCAGTCCGGTGCCGAACAGGTACAACTCGCCCGCGATACCGTCCGGTACGGGTCGGAGCCAGGTATCCAGGACCACGGCCGCGACAGTGCCGATCGGCCTGCCGATCGTGATCGCGGCACCGGGCGCCAGCGCAGCGCTGGTGGTAGCCCAGATCGTGGTCTCGGTCGGCCCGTACAGATTGACCATGGTGCGGTGCGGCGCCCACCGATCGACCAGTTCGGTCCCGACCGGCTCACCGGCTGCCGCGAGCACTCGCAGCCCGTCGAGACCGTCGGGCGAGACCGTCGCGAGCGCCGAGGGGGTCACGATGGCGTGCGAAATACGTTCATGTGCAATCAGATCCGCCAACTGGGGGCCGGCGTAGATCTCGGCGGGAGAGACGACCAGCCGGCCGCCCGAACCGTGCGCCATCAACAACTCGAACACCGAGGCGTCGAAGCTGGGCGAGGCGACCTGCAGGACCACCGACATCGGGTCGGCGCCGAACAGTCGCCGTTGCGCCGCGACGATTTCGGCCAGGCCGCGATGGCTGACGAGTGCGCCCTTGGGCGTTCCGGTCGACCCGGAGGTGTAGCTCACGTAGGCGATCTGATCCCGCCGGATCGACCCGCCGCGTTCGGCATCGGTGATCGGCAGGGCGGGCGCCGAGTCCACGGCGCCGAGCGCCTGGTCCTCGTCGAGGATCAGCCAATCGACGCCGTCGGGAGGACGTTTCCCGGCGGACGTATCGGTCAGTCCGAGCACGGTTCCGGAGTCGGACAGCAGAAATTCGATCCGGTCCGAGGGCAGGGCCGGATCGATCGGCAGGAATGCGGCACCGGTCTTCGCCACGGCCCACACGGTGACGGTCGCCGCCAGGGAACGCGGAAGTACGGAGGCGACGACCTGTCCCCGCCGGGCGCCGTGCCGCAGCAGGACCCGGGCCAGACGGGTGGATCGCTCGTCGAGCTGGCGGTAGGTCATGGTGGTCGTGCCGTATCGCACGGCGATCGCGTCGGGATCGGCGGCAGCGGAGGCGGCGAGCATCCGGTCCAGCGTGTCCGGGATCGTAGCTTCCGCACGGGAATCCGGCCACGATGGCCGCGGCTCCTCGTCGAGCGGTAGCTCACCGAGCCGCGTATCGGCGTTCGCGGCGAACCGGCACAGCAACTCGACGAAGCGGTCGAGGATGCGGCGCGCCGAGACGGTATCGAATTCACGGTCATGGAACCGGAGGGTGATCCGCAGTCCTTGTGGCTCGCCGTGCTCGGACAGCGTGGGTTCCACGATCAGGCTCAGCGGGTACGGTGTCGCGTCCAGTTCACTGAGTTCGTTCACCCGCAAGCCCGCCGAATCGACGAGCTGCTGCAGTGCCGTCCGGTCGACGGGGAACGACTGGAAGGTGAGGGCGGTGTCGAAGAGTTCGGGTAGGCCGGCGCTGCGGTGGATCTCGGGCAGGCCGATATGGTGATGCTCCAGCATGCGGGCCTGCCGCGCCTGAATGCCGATCAGCAACTCGCGGACCGTCATCGTGGGTTCGAGCGGGACGCGCACGGGAATCGTATTCAGGAACATGCCGAGCGCCTGATCGACCAGCGGCAGTTCCGGGGGCCGGCCCGACACCGAGGAACCGAAGATCACGTCGGTCTCGCCGGTGAGTACCCGCAGATTCAGGGCCCAGGCCCCGGCCACGGCCGTATTGATGGTGACGGCCGCCTCCGCCGCCATGCGACGGAGTGCTCCGAAACGATCCGCCGTCACCTCGGCCCCGACCTCGGCGGCGGATACCGCGCCCGCCGCGCCCGCGTCGCGGGACACCCGGGTGGGTGCGCCGACATCCGAAAAGGCTTGCGCCCATGCCGCTTTGGATGCGGCGCTGTCCTGCCGGCCCAGCCAAGCCAGATAGTCGCGGTAGGAGGGCGCGGGTCCGGCGGAGTCGATATGTTCGGGAGATCCGTAGTAGTCGAGCAGTTCTCGCATCAGCAGCGGCATCGACCAGCCGTCCAGGATCACATGGTGATTCGTGACCAGCAGCCGGAAGGACTCCGTATCGAGACGGATGAGCGTCAAGCGCAACAGCGGGGGAGCCGACAGGTCGAATCCCGCCGCCGCGTCCGCCGCGGCAATCGATTCCGGGTCGGCCGGGGATTCCGCATCGCCGCCATCGGCGAGATCGATCTCCCGGAAGTCGATCTCGGCATGGTCCAGCACGATCTGGCACGGCCCGGCCGACGTTTCCGCGAAAGCGGCCCGCAGGATGTCGTGCCGGTCGACCACGGCCTGCGCGGCACGCCGCAGGCGCTCACCGTCGACCGCGCCGGAAAATCCGATCATCGTCTGGACGGTGTAGTTGTCCGCCGCTTCCGGATCGAACGTCGAGTCGAAGTGCATTCCGGATTGCATGGGCGACAACGGCCATACGTCGGACAGCCCGGGGTACTGCCGCTCGAGCCGATCGATGTCCTGCTGCGTGAGCGTGACGAGCGAAGAATCCGAGGCGCGATACGCGTGATCGGCCTTCGGGAGTCGCGGGGGTTCCTCGATGGTCACCGGAGCCGCATCGCCGCCCGCGGTCACGGCGAGAGCGGCAACTGTCTTGCCTTCGAACACATCTCGCGGCGTGAGCGTGAGCCCGGCGGATCTCGCCAGCGCCACCAGCCGCATCGAGACGATGCTGTCCCCGCCGAGCGCGAAGAAGTTGCTGTCGGCGGATACGGTGTCGAGATGGAGCACATCGGCGAAGAGTTTCGCCATGATCTGCTCCGTTGGCGTCGACGGCGGTCTGCCACCCGTGGCGTCGGCATCGAAGGCGCGCTGCTGCAAGGCTTTCCGATCGACCTTGCCCGTGGGTGTGCGCGGCATCTCCGCCAGCCGCACGATCGCCGCGGGATTCATATAGCGCGGCAGCCTGTCCGCGAGATCGCCTTCGATGGCCGCCACATCGACGGCAGCGCCCGGCGCGGAGACGACATAGGACACCAGAACCGGTTCGCCGGCAGGCCCTTGCACCGCCACGGTGGCGACGCTCGCCACGTCCGGGCGCCGGGCCACGTGCGCATCGATTTCCCCCGGCTCGATCCGCAGGCCGTGAATCTTGACCTGCTGATCGCAGCGGCCCAGGTATTCCAGCGCCAACCCGGCGGGTCCGCGCACCCAGCGCACGGAATCACCGGTGCGGTAGATCCGCTCGCCGCGGGTGGATCGCGGATCCGCGACGAAGCGCGACGCGGTCACGCCTCGTCGGCCGACGTATCCGCGCGCGAGTCCGGGCCCGCCGATATAGAGTTCGCCCGCGACACCGACCGGCACCGGTCGCAGCCACGGGTCGAGCACCATCGCGGACGCGCCCCGGATCGGGCCACCGATCGTCACCGGGTCGCCGGGTGCGAGGGCATCCGACCCCGTTGCCCAGATCGTGCACTCGGTCGGTCCGTAGTGATTCATCAGCCGTCGCCCCGGGGCCCACCGGTTCACGGTGTCCGGCCCGACAGCTTCGCCGACGACCGCGAGCGATGTCAGCGACGGTATCCGGGACGGATCCATGGTGTTGAGCACGGTCGGGGTGATGATCGCGTGCGAAACCTGGTGCGACCGAAGCAATTCCTCGAGGTCGGTCCCGGCGAATACCTCCGGCGGCGCCACCACGAGACAGGCGCCGTTGCTGTGCGCCAACAGCAACTCCGCCACGCAGGCGTCGAATCCCGGCGACGCGACCTGCAACACCACCGAATCCGGCGTCGGCGCGAAGGCATCTGCCTGCGCCGCGACCAGATCGGCCAGACCTCGATGGCTGAGGTGGACCGCCTTCGGTGTGCCGGTCGATCCGGACGTGTAGATCACGTATGCCGCATTGTCGGCCGACAGGCGGTCGCCCCCGGCCACACCGGACGGGTGGGGGAGACCCTCGTGCGCGTCCGATGTGGCAGCATCCAGGATCAACCAGTCGACGGTATCCGGAAGCTGCTGTGCCACAGCGCTTGTCGTCACACCCAGCGTGGTCCGCGAGTCGGACAGCAACTCCCCGGTCCGCGCGGCGGGATTGCCGGGATCCAACGGCAGGAAGGCCGCACCTGTTTTCGCCACCGCCCAGATCGCGACGACGAGTTCGGCCGAGCGGGGCAGGGCCAGGGCGACGATCGACTCGGCACGAGCACCGCGGCCGACCAGCAGGCGAGCGAACGCGTCCGCGCGATGCTCCAGCTCACGATAGGTCCACGTGGTGTCACCGCACCGGACGGCCACGGCATCCGGATACCGCCGCGCCGTCCCCGACAGCATGTCGCGGAGCACGAGGTCCGCGGCCGGCTGCTCGCTGCCGACCGAAAGCAGTTGCGCGCGTTCGGAATCCCAGCAGGAGGAGATCGAGGAGACCTTCCGGGCGGGATCGCCGACGATCTGCGTGAGCAGCAGCTCGAATCGTTCGAGCAGCGTGCGGGCCTCGTCCGAGTCGAATCGGTCGGTGGCGAATTTCAGTGTCACCGTGTAGGTTCCGGGCTCGCCGGTGTCCGGTCCGCCCTCGCGACTCGTCCGCGGCGGGGTCACCTGCAGACTCAGCGGATACGGCGTGGCATCGTGCGCGACGATCTCGACGAGCCGCAATCCGGCGTCGGAGAGATCGTGTGCCAGCAATTCCCGGTCGAACGGATAGGACTCGAGCACCGTCGCGGTATCGAACATGTCGGTGATACCGGCGGCCCGCTGCAGCTCCGCCAAGCCGATGTGCTGATGATCCAGCATCGTCGCCTGCTCGGATTGCACGCGGACGAGCAGGTCGCCGACGGTCTCGTCGGGTTCGAGCCGGACGCGGACGGGCAGCGTGTTGACCATGAGCCCGACCATGCGCTCGACATCCGGAATCCGCGGCGGGCGGTTCGACACCGTATTGCCGAACACCACGTCCGGCCGTCCGGCCTGGACGGCCACCAGCAATGCCCACGCCACGTGCAGGGCCGTGTTGGGGGTGACGCCATGCGAGCGGCCGAGATCGAGAATCGCGGCGGTGGTCGCGGCGTCCAGGTTCAGGCCGACTTCGTCGGCGTGCGCGGTGACGGTCCGATCCGGCCCGTTCGTGATGCGCGTCGGACTGTCGATTCCGGCGAGCATCTCCCGCCACGCGGCGGTCGCGGCGTCTCGGTCCTGAGCCTGCAGCCACTGCAGATACTCACGGTACGAACGAGGGGGCGCGAGCTGGGCCGTATCGCAGTCGGATATGTACAGCGCGAGTAACTCGTGGATCAGCAGGGGCATCGACCAGCCGTCGAGCACGAGGTGGTGGTTGGTGACCAGCAACTGGAACATATCGACGCCGGTGCGGACGAGGTGGAAACGCACCAGCGGCGGCCGGGCCGGATCGAACGGAGCCGCGGCCGCCGTCGCGAGTCGCCGCAGTGCTTCCGCCTGCCGGCCGACACCGCTGAGATTCGACTCGCCCCAATCGACCGTGGTGTCGCGCAATACGATCTGGCGTGGCCCATCGTCACTCTCGACGAACGCGGTCCGCAGACTGTCGTGCCGGTCGATGAGCACCTGTGCGGCCCGTCGCATTCGGTCCCCATCCACCTGCCCGGCGAACGTCAGCGCCGCCTGCACGATGTAGCCGTCGACGCCGTCCGGGTCGTAGATCGTGTGGAACAGCAGCCCGGACTGCAGGGCGGTGAGTGGCCACACATCGGTCATCGACGGGTATTCCCGCAGCCAGCGGTCGACATCGTCCTGCGATACCGCGGTGAGCGGGAAGTCGGATGGCGTGAAGCTGTAGGTGGTTTCGGACCGGACGTGATCGGCCAGCGCCCCCAGGGCTCGAGCCCACAGTCCGGCGAGCTCGCCGACCTCCTCACCCGTCAACACCTGTGCGGCGAACTCCCAGGTCGCGGCCAGTTCGAGCCCGTCGTGGCCTTCTTCGGCGATCGCGTTGATATCGAGCACGGCCGGCAGCGCCATCGCCGGATCGCTCGTCGCGGTCAGCGCGGTGAATTCCGTGGTAGGTGCCCAGGGCCCCGAGCGTTCACCGGAACCCACCCGCCCGAGGTAGTTGAAGCTGACCTGAGGTTCGGGCAGCTCTGCGAGCTCGGCGCGACCCTGGGAATCGAGATGGCGCAGTACCTGATAGCCGATGCCGTTGCCGGGCACCGCGCGCAGCTGCTCCTTCACCTGCCTTATCGCCAGTCCCGCACTTACGCCGCCGGCCAGCGCATCATCGAGATCGACGTTCTCCCAGTCGATCCGGACCGGGAAGCGGGAGGTGAACCAGCCGACGGTGGCGCTCGGATCGGCGCCGGGTACGGCCGACTCCTCACGGCCGTGTCCTTCCAACGAGATCAACTCTCCGGCCGCCGCCGTACCACGCCCCCGCCGCCACTCACCGAGGGCGAGCACCAGAGCCGCCACCAGCGGATCGTTGGCGCTGCAGTGGAAGCGGTCCGGAATGGTGGTGAGCACCGCCTCGGCAACCGCTGCCGGGATACGCTGATCGACCCGGCCCGCCGTGGCCCCGATGTCACGATCCGGGATCAGACGACGCGATCCGAGTAGCTGATCGCCGCGCTCGAGGACGTCTTTCCACAGCTCGAGCTCCGCCGCCCGCCTGCCCGGCGCCTGCTCGACCAAGCCGTGCACCCATCGCCGAAACGAGGTGGTGAGCGGGCCGAAATGCGGCTCGCCGCCGGCGGAGACCTGCGCCCAGGCCTGCGCGAGGTCGGTGAGGATGATGCGCCACGACACCGCGTCGACGGCGAGATGGTGGATCACCAGCCACATCAGGTCGGGTCCGGAGCCGCTGCGATCCTGAATCCAGACGGCCTGCACGAGCACACCGTTGCCCGGGTCCAATCGATCCGCGGCTCGGTTCAGGTGCCGGTCGACTTCGGCGGCGTCACGTCGATCGAGCCGGACTTCGACGAGCGCGGCCTCCGGGTCGACCGCTTCCCGATCGAGTACCTCGACGAACCGATCGGCCGAATCGCTGCCGCGCAATACCGCGCGCAGCATGTCGTGGCGGTCCAGCAGGGATCCCAGCGCGCGCACCAGACCCGCCCGATCGACCCCCTCGGGCAGCTGCACCAGCGCGGCCTGCGCAAATCGGTCGTAATGACCGCGGTCCAGCATGGCGTGCATGATCGGCGACAACGGCATCGGTCCCACACCGCCACCGGGCAACTCGGCCAGCCCGGGAGTATCGCCGACTTCCGTCGCCGTGGCCGCCAGGCCCGCAACGGTCTTGTGCACGAACACGTCCTGCGTGGAGAAGCTCAGGCCTTCGGCCTTGGCCCCCGCCACCAGCCGGATCGACAGAATGCTGTCGCCGCCGAGGGCGAAGAAGCTGTCGTCCGCCCCGACCCGCGGGACGCCGAGCACCTCGGTGAACAACCGTGCGATCGTCTTCTCCCGGGCCGTGGCCGGTGCCCGCCCGACCGGCGCGGTCCCGAATTCGGGCTTCGGCAAGGCATGGCGATCGAGCTTGCCGAAGGCGTTCACCGGGAGGCTGTCCAACGGGAGGACCACCGCCGGGACCATATGCGGCGGTAGCGAATCGCGAGCGAAGCGCAGGATTTCGACCGGATCGATCCGGCGGCCGCTGACCGGGACGACATAGGACGCCAGCACGGTCGTGCCGACGTTGTTCTGCGCCGGCACCGTGACACACAGATCCACGTCGTCGTGTGTGGTGAGCGCGGCGTCGACTTCACCCGGTTCGATCCGGTATCCGCGGATCTTGATCTGGAAGTCGCTGCGGCCCATCAACTCCAGCGTCGTCTCGCCGTTCTCGCCGGTCCAGCGCGCGATGTCGCCGGTGCGATACATGCGCGCGCCGGTGCCGCCGTACGGATCGGCGACGAACCGGGCGGCGGTTTCGACGAACAGATGGCTGTATCCCCGGGCCAATCCCGGCCCGGCGAGGTACAACTCGCCCGCGGTGCCCCTGGGCACTGGCTGCAGCGCCCGGTCCAGCACCATGGCCGAGACGCCACGGATGGGGCCGCCGACCGTGTGGGCGCGGCCGGGTCTCAGCATGGCGCCGGCGGCGGTCACGGTGGATTCGGTGGGTCCGTACTCGTTGTACATGGACGCCGACAGGGTCCACCGCTCCACGAGGTGCGGTGGGCAGACGTCGCCCCCGACCACGACCACCTGCACGTCGGTCGGCAGCTGCGGGTCGACCGTGGCCAGCATCGTGGGCGTCAGCGTCAGGTGGGTCACGTGCTCATCGGCCAGCAGTTGCGTGAGCGACTCGCCGCCGGTCACCTCGGGCGGCACGATCACCAACGTGGACCCGTTCGCGAAACAGGTCAGAAACTGTTCCAGGGAGGCGTCGAAACTGGGCGAGAGGGCATAGGACACACGGGATTTCGTGTCGATGCCGTACGTGGCGCCGCGATCGGCAACGAGATTCGCGAGGCCGGTGTGCGTGACCTGGACGCCCTTCGGTGCTCCGGTGGATCCCGAGGTGTAGGTCATATAGGCGACGTTGGACGGTCGTAGTGGGCGGATGCGGTCCGCATCGGAAATCGGCCCGCTCGCGGTGTCGCCTTTGGCCAGGGTTGCGGGGTCGTCGAGAACCACAGGGTGAATCCCCCGCGGGAGCCGCCCGCGCAGGGCGTCGACCGTGATCGCCACGGTCGCGCCGCTGTCGGCAACCATGTGGTCTATCCGCTTCGACGGGTACTCGGGGGCCAGCTGGACGAACGCCGCCCCGCTCTTCGCGACCGCCCATGTCGCCACGACCGATTCGACCGAGCGTCGCAGCATGATCGCCACCGCCGTGTCCGGACCACACCCCAGCGCGATCAGATGCCGGGCCAGCTGCGAGGATCTCGTGTCCAGCTCGCCGTACGTCATCGTCTTGCCGCCCGAGGCGATCGCGCACCCGCTACTGTTCCCGCGCGCGCTTTCGCTGAGAATCTCTGGAAGCAGCCGTGTTTCGACCGCGCTGGGCCCTCGCACAGGTAATAGCGCAGAGCGTTCTTGCATTTCGAGTAGCGGCAGCCTGCTGACCTTGCATTCCGGTCCGCCGGCGAGGAATTCGTGCATGAACATGCGGAACCGTCGATGGTGATCAGCGAGTTCTTCAGGGCTGTACGAATTCGGATTTCCCTGGAAGTCGATATGCGTGCTCTCTCGGCCCGCGCCCGGGTAGATATTGACGAAGAGGTCGGCGGTGGGTCCTGAGGTGAGGACGTGCAGGCGGCCTGTCGTCTTGCCCAGTACAACCTCGTTCTCGACCATCATGAGGTTCACGGCCGGCCCGAATGATGCCGCCTCGTCGCGCGCAATCCCCATGTCATGGAATATGTCCTCTTGGCGGTAGCGCTGCCGCCGGAGTGCACTCGTCAACTCGCTTTTCACCGCGGCGATCAGTTCACCGACGCTTTGACCGGCGACCTGTACTCGCAGCGGGACCACATTTGCCACCATCCCCCCGGAACGGCGCAGCACGGCGGAGTGCCGGCCCGAAACGGGCAGGCTCAGCAATACTTCATCGCTTCCGGTCATCCGCGCGAGATAAGCCGCGAACGCCGCAACGATGATCGGAGTCACGCTCGACTCGTGCTCGAACGCAACGTTTTCGAGCAGCTGCGCGGTGTCGTCCCCCAGCTCTGTGCTGACCAGCGTGGGATGAATGGTGGGTTTGCTCAACCGGGCGGCCAGGCTGACGACGGGAGGTGCGCCCGCCAGGTGCTCCATCCAGTGTGCGCGGTCATTGTCGAGACGCGTCGAATCGCGGTACGCCAGATCTTGCTCGACGACTTCCCGCAGGTCCTGCGCCTGACACGGCGCCGGCTCCTCGGACTTCACCCAAGCGTTGTACAGCTCGGTCATCCGATGCAGCATTGTTACCGCGGCGAATCCGTCGAGCGCGATGTGGTGTGCGCGCTGATACCACAGGTAATGGTTCTCGCCGACCTGGAACACGATGCTCGTCATGAGGTGGTCGTTCAGCAGGTCCAATGGAGCGGAATAATCCTCGACCATCATTCTGTGCGCAGTCGCAACGGGATCGGCGTGCCGCCGCAGGTCCATGACCGACGCCGGGCCGCCATTTTCCTCGTCGACGAACTGGCAGGGCTCTCCGTCGACCTCGATCAGGCGCATATGTCCCGATCCGAACTCCCGACCGGCGGTTCTGCATGCCTCGGCAAGGAGTTCCGCATCCAACTCGCCGACGATCTCGACGTATTGGGCGACAGATATCGGCGTGGATTCCGCGAGATGCTGAGCAAACCAGATTCCCCGCTGCGCCGACGTCAGCGGAAGAATATCGGCCGGCGATGGATTACTGCTGGGCGTGTTGGAACTGTTACCCGAATGTGTGTGCCTGGAGGATTGACTGGAGGATTGAAATGTGCCTGTTGGCAACGATTTGGAACGGTCGGGATCGCTTTCGATGCCACTCTCCGGTTGGCGCATTTCGACCTCCGCAAAATATCGTTCATTTCAGGAACTCAAAACGCCCGAGGACCGGCTGATACGCTGTCGCGCGCCGGTCCGGGGACCACGAACGAGGCCAGGGCGGGGACCATTTCCAAACCCGCATAGTGCTGAATACGTCGAGTCCGTCGCCAAGATCATTACAGCCGATGCCGACCGATTCGGGACTCATTACGCCCACGGCTAATTTCCGGCCACCAGTTGCGGTACCTTCGACCGGCGCTCGACCGTCGACCGATACACGATGGCAACATCCCCGACCCCGGTAACACCCCCCGACTCCTCGACGAACGGTCCGGTACGTCAACGCCCCCAGCGTCGACCACACGCCGGCGCAGACGCCGCTGTACCGACCGGCAAACCTTCCCCGGCGGTCCCTCCGCCGACGCAACCCCGCGCACCACCGTCTGCTCCGTTGCAGCTTCGACTGAGGCCATGCCGGACATCCCAACTCCAAAACCGACTGTCCATTATGATTCGACGCCGACGCCGCAACCGATTGGTCCCTCGACCAAAATTTTTGAAACAGATGCACTCCAGTGATGCATGCCTACGTTGTCGAGCGCCTCGGCACCTGGTCTGACCTGCGTAATCGGTGTGTCTTGGTTGCGGTTCGGCTGGTGGCGCGACCTGGCGACACGCCGGAAGCTGCCCGCGCTGACGGTGTCGATCGGCGATGAGTGGGCGGTCGTCGAACAGTCTGCAATCCCTGGTTCCGTTCCATCGGGGCCATACCGCATTCCACTGTTTCAATCAATGATTGAAACAGTGATTGAAGACATGCTTAGCTGCCCTCATGACCGAGAAGCTCTCAATGGAAAGCCCGAGCATGAACAAGCGAGTCGCGGGCAAGGTGGCCCTCGTCAGCGGAGGCGCGCGTGGCATGGGCGCGGCGCATGCCCGTGCTCTGGTCGAGCACGGAGCCCGCGTGGTGGTCGGCGACCTGCTCGAGACCGAAGGCAGAGCGCTGGTGGCCGAATTGGGTCCGGCGGCTCGCTTCGTTCACCTGGACGTGACCGACCCCGAGCACTGGAAGCGGGCCGTGAGTGTCGCCGTCGAGGAATTCGGTTCGCTGACCGTCCTGGTGAACAATGCCGGAATCGTCAACGGCAACACCATCGTCGACTTCGAACTGGCGGCCTGGCAGCAGATCGTCGACATCAATCTGACCGGTACCTTCCTCGGCATCCAGGCCTCGGCCACGGCGATGATGAATGCCGGCATCGGGTCGATCGTCAATATCTCGTCGGTCGAAGGCCTGCGCGGCAGCGTCGGACTGCATGGCTACACCGCCACCAAGTTCGCGGTCCGCGGATTGACCAAGTCGGCCGCACTCGAGCTGGCGCAGCACAACATTCGCGTGAACTCGGTCCACCCCGGCATGGTGCGCACCCCGATGACCGAGGGCATCCCCGAGGACTTCCTGCAGATCCCGCTCGGGCGCGCCGCCACCGCCGACGAGGTCGCCAATCTCGTCGTCTACCTGGCCAGCGACGAATCCAGCTACACGACCGGCGCGGAGCACGTCATCGACGGCGGGCTGATCGTCGGCGTCCCGCACAAGACGCTCGGATAACGGCGCTACCCAACGGATTCGAGGATTTGATTCATGACCAATGCCGTTGATCTGCAGGCTCTGGCCGCTCGGGTGGCCGGGAAGCTGACCGGGCCGGGTGGGCCGTTC